>JBBRPW010000007.1:0-26506 GCA_038227435.1 Minisyncoccia bacterium | reverse complement strand
ACCGTAGTTAGACCAATCGTATGCTGCTGTATGATCACCAACTGTTCCATAATTACTCCAATCATATGAATATGTATGATCTCCAACTGTACCGTAGTTAGACCAATCGTATGATGCAGTGTGATCTCCAACTAAGCCAGCGTTGCCAAAGTCAGTAGGATTATTTGCTGTATATTGGTTATATGAGTTCCAAACGGGATCGCTTGAAGGATCGTTATAACTTGCCCATGCAGGATCTGTAGTTGGATTATTATAACTGTTCCATACAGGATCTGTTGAGGAATTATTATAGCCTCCCCATACAGGATCTGTAGTTGGATTATTGTAACTGTTCCAAGCAGGATCACTGTTAGTGTTGTTATTGTAGTCAGTCCATACTGGATCACTACCGTAACTACCATAATCGTCCCACTGTGCGTGAGCTGAAATTGTTGGTGTTACAAGCAAAATAGCAGTAAGAGCTATCGCAGAAATTGTTTTGATAAATTTATTCATATAATTGTGATAATTTTTAATATTTTCTAAGTGACAATATACTACATCATATTTCTATGATTGTCAATACTCCCTTTTTTCTTTATTTAGAGATCCAAACTGGCTAATAATAGAGCCATATACTACCTTGACAGACGTACAATATAGTGTATAATATATCAGAACTTCAGTTTGGTCAACCTCCATTCAGTATCCCAGCCCAAAACCTATGAGCTCATTCAAAAATCTCGGTATGATCGCCATCCTGGCGATTTTCTTCTCCAGCTTCAGTGCGCAGGCGCAAGGTTGGAACGGTGCATCCCCTGTCTGCCCAGTGAGGCAGTCCTACACTGTGGCTAGCCAGGTGGCACCAGTACATCAGTCCTACGCTGTGGCAACGCGGGTTGCCCCTCAACCACAAGTGCGCTACAGCGTAGCGTCCTTGGTCGCTAACCCCCGGAACACTGGGTCAAGCTACCAACAAATTGGACAACGCGTTATTGTTGCTCAACCGGTGCAGGATCAGTTCTTGCGTCAACAACAGTCCCGTAACACGTTGGTGCAGAGAGCTCCGATCGCTCAAGCGCCTAGAAACAGCGCTCAAGCAGCCCAGTGTTGCACAAATTGCGGGCAGCAGCAGCAAGTGCAGTGCATTTGTTGCCGTCGGCAGGCTACAAAGCCCGCAGTCAGAAAAGTCGTTCGCCCTCGGACAACAGTTGTCCGGCCAGCCCCTTCTCTCTGCGTGCAGCAAGGACAAGCTCAAGTTCGGCAGCTCCAGCAGGCAAACCGCCTGCAAACTGCTCCTTTGGCGGGTCCCCGGCTGACAGTCCTTCGGGACGTCACCCGTCCGATCGAGGTTTTCCTCGATCGTGGTGATCGGCCCCGGCCGACATTCGACCCGGATGCTTTCATGGGAAAGTAACCGGAAATTAAAACCAAGCGGCTCCTACGGGAGCCGCTTTTCTTATTCCTAAATCTTATTCAGTCAATTAATTATATGTTGTTAACCTGTGGATAGTCCGTTCGACAATATTAAAGTACCGCGTGCACATACTTAAATAAAAAAACAGCCAAAGGGGTAAACCTTTGGCTGCGATTCATGTGCTTTGAATCCACATGAAGACTGATAACTTACTTCCCGGTACTGGCAACCATGGCCAGAATCCCTTCGTGCCGCTGGCCATCGCGAGGATGACCAGGGATCGAAATCCCTGTGCAAACCGGCTTACGCCGGCCGTCAGCTGCAACCCACCCGGCTCCGAAGATCCGTTTTGGAGCTGAGCCCGCCGAGACCAGGAACCAAGGGCGACCGTCGCTTTCGCGACCGGCAATGTATTGGCCTGGGAGGATATCTACGTCGGTGACAGCCCCTTGGCTATCACTGAAGGACATGCACCAAACCAACTTCCCTTTGCTGGGAATCGCGAACGGGATCGTCGTATTCGCGGCTGCGTCCGGAAAAAACCCGAACTCATTGCTCCTAAACTGCCAGGTGCCATCATTGTTTTGGTGGCCCGACAGCTTCGGGTCGCGGGGTGTTGCCGATGCCGGAGCACCAACAACAACCGGATTCCCTACCAGCGTCCGAGCTGGTTGCGCGACAACTGTCGGAACCGAAGCAGTACTCACCACCACCATCGGTACATCAGGAATCGGGGTAGGTTTGTGGGCAGCGATGAGCGCCGCGGTACGCGCTTCGGAAGCCTTGAGGGCTTCCTCATGCCGCTTCTCGCTTTCACGATTGGCGGCTTCGATCTGGGCCATGCTTGGCCCGACGACGGTGGTCGAAACATTCGGCACAGGCGTCACGTAGACTACCTGTGCGGGACGCGACAGCATATAGCTGCAGCTTCCCAGCGAGCAACTTCCAAGAAAGAAGAGCACGACGAGGATCAAACAGATCCCCTTGGCGAGAGACCACAGAGTGGCCCCTGGGTTTTCGGTCAGATTATTCATGTAGGACATAGGAGGGGTGTAGGTTGGGATGTCTGAGATTCTCTCCAATTGAAATTGGTTTACTTCCTGCACACGTTGTGTGTGCAGGAAGTTTTGAAGAGAAATATGTAGAAACAAATAGATTTGTTAAACGGGGTTTCTGATATATTAGATTTGAGCCTTAAATAAACCTTTTTTATTCGATTTCCACATATTTCTCTTCAACTACCAATTTCTCAAGAATGAGAAGTAAGTTATTTGTTAATGTACCTTTATGAGAATATAGTATCACAATTACAGGAATTGTCAAGCACTCTTATCTATCTCTTTTCCCGCGCCTAAATAACTTGAATATTGAAAAAATGCCTTGTTTTGAGGAATTTCAACTTTTTATATATGAACTATCTATACAATTTATACTCGTTCACTTCGTACGAAATCAGCTTCAACTTTATATCTGTCAGTCTCCTCTCCGAAACTATTACATGTTGAAAGAGTTAACATGTGCTTATCGTTTGTAAATTGAACGAGCGCAGTTCTACTGTCTACTAACTTTACGTTATTCACAGAATACACATAACGAGTTGTGTCGGTAAGTACATAAATTTCATCTCCATTTTTTAGAGAGCTCAATCCATTAAATACTTGATACGCCTTATTATTAACTATTTTAAAACTAGTACTGTGCCCAAATAAAAGCATGTTTCCTTGATCAGGAGTTCCTGAAGTTGGATATCGAACAGCGCCGCGCTTAAGAGCTTCATCGAGTATTTGTATATTGGTTGATGAAGGATTTTCAATAACAAAATTTGTACCGATTGTTGGAATAACAATTTTATTTGGCTTCACATTAATTTCGGCACTATTGTAATTGGGTACTTCAGGGTTCAAACCTTGTTCTCCATTTTTAAGAGATTCAATTCTATCAATAGGGGTAAGGTTACTTGCTGAAAAACGAAATTCATCAGGGATGGCTCCGAGGAAGTATAAAACACCGTATGTGAAAATAAAGACACCAGCAAAAATACCAATGAAGATAAGGAGTGGTTTGAAAAATTTGTTGAGTGATTCTGTTTTCATATTTTTATTGAAGGTATGTAATAATTTTAAATTATTTATTGAATGAAGTATATAGATTGGTTTCGTCTTATTAAAGACTCGTCAGGTAAATTTACAATTTACGACCAGGCCTAAGGATGTGAACATAACGATTACGTTAGTGCTCCCAGGCTTTATTGCTCTCGAATTTCTTCACGAGCAATATTTCATTTTGATTTGTACGATTATCGACAGGTTTCACCTTTTTTGTACGAAACATAATCGGGTAAAAAAGACTAATGATAATCGTAGCTATCAGTAAGTACAATATTACGAGGCCTATCACTTTGAACAAACCTCCAATACTGAACTGTTTGACACTCTCAATCTCAGACTCAGAGTTTAAAAAGTTCATTTTGCGAAAATATTCTTTTTTATTAATAACATAATAAATACATTGTGTCAATTAGGCCTTTTGTTAAAACTTGACGATTTAAATAAAGTATAGTATGGTACTCCCATGAACAAAGATTCACTTTTATACAAAGTTTTACGTATCGTATTATTCGTTGTGCTCGCAGTTATCGCTTTCATGTTGCTTTACGGCATCATTAAATTGGTACCTCGGGCTATTTCAGCATTAACAGGAGGAAGTTCAAATACACCAGCAACTACTCTTGTAGTTACTAGTGATAAACCCACAGTTCGACCCGGAGAACCATTTAAACTAAGTACGACACACACAAATACTGTTTCAGGAAAATATATTCTTAATTACGATTGTGATAAGAATGTCTATTTTGAATTCGTTACTGCATCAAGCTCTGAACGAGTAACATGTAATGGAACTGGAATGATTCCCCCATTTGCAATTAAGCAAGTAAATAATCAAACTGTGTATGAAGGAATTCTACGACCGTTCTATACTGACCTCGCATTACAATCTCAAACTGCAATCAATTTAAAAGTATCTCTCATCTCATCTTCAACTTTAAAAGTGATTGGAATGGGAACAACTACAATTTCAATTGTGCCTTCAATGGCAACAACTACTCCCCCAGTAGGACATGGAACATCAACTCCTCCAACAAGTGGAACTGGTGGAATGACAGGAACAGTTCATCATGGTGGAACATCTAATCAACCAGTTGGATCATCTGACTTGTTTATTAAAGTGATTGGATACGGAACACTTGTAAATGGAAATACTTATATTTCTTCACAAGCTCCTAATTATCCTGGAATTGTAAACGGTGCAACTGCAATGCAGTTCATCGTTTCAAACCACGGGCCAAAAGCAACTGGTGGATGGGTAGTTTCTGGAACTCTTCCATCAAACGATCCTAACTCATCATATTTTACTTCAGCACTGCAACCATCTCTTCAAACAAATGACAGTGTTTTATTTACACTTGCCTTTGGAGGATATGTGCCCGGTCAATACGGAAGTATTACTGCTGATGTAAATAATCAAACACAAGATATTAATCGAGCTAATAACTCATTAACTGTTGGAAACTTTCCAACAGTAGGTGGTGGATATATTAACGGAAATAACTTCAACCCTGGATATAATCCAGTGTCAGCTGTTGCTCCTGTGTATCCTTCAAACTCAAATTATTCTCAAACAAATTCATTCCCTTACAATTCAAATCCTACTTATTATAGTAATCATACAACTGGGGCTCCTGCTGACCTTGCGATTACAGCAACTATTAATAATGCAAGTCGAGTAAGCGGAACTGGAGGAACAGTTCGAATCAGAATTACAAATATCGGTGGGCAAAGTGCAGATAAATGGAGTTTCATTGTGTATGCAAATGGAAATCGATATACCGTAAACTCAACTACATACAACGTAAACGGAGTAGATTCTGGATATTCAAACGGTGTGTACCGATCTGCAGTTCACGATGATTCATTCCAGGTAGGTGATGTAAAAACATTTGATATCGAACTAGATAAATTAGTAACCGGTTCATCAGGTGGATACAACTCAGATGGAACTTATAACTATGCATATCCTTCAAACGGAACTGTTACTGCTCAAGTAACTTTTAATGGAACAGATGCAAATCCTGCAAACAATAAAACAACAATTAACTATTAACTAAACTTAATAGATTGGAAAATAAAAAACTCTCCTTCCAGAGAGTTTTTTATTTATTTGAGTCTAAAATTTCAAATTTTAATTTACATTAAACATCTAAGTTCGCTGCTTTCGCATTAGATTGAATGAAAGATTTTCGAGGAGCAACTTCGCTTCCCATCAAAATATCAATTGTTTTATCGGCATCTTCAAAGTCGATCACACTTACCTGACGAAGAACGCGATGTTTAATATCCATTGTTGTTTCTCCGAGTTCGTCAGCATTCATTTCTCCTAAACCTTTATAGCGTTGAATTGAAATTTTAACTTTCTTTTTAATGTCATCTTTGTCGCCTTTGTCGCCTTTTGCTTTTTTACCTTTTCCAGCTGTTTCTTCTTCTGTAGATTCAGCATTATCTGCTTCTTCGTCAGTTGCATCGCCCGCATCGAATGTTCCCTCTTCTGATGAAGCAATTAATGCATCGTCTCCTTCTTTAGATAAAAATACATTTTTTTCTTCTTCGTTATAGAAATAGTGAATTTCTTTTCGTTTCGTTATTTTATAAAGTGGCGGTTGTGCAATATAAATATAGCCAGCTTCAATTAATGGTCGGTAGTAGCGGTAGAAAAATGTAAGGAGCAATGTTCGAATGTGCGCACCGTCCACATCGGCATCGGTTGCAATAATAATTTTATGATATCGAAGTTTAGTAATGTCGAATGTATCGCCAATAGCAGTTCCAAGAGCAACTACCAAGTTTCGAATTTGTTCTGATGCAAGGAGCTTGTCGAGTCTTGCTCGTTCAATGTTTAAAATTTTTCCTCGAAGTGGGAGGATGGCTTGCGTTCGGCGATCTCGCCCTGCTTTGGCCGATCCTCCGGCTGAATCTCCCTCCACAATAAAGAGTTCTGATTCTGAAGCATCTTTCGTTTGGCAGTCAGCCAACTTTCCGGGGAGAGTCATTCCGTCGAGTGCTCCCTTTCGGAGCACTGAATCTTTGGCGGCTTTGGCGGCTCTTCGAGCACGCATAGCGAGCTCTGCTTTTCCTACAATTGTTTTAGCGTCGTCTGGATTTTCTTCAAGAAATGCAGTAAATGCTTCACCAAAAACAGTAGCCACCGCTCCTTGCGCTTCAACTGATCCAAGTTTTGCTTTTGTTTGTCCTTCAAATTGAATTTCTCGAAGCTTTACCGAAACCACTGCTACTAGTCCTTCAAGCACATCATCTCCAGTAAAGTTTTCTTCTTTTTCTTTAATTAAATTATTTGCCCGGCCGTATGTATTTAATGTTCGAGTAAGTGCGGTTTTGAAACCTGTTAAGTGAGTTCCTCCTTCTGGGGTTGAAATATTGTTTGCAAATGTATGAATTTTAGGAAGAATGTCATCAACATATTGAAGAGCGACTTCAACAGATTCCACTCCTTCGATTCCTTTTTCTACATAAAATATATTTTTATGAATTGGCTTTTGAGATTGCGTGTAGAACTTAATAAGTGAAATAAGTCCCCCTTCGAAATAAAATGATTGAGATGTGCAATCGATTTTAAGGTCTTCTAAATAATAGCTGTTTAACGTATCAATTTTTTTAGGAGAAGTTTCCCCTTCAAACGCTTTTACTCCTCGCATATCGAGCACAGCAATTCGAAGACCTCGTACTAAATATGCTTGTTGACGTAAGTGCGAAATAACCCAAGACGATGCAAATTCGATTTCTTTAAAAATTTCAATGTCTGGTTTAAACATTACAATTGTTCCATGTTGTTTTGTTTTTCCAATTTGTTTAACTGCAGCCTTTCGTTTTCCTCGTTCGTACTCTTGCATGTATACTCCACCATCTTTATGAACAATCACTTGAGTGTATTCTGAAAGCGCATTAACTACTGATGCTCCTACTCCGTGAAGTCCTCCAGATACTTTATATCCTTCTCCTCCGAATTTTCCTCCGGCATGAAGTGTTGTCATAATTGTTTCAAGAGCAGAAACTTTTGATTGTTTATGAATATCAATTGGAATTCCTCGTCCGTTATCAACAACTCGTACGTAATTACCAGGTAAGATTGCAACTTCAATTCGATCGGCAAAACCTCCCATGGCTTCATCACGAGAGTTGTCGAAAATTTCAGTAATAAGATGGTGCAAACCAGATGGACCAGTTGTACCAATGTACATACCCGGTCTTTTTCGAACTGGCTCAAGACCTTCAAGAACTGTAATCGACTGAGCGTCGTATGTGTGACCTGATGTATCTTTTGCAGATTTTTTTGGAGCTTTATCGTCTTTTGCCATAGGTATTACTAATTTAGTGGAATTAAAACTGCTTATGCTTAATAGATTAATTATATCAAAAAAAACCTAACACTCCTAATTCTTATATGTGTATTTCACCTATATTTTAAGGCTTATTTTTTAAATCTGAATAGAGCCACTGCTCCAGCTGTAAACGCACCCAAAGTATCAGACAACATGTCCTTCTGTGCGTCCCAAATGTCTCCCTGTGAGCCTAAAACCGCTATTCCCGCACTTGGGTCGGAATGAACTGCATACCACCATTCAAAGATTTCATACCAAGCAGCGATTGCTCCGATTGCTAAAACACCCATAAGAATTGCTGCCCATCGTTTCGTAATAATTCCTCGAGCGTAAAATATTTCAGCAATTGGATATGCGTAAAACCCAACTGAAAAATGACCCAGTCTATCGTAATTATTTCGCTCAAAACCAAAAAGATGAGTAATAAATCCAAAAGGAACATTTGCAAATGTATAATGTCCCCCAATTGTATGTATGAAAATAAACATACTCATGAGGATATAAGAAAAGTTTGAAAAACGAATTCCTCTAAAGTAAAGAATTACGATAACCACTAATACTGCAAGTACCGTTAAATTCTCAACGAACCAAACGTCCCGAGCAACAGGATTAAATGCACAAATTGTAAATAATAATGCGTAAAGGCCAAGTAAAATTTTAGGAACCATACTAAAATTATAACATAATAACTTTCTCGTTTATCTTATTTCGTAGCCTTTTACTTTTAGTGCTTCGTACACCCTATTCATTATCTCCAACACCCCTTCGTCGGTTAATGTTTTTTCAAATGATTGAAATACGAGCCTATAAGCCAGAGATTTTTTAGCCGCAATATTTGGATCTTCACTTTTTTTAACGAATACATCGAAAAGCGTGACTTTTTGAAGAAGAGTTGATGAAGCATTTGAAATGATTAAATCCTTTACCGCTTCTTCATTTACATTTTCTTCTACAAATAGAGCCGCGTCTCGAGAAATAAATGGGTAGATTGAAAATTCCTTAAATTGAACAAATTCCGATATTGTTTTTAGCGGTTGTGATTGTATTAAGTCCAATGCATCGTTATTTTTTCCTTCTTTACTACTAAAAAATGAATCAAGTGAAATCTCAACAAATGCGGTCAAATCTTTTTCAAGAATTGATGCGTTTGAAAGAATATCTAACCCTGTTCGTTCTCTAATATGTTCAATTGTTTCCTCTAATTTTTGTTTTGCACTAATTCCTTTTTGTTTTTTTAATAGACGGTGAACAATCGCTAGTGACCATATTTCTTTTCCATCTTTAAATGTTTTACCAATTTCAAACATTCGAATAGCCTCTAATAGCACGTCTTCGGACGATAGTATATCTGCATTGCGAGCATTCATTTCAGCAACACTTAATAACCCATCGATTATATTATTTCGAGTATATGACTTATCTGATGCTAATGGATGTTCAATTTGAATATCCCCTTTTTCAGCAAATGTATATAGATAGGCTTCTCCATAACCTTGATCTATTAAACATTTCTTAATTTTAATTCCTTCCGAAATTGATGATGAAATTTCAATTTCTCCCAAAAGAGGCTGAACCTGAAGATTTTCTAACTTATCGTATCCAATAATGCGACCTATCTCATCGGCTATGTCTGGTTCACTCACAATATCCAACCTTTCTGGAGGAATGGTAATATGCCATTCCTCATCACTAAATATAGATGTTTGTAGATTAAGTTTTAGCAAAGTTTCCATCATTATTTGATGAGAAAGATTCATTCCTAAAAGAGAAGTAATTCGAGAAGGAGATATTGAAATTTTTCGAATGGGCAACATGTTTGGATATGCATCGCCAACTGGGCCAAACTGCGCTTCGGGCACCATGCTCAATATAAGTGCAGAAACGCAGTGCATTCCAATTGATGCGAGTGTTTCAGAAATTTCATTTTCAAATCGTTTAGAAGATTCGTTTCGAATTCCAATTCTCTGTGAAGTTTTTCGTACTTGAGTTGGATGAAAACGAGCGGATTCGATAATAATATTTTTAGTATGTTCATCTACCGCTGCTCTACTTCCACCTTTAATACCCGCAATAGCAATTGGCCCCTCATCGTCAGCGATAACATTATCTTCAATTGAAAGAATCACTTCTTTTTGATCAAGGGTAATTATTTTTTCTCCGGCTTCAGCACGGCGTACAACAATTAAACCCCTTACCTTATCTGCATCGAATGCATGAAGAGGCTGGCCAGAATCGAGCATAATATAATTTGTTGCATCAACAATATTATTAATAGATCGTGCACCAACTGCTTCGAGCCAATGTTTTAACCAACTAGGACTTTCTTTTACAATAATGTTTTTGACAAATCGCGACATGTATCTTGAGCAAAAAGCTTCATCAGTTACTTTAATATCAGGGCTATCAATGTGCCCTTCTGCTACAACTTTTTCTGCAACAGCAGCTCTATTGTGTCTTAAAAAATCAGGTTTAATTTTAAACCCAGTGATTGCAGAAATTTCTTCCGCAGCTCCTTGGTGCGACAGTAAATAATGAGCTCGATCAGGAAGCACTTTGATATCAAGTACGTGATCTAAATCACTTGCATGTTCAACTCCTTCAACTTCGCATGAATGGAATGTAAATAAATTAGAAAGATCTTCATGCCCCGGAAGTTGAGAGTCGAAATATGTTTGAAGCCAGTTTCGTGAAATTTTCATGTATGTATTTCTGTTTAGTTTGTATCGAGATATTTTAAAACTGATTGATGAATCTTAAATCGCCACTATAAAGCATTCGTACGTCGGTAATATTGTGTCGAATCATTAAGAGTCGGTCGAGCCCAATTCCAAAAGCAAATCCTTGCCACAGTTTTGAGTCAATTCCACCGGCATTAAGGACAACAGGATGAACCATTCCCGCTCCCAAAACTTCAAGCCATTTTCCATTAAACAAAACATCGACTTCTACACCCGGCTCAACGAAAGGAAAATAACTAGGTCGAAAACGTATTTCAATTTCATTTCCAAAAAATAAATTAAAAAACTCTTTAAGGGTACTTTTAAGAGTAGCAACACTAATATCTTTTCCAACACTCATTCCTTCAATTTGATAAAATTGCGCTTCATGTGTTTTATCAGTTGCCTCATTTCGAAACACTTTACCTCCACCTATAATATTGAAAGGAGGATTTCTTCCCTCATGTTTTAATTTCTCCATATAGCGAACCTGAATACTCGAAGTTTGAGTTCGAAGTAATGTTCGCTTTTTATCATTTAAAAAATGATGTCCGGTTTCATCTTTTTCATTTGAAAGAATCGATGGATGATTTTTGAGCCAAAAAGTATCTTGCATGTCACGAGATGGATGGTCGGCAGGCACGTTTAATGCGTCAAAATTATGATATTCGTCTTCAATTTCAGGACCTTCAGAAATTGAAAATCCCAACCCTGTAAAAATTTTATACACTTCAGCAAGGGCGGTGGAGTGAGGATGAAGATGACCCTTAGCCTCTTTTGGATTTTTTTCCTTATTCATATTGCTCTCTGTATCTTGTGCTTGATTCATGATGATGGATTAATAGCTGATTATTGAATAAGTGCATTGTAATAGGCGTCTCCATCTTTTACAACAATTGATTGCCCATCTTTGATTCGAAAATCTAATGCTTTTCCACCAACATGATTCTCATTAGAAATAATTTGATATGTATTTCGTGGTGATCGCGAATCAAATTCACTTACAAAAATTCCACTTTTATTAATATAGATAAATACATCCGCCCGCCCGAAATAAAATGAAGCAGTTTCAAGCCCTGACGCATCGTTAAGCAATGTAATTTTATTAGTACAGTTTAAATTTCCACTTAAACAAAACGTAAGGGGTGCATTATCAATCGACCCTTTATATCTTGCTTCTAAACTTGGATGTACGAAAGGATTAGTAGTTGTTCCGACAAGCACGATTTGAATATCTCCTCTGGCATCAAGTACTTTAATAGTTTCTTTGTCGTCGTTTTGATTTAAAGTTGAAAGTGATGAAATTGTTTTTTTAGTCGACGTGGCATATTCAGTAACCACATTAGTATCTGAATAATTATTTTTAGTTGTAAATTTTTCATTAAGTTGATTTAAATTTTGAATCAAGTTTTGATTTGAGGTAGTTGCAACAGTAAATAATGCAATGGTTTTAATATATTCATCATTAACAACGCCGTCGTTCATTTCGGAAACAGAATTAAATTTAAAAATTGAAGTAGTTGCAATTTCATTTCGAATTAAAAACGGATAGGATTCAACAACGTGTTGATTTTCAACGAGCAATGTTTTGTGCCAACTCTTAAAATCAGGATATTCGACTCGAATATTATATGAGCCTGCTTTCAAATTTTCAATAAAAACTCCCCTTTTGAAAAAAGTGGTTGAGTCTGCGAATTTATCATCTACAAAAATATTTGCTCCTGGTTTTGAATAGAACACATAAGCTCCACCTGTTGGAGAAACGGTAAAACCATTTGTAAAATTAGATAGGGAAAGATTTGTAAGTCTATATCCCATTGAATAAAGTAAAACTACTGGAATAAGAATTAGAAAAAGTAAAGTAAAAAAGCCGAAGAAAAACAATCGTTTTTTATATGACATTGGCTTTTGTTCCATATAGATATTCTATCTTATTTATTGCTTATTTAATTCCCCTTCTTGATCATCGTTAATTCTTTTTTCAAAATCTTTTTCAGCTCCAGCACGGAACTTTGGTGTTACCCAAAATCCCATATATTTTCCAAGCATTAAACGTGTTTCAGCATCGAGCCCAGGAAGTGCACCGAATATTACGATAGTGAGTGGCACAAATGCCCACTGAAGCACCATGTAAAGATGTCTTCGCTTTGTATATTTTTCGGGGCGTTTTGGAAGAAATGAAATAAAAATAATTGACGATGCTATTAAACCGCTCATGGCCAGAATCATTAAATTTCGAGTTATGAAAGGAAGATTATATGAAAGTACTGTTCCGTTAAACATTTTTCCACCTATTAAAAGCGGAAGCCAGCCCAGTAGGAAAATCATTATAGGGTTTGTTGCGAGCGACCAAAACCCTTCAAGCTGAATAAATGCAATTCGAATTTTTCGTCGCATTGGAATTGCTTTATTTTTTACGAAACCAAATAACGTATAAGGAACGTTTTCTGATCCCCATGCCCATCGTCGCTGTTGTTTATAAATATTTTTTAATGTTTCCAAAAAAGTAGGCGCCAAGTTTGCATCCATCGATACAGGATATGAAATGGGAACGACGCGATAATTTGAGTCGTAGGCTAAATATGCATTCCAAAAAATACGTGAGTCTTCGGATACCATATTCACCTGCCAATACCCTATGTCATCAAGTGTTTTAAATGGAATTGAATGTGAAGAAAATGTTGCTAACTTTTCAGGACGCTCTTGCTGCACCATTTGCCAAAATGTTCCAGATGATGCCACCACACGAGAGAGCGCAGGAGATTCCCACATATTATTGTTATATAAAGGAATAGGTTGATATGAAGCTCTAAATCGGTCTTCCGTTGTTAAAAAATGCCAAGTAACACAAGCAAAATACTGTGGGTACACCACTGTGTCGCTATCGAGCGCTGAAACAATTACGTCTTCGTACGGAATATGATGTGCGTCCAAAATTCGAACTTTTGCATCACGAGCAGCGTGAGTAATATTTGAACCTTTTCCCGGCATTTCACCCGGAGTATCTTTTGGATGGGTGGTAATAATGAAGTGAGAAAATAAATGCTCGAATTTATTTTTTAAATGATGTGCAACTTGTTGTGCTTCTTCTCCTCTTCGTTCTTCAGCCGCAAGCACAATCATTATTTTTTTTGTATCAGTTGTCCCATCAATTAATGCTTGAATACTTTTCGAAAGAAGATCTTCGCTTTCACCATAGAATGGCAAAATTACCATATGATAAATATGGTCGTACTTTAATGTCGAAAGCATTTCTGTCCAGTTCAATTTTAAATTATGTCGAACACGGCGCCAATTTCGACGCAAATGCATTGAAAGATAAATTGTTTTAATCAACCAATAGAGATCGAAAATAATGATAAAAATAGCAGCGGCAGTTGGAGCGAAGCGTGAAAGTATAATTGTTCCTAAAATTGTGCCCCATGCCAGAAGCCCTGGAACCATTTCAAAAAAGCGATACAGCGCTCTGTCTCTTCCTTTGAGCTCGCTGGCCCTTCCAACATGAAAAAATGGAGAGTTCCGATATGACATAGGTTTTTAAACGAGTGTATATTTTACATATACCGTTTAGGGAGCCGCCTCCCAGATTCGAACTGGGGACCTTCACTTTACAAAAGTGTTGCTCTACCAACTGAGCTAAGGCGGCATTATTTAATTGTGAATTTCTATCTTACTACGTGGTACCGTTCATATCTACCAAAACAGCATAAGGCGGCATATTTGGTTTTAACTTAACTCTACATTCCTACCGCCTATTGCTGATATCTACCAAGACAGCTAAGGCGGCATTATACTGCTAATCTGTTACATCAAATTATCATGTTCGGACTCTTTCGGCAATTCTTTTTTAGCTGCTTTTTTGGCTTTTATTCTACTTTCATTTTCTAACTTTTTATCCTTTTTCTTTAACTTTGGCATTCTTTCTTTCATATTTTGAGTGAAGCTTAAAAACAACTGCTCAGTTCTCTCTAAAACATAATGAAGAAAGAGCCAAATTGTTTTTCGATTAGCATACTTAACAACACGTCTCGCTTTTTCGGCAGTCATTCGTACTTTTTCTTCAAGCACATCGTGTGTTAAAAGTTGACGCTCATGCGATATACACAAATACCCAAGAACAAAAAGCGAGATGTAGAATAATATTGCGATAAAAAAAATCATTGATTCTTATTTTTCAAAAATAGCGAATCGTGCCATTTGACCTACATCAATTTTTTCTCCAAATTTTTGTACTGCTTCTTCAATTAAACCTTGAATAGTTAATGATGGATTTTTAATGAAATCTTGTTCCATTAAAACATGTTCTTTGTAAAATACATCGTCTGCAGTTTTTGACGCTTCTTCATCAACATCACTTCGATGTACAAATTTTGGGTTTGTTGCTGAAATATGCATTGCAATATCGTATGCCATTTTCTTAAACTCTTCATTATTAGATACGAAGTCTGTTTCAGATAAAAGTTCGACCATGGCTCCGATTGATCCATTAGCGTGTTTGTATACAGACACAGTTCCTCCGCCCAGAGTTCGATCACCTTTTTTAAGGGCGATTGCTGCACTTTTTTCTTTAAGAATTTCGACAGCTTTGTCCATATCTCCTCCTGCTTCTTCAAGAGCTTTTTTACATTGCATTACTGAAATACCTGTTTTTTCTCGGAGCGCCTTAATTGCATCGTTTGAAATTTCCATATATTTTTTTGCTTAAATGAGCCGAACTAAACTAATAAGAAACGGAATGTTTATTTATTTTACTGCTCGTTTTTGAGCGTATCCGTTTTTGTACGCAGCAATAATTCGATCAACGAAAAATTGTACGCTTGATACTGATGAGTCATTACCAACTATAGCGTAATTAACTTCTTTTAGGTTGCAATCTGATCCACAGAGTGCAATTACAGGAACGCCCATTTTATGAGCTTCGGCTACTGCAATGTGTTCTTTTTTAGGATCGATAACAAAAATAGCATCTGGGATTTTTGTCATTGGAATTAATCCTGAGAAAAGCAATTCAAGTTTTGCAATTTCTCGATCAATTAATAGTCGTTCTTTTTTAGTATATTTTGAAAGCTCTCCTTTTTCTCGTTTGTCTGTAAGGTCAAGATATTTTTGAACTCGTCGTCGGATAGATTCAAAGTTTGAGAAAGTTCCTCCAACCCATCGTCCTGCAACAAAGGGCATATCTACTGAAAGAGCTGCTCGTCGGACTGCTCCTCGTGCTTCGCTTTTTCCTCCGCAGAATAGAATTGTTTTTCCTTCAGCTGCCAATTTAGTTACAACGTCTTCTGCTTTTAAAAGAAGAGGTTCTGTTTTTTCAAGGTCGAAAATTTCGATTCGGTTTTTAACGCCGAAAATAAAAGGCTTAGTTGTTGGGTGACGTCGTGAGCGAACGAAGCCGAAATGGGCTCCTGCTTTAAACATTTCACTAATGTTTTCTTGAATAGTCATGGTTGAAAAATAGTAACAGATTAGGCCTTTTAATGCAAGATAAAAGGGCTAAATTAGGCTTTTAATGAGTTTTTAAGTGTTTTGTGCGGTGTAATTAGAGGTTTATTCGTCAGAATCGGTTCCAATGGCTGTATCGCCTTTTTCATAGGCCGCAAGAGCGTCTACGATCGGCTCTATATAGCCCAGCATAATTTTAGGGAGATTGTGCCATGACTGCTTAATTCGGTGGTCGGTAATACGGTCTTGAAGCACGTTATAAGTTCGAATCTTTTCAGATCTGTCGGCTGTTCCAATTTGAAGAGATCGTTCCGAAGCAAATTTTTTTGCTTCATCTTCTTGCTTCATCATTTCAAGTTTTGCAGTCAAAATCGACATTGCTTTTTCACGGTTTTTTAATTGACTTCTCTCTGATGTGGACCGAACATCAATTCCCGATGGCTTATGAATTAATCTCACTGCGGTTTCAACTTTGTTCACATTTTGCCCTCCCGCTCCCCCTGATCGTGAAAATTCCATTTCAATATCGGCTGGATTAATAACGATTGTTGTTTTCTTTCGAATAGGAAGAATGGCGACTGAAGCAGTTGAAGTATGTACTCGTCCCATTTTTTCAGTATCAGGAATTCGTTGAATTCGATGCACTCCTGTTTCGTATTTAAGCGCGTCATATACACCATCACCTTTTATTTCAAATGATGCTTCTTTATACCCACCTACGTCCGATAAAGATCCTTCAATTTTTTGCGCACTCCACCCTTTCATTACAGCAAAGTTTTTATACATTTCAGAAAGTTCAAATGCGAATAGGGAAGCTTCATCCCCTCCAGTTCCCGCTCGTACTTCTAAAATAACTTCTCGAGGTGATTCAAAAGGAGCATCAGCATCTTTAGCAATAATTGCTTCGATTTGATCGATCATATTTTTTTTAGCTTCTTTTAGAGTAGCTAACTCTGATTCGCCCATTTCTTTCATTGAAACATCGACTTCCATAAGTTCAAGGAGATCTTTTATTTCTTTATCAATTCGTTCGTACTCATACGCAAAATAACTCGTTTTATGATTTTCTTTGTACGAGGTTAATTCAAGTGGGTCTATTTCAGTTGTATCAGTTGATTGATGAAGATCCATAAAAGATATTGTAAAGGTTTAATGAAGAAAGTTGAAGTGAGTTTAATTTAATTAGTGTTCAAGAAATAAAAAAACCACTCCTGTAAAAGAAATGGCTTTTTTATAGTCACTACGCTTCTTTTGATTCCTCTGATGATTCAGGTGCAACTTCTACTTCAACAGCTGGTTCTGCATCTGCCATTACTTCAACCTCTTCAGCTTCTTTAACTTCGGCTTTTTCTACTTTTTCTTTTTTAGGTTTTGGAGCTGGTTGCTCTTTTTTTTCTTTTACTGGTTTTGCAACAGTTTTTGATTGTCGCGCTTTGAATTTTTCTACTCGTCCTGCTGTATCCATCACCTTTTCAAGTCCTGTATAGAATGGATGAGAAACAGATGAGATTTCAATTGTTGTCATTGGGTATTCAACTCCATCAACTTTAATTGTTTCCTTTGCATCAATTGTTGAACCTAGAATAAACACGGCGTCACTTGCTGTGTCTTTGAAGGCTACTTTTCGATAATTTGCTGGATGAATATCTGCTTTCATATAGATTAAATATTGTTGTTTTAAGCTGTTTTATGCCGCTAAATACGTCATTTCCACGAGCTTTTTGTTTAAAGACTATATCACATAGTTAGAGTTTGAAAAGAGCCTTATCACTACGGCCGACGAGCTTATGCATTAAAAAAGCGCGGAAGGTTGAACCTTCAGCGCTCAATTGAAAATTGATCTTCTACTGCATGTAACTTCGAAAGAAACTTATCATGACTATGAGCCCGATTATAGCCATTACCAGGAATAAAATCCCGATCCACGCCAGGAATGACGTGAGATAAAATTTCAAGAGAAGAACAATCCCGACACAGAGACCAATAGTTGCGAGTATGCAAACAACAATTGCTGCGGAAAATAGAATACTGATACCACGACTTTCGTTTGACATCAATAAATGGGGTTGGATTTTGAATTGACTATGACCAAAAAAACTATACAACCTCTTAATTTAGTTGTCTATGAACTGACACTGGGCTTATCGAAAACTAAAAAATTATAGACTTTGTAAGTACTCAATATTTTCTCGTGGAATTCCCCCTTTAAATTCACGTTCATGGCCTCGGTGGGCCATATCACTTGAATCATAATTGTTTAGTCCAAACACCGCAGAACCTGCAACAAGCCTAGTTACGCCAGCGTCAATTAATTGTTCGGCATTATCGAGTGTTACTCCTCCATCAATTGAAATAATTGCATCGGGCGCCATATTTAAAACTTTATCTATGGTATCGAATACGTCTTCGCTTAATACATTTCCTTGGTATCCAATGTGTTCGATTCCCATACATTGAATAAAATCGGCGTGGCGGATTGATCGTTCAAAATCCATTGGCTCCGAATCGATATGAAGAGCGAGCCCTGCCTCTATATTATAGTAGCGAGCGTGTTCAAATAATTCCATAATGTCGCCGTCTGTCCGCTGTATTCGATCGTGAATCACAGGATGAATAATTACCCGGGCAGCACCAGCACTTCCCCAGTCCTCAATTGCAACTTTTAAATCATCGATTGTTCCCGTAATCATTAAATCGATTTCAAATTCAAAATCTTCCCATCCTGGAAATCCTTCTTGTTGATTTACAAATTTTTGAAATTCGTCGAATCCTTTTTTTGTATGGGGCCAACTTGCTTCAGGAGTTAGTTTTCCGTCGCATACATCAATTTGAACCCATTCAACGGCACCTTTAATGAGGCCGAGTTTTGTGCGGATGTCATCGAGTGATGTAGGAAGAATTGCGGGGATTACGTCTGCCATAAATAATTATGAGGTTAATTCATCAATAAGAGCGATTCGCTTTAAGTGACGTGGATCGATTTCTTTTTTACCATGAGACCAATTAGTAAGCCATAGAAGGACACTTCCGAGTGCTTGTCCTTCTGTCATAAATCGTGCGCCGAGCGAAAGTACGTTTGCATCATTATGTTCATGAGATAAAAATAAAATCTCATTTGGTTGTCCATTTGATGGAACCAATCCTTCACCATAATAAACCGTTGCTCGAATTCCTTTAAAACGATTAGCGACCATCGCCTCGCCTTGACCTGATCCACCAATAAAAATACCTTTAGCTGTTGGATCGCTTTTTAATTCCATGAGAAGTGTTTTACATCCGGCAGTAATCAGAACAGGATAGTCATCTTCTGGGTCGAGTTTATCGGCACCACAGTCAGTTACATCATATCCATCTTTAATAAGCTCCTTTTTTAAAAATTCTTTTAGAGCGAAGCCGGCATGGTCGGTAGCAAGGATGATTTTCATATAGCTATTCTATCAACTAGAGGGGAAAAAAGTAAATTACTATTTAGCCTCCGAAGATTTAACATATGTTGAACCATTAAATTTATATTTCACAGAATACCACTGGGGTCCAGAACGATAGGATGAAAAAACTGTTTTAGTACTTGCATCAACCCCAGGATTTGAAATTTCATATAATACAGGGCTCTTTTCAAGAGCCCCTGTATTTTTATTAACGATGTAAAAATCATAATAATTATTAACGCCTGCATACCCAGTTGAAGTAAATACTCCGACATCGTTTTGACCGTCAAAGTTTACATCCATGTTTGTAATGAACTTACTTAGATTAGGAGGTACAATTCCCAAGGCATCAATTGCGTCTTGACTTAAAGATAAATTTTGAGATGTATGTGCATTACTTGTTACAGTTAGATTGTTTCCAGAAACTGAAAGGTTTATGTTGGCTTTCACAGGAAGATTTGCATTAACTGATGTGTTTGTTTTTGTACTAACCTCAGCTGATGTATCCACGTTAACTGAAACTTTTTGTTTATTATTTGTATATATGTATGCACTTCCAGTAATTGCGATTAGGGCGATAATTGCAATTATGATAGGAATAATGAAACCTTTTTGTTTATTTTTCATACATGTAAATATTTTAAATTGTTTTTATAAAAACTTCCCCGCTCGCACTGTGTGTTCAATCAATGCATGTGTATACCCCATTTCATTATCATACCAAGCACAAACCTTTACTAAGTTTCCATCGACTACTCGAGTTAATCCTAAATCAGCAATCGATGCATGAGCACTCCCTAAGATATCACCTGAAACTAATTTGTCTTTTGAAACGGTAAAAATTCCTTTCCATTTCAAATCAGCTGCGGCTTTTGTAAGCGCATCATTAATTTCTTCAACGGTTGTATTTCGTTTTGAAATAAAAACAATGTCCGCAATAGAGCCTGCAATTACAGGAACGCGCATTGAGATTCCGTCGAATTTTCCTTCAAGTTGTGGCAGCGCTTTTGCAACTGCTTGAGCAGCTCCAGTTGATGTGGGCACAATGTTATGTGCTGCGGCTCGGCCTTCTTTCCAATCTTTTTTGTTTGGCCCATCTACCAAACTTTGACTTGCGGTGTATCCGTGAACCGTATTTAAAACCGCTTTTTCAATTCCAATTGCCTCATCTAAAATTGCCATAAGTGGGCTCGCTGAGTTTGTTGTACATGATGCATTTGAAGTAATCACATTTCCGTGGAATCTGTCTTCATTAATTCCTATCAAAATAGTTGCGGCGATAGGGGCTGTTGGCCCAGCCTCATCTTTTACAGGAGCTGAAATAACCACACGTTTTGCGCCGGCCACAATATGTGGATATGCTTTTTCGTAACTAGTAAAAAATCCAGTTGATTCAATTACGATGTCGATTGCATAATCTTTCCAAGGAAGCTTGAGAGGTTCTTTTTCGCTTACATATGCAATTTTTACTGGCGCTAAATTTTGATAGATAAGAGCAGAATTAAATCCTGACTCTTTTGCTTCGTCAGCAGTTTGCCCTGAAATATTGATGAATTTTTTATCGGAACTTGAGCTTACCTTTAGCCCACTTCTGCCATAGGCGCTATCGAATGAAAGTAAGTAGGCAATATTATCAATATCTCCTAAATCATTTATAGCAACTACTTCAAGTTCTTCTCGTTGTAAGGCAAGTTTTAAAAAGGCACGACCAATTCGTCCTGCTCCATTAATCGCAACGCGTATTTTTTTTGATGACATGCATCCAGTATATTACATCCCTGCAATAATATCGATTGCAATTTTTTTTAGTACCTCTGGATTTGCCGCTCCTTTTGAAAGTTTCATTCCTTGTCCTACGAAAAACATTAAGGCAGCTTCCTTACCAGCTTTATAATCGGCAACTGATTTAGGATTTTCACTAATTATTTTTTCCAATATTGGTTTTAAGCTTCCCTCATCACTTTTTTGGATGAGATCAAATTGCTCAGCAATTTTTACTGGATTTTTTTCGCTCACTGCGACTCCATTTTTTTCTCCTTTCCATAAAATTTCAATAATGTCTTTCGCTCCACGTGATGAAATTTTATTTTCAGCAATCATATTAATGAGTGAAACAAGAGAGCTCGCTGGAATCTTTGAGTTAAGAGTTTCATTGCGACTTCCTTTATCAGCATCTTTTAGAAGCCCGTTAATGTCGGA
The DNA here is from genome assembly GCA_038227435.1 of Minisyncoccia bacterium. Taxonomy (GTDB): domain Bacteria; phylum Patescibacteriota; class Minisyncoccia; order Phycocordibacterales; family CALRBL01; genus JBBRNV01. Next base: position 4,873 of record JBBRPW010000007.1, on the reverse strand, counting down.
TAAAATATAATTTACTGCAAGTTGTGCATGTTTTGCACTTGTTCCGTTTGGAACTACCATATCAAAATATGTTTCAAGTACTGAGTCGATAATTAATACCTCAATATCTGTAGGTTTTAATCCAAAGTTTTTTACGAAACGATCACGTTTTTCCTTTGGAAGTTCAGGTAAACTTGCTTTCAAGTTTTCTCCGCTAAATTCAGGAATTTCACTTAATTTAAATTTTGTAATATCTGGATCGGGAAAATATCGATAGTCGTTCGAGTTTTCTTTTTTTCGTTGACTAAATGTGGCTTGTTTATTATCGTCCCAACCACGTGTTTCTTGGACTAATGTTTCTCCCGCTTCAAGTAGTGCAATGTGTCGATTGAGTTCGTATGCAATTGCTTTTTCAACCGCTTTAAATGAATTCAAATTTTTAACTTCAACTTTTGTTCCAAATTTTGAAAAGTCGCCTTGTGCGTATGCTTTATCACTCTCTTCATACGGATGAGTGGAAATTGAAATATTTGCTTCAACTCTCATTTCCCCTTTTTCCATATTGGCGTCGCCTGCTTCTAGTGTTCTTAAAAGTAATTGAAATTCACGAGCAAATACTCCTGCTTGTTCAGCACTATGAATTGCAGGTTCTGTAACTAATTCCATTAAAGGAACTCCAGCCCGATTAAAATTTGCTAAACTGAAATCTCCTTGATCGTGTGATGATGTCGCTGTGTCTTCTTCAAGATGAATTCGAGTGAGTTCAACGCCTGCAATTTTTCCACCAGAAATTAATGGAAATTTATACTGACTAATTTGATACCCTTTTGGAATATCGGGATAGAAATAATTTTTTCGATCGAATTCTGTAAAGTCTGCTGTGTTTGAACCAATCGCAGTTCCTACACGAAGCACGTGAGTAACAGCTTGTTTATTTACAACCGGCAAAGTTCCAGGATGACCCATACAAATGGGACACACATTCCAATTAGGACGTTCTTCATCAGGGTCGTTTTTACAACCACAAAACATTTTACTTTTTGTTTTGAGCTCAGCATGAATTTCAAGGCCAATTGTTGGATAATACTGCGTCATACTATTAGATTACTATTTTTTAATGAATTTGAGGAGTTCTTTGCTAAAAGCCTTAATAAGCTTATCGTCATAGGCTGAAATAAAAACAATCGGACTTGTTACTTTTGCTTTTTTAAGAGCGGCAGTAAATTTTTTCATTTTCTTTTCTAAATCTTCAGGAAGTAGAAAATCTGTTTTAGTGATAACAATAATTTCTTGTTTACTACTTAATGGTTCCTGCAAAAGTGTTTTATGTGTCTTATCGAAAATTTCCATTTCGCTTCGAATTGTTTTATACACCACGAAAAAATCTTCATTCTCAGAAGATATACAATGTGCAATTAATTGCGTTCGCATTACGTGCCGTAGAAATTTATGGCCCAATCCTTTTCCCTCTCCTGCCCCTTCAATTAATCCCGGAATGTCGGCAATGATGTATTTATAAAATGCACCAAGGTTTGGCTCTAGTGTTGTGAATTGATAGTCGCCCACTTTTGCATCGGCATTTGTAATTGCATTTAAGAGCGATGACTTTCCTGCATTTGGAAGTCCTACTAAACCAACAGATGCTGAAAGCATGAGCTCAATAGTGAATTCTCCCTCTTCACCTGGTTTTCCATCGGTATGTTCCATTGGCCGAATATTAGTTGAAGCTTTGAAGTGCTCATTTCCCAGTCCACCTTTTCCTCCACTTAAAATAAGTACAGGGGTGTCTAGTTCCGAAACATCGTACGCTCGGCCTGTGTCAATATTGGTTACTAAACATCCTTGTGGAATATCAATAATTAAATCATCGCCGTTTTCGCCATACATACTTTTTGATTGACCATGCTCTCCATCTTCAGCTTTAAATTCTTTTTTATGTCGATATGAAGCAAGAATGTTCAAATCAGAAACAGCGCGTACAAATACACTTCCTCCTTTTCCACCATTTCCTCCAGCAGGACCCATGAATTCCTTTCCTTTTTCATGTAGCCAACGAACAACGCCGTTACCCCCGGTTCCTGCTTTAATATTGATATGTAATTCGTCTACGAATGCCATGCCTTTAATCTACGATAAATAGCAATAAAAGCAATTTTAGCTCTTATATAATGGTTTGTTCAATTACCCGAAGTTTATCGAATCTCGATAATTTCTTCAGTTTCAATTTGGTTTTTAGCAATTCGTTGATATACAGAAAATACCGAAAATAGAAGAGAAATTGCGAGTGGTCCTAAAATAAATCCTTCGGGACCAAAGAAAACGATTCCTCCCAAAACAGAAAACAAAATTAAAAGTGGATGAATGTTCACTCCTCGCTCCATTAAGCGTGGTGATAAAAAATTATCGATTGTTCCAACTCCTGCTACTCCCCAAATAAGTAAGAAAATAAAACCTCCTGTTTTTCCTGTAATGAATAGAAAGATAAGGCATGGGATAAGAACAAGTGAAGTTCCCACGCCTGGGATTAATGCAGAGATTGCAGCAGCTGTTCCCCAAAGTGCGGGGTTTGGGACTCCGGCGATCCAAAAACCTACTCCAGAGAAAAACCCTTGAATGAGTGAGATTACCAACGTTCCACGCAAAATTGAACGAACACCTGTTACTAATTTTGCAAAAATTTCATCAATATATGCATTATTAAGTGGAATTAATTTTCGTAAAAATGAAATAAATTGATTTCCATCTTTTAATAAATAAAAGATTGCAAATAAGCCTAGAAATAATTTAAGTGAGAAACTAACTGTTCCTGAAAAAAATGCACCGAGGTTTGAAACCAACCAATTAGAAGCCTTAGACACATAATCTTTTGTATTTATATTTACGTTTGGTAAATATTTATGAATTGTATCTTCAATTTTATTTGAAAGTGTTTGAGTTACTCCTTCATCTGGGGTTCCTGCATTTGTTGCTGATATTTCAATTGATGTATATGCATTTCTCGCTTCCTTAAAAACTTGAAATGTAAGGAAAGTAAGAGGAATTAAAATTACAATCACCATACAAATAACAGTGATGAGTGAAGCAACTGCTCGTTTATTCCGAACTTTTTTATTAATAATTTCAAAAACAGGAGACACTACAATCGCTAAAGCACCAGACACAGCGAGCACAGAAAGAAATGGTTGGAAGATAAAAAAGGCAACAACTAAAAGTACCGCGGCTACACCGAGCAATATGTGCTGTTCAGTTTTACCTTGTTCAATATCCATAATTAATAAGTTAATTAAATATTATCTATATTATAGCCTTAAGTAGCGCTTAATTGCCATCATGCTTGAAATTGAAGCGATAACAATTGAAACAACCAAAAGAATTCCGGTAATTTGAAGCAGGTGGGAAAGGTAGTAAGTATAAATATTCATACCAGTTCCTATATTTTCAGTAATAGGACCTGCATATTTTGTAATTGGCCAGAATATAAGAACAGCAATTATGGTTGAACTAACTGCCCCAAGTAAACCAGTAATTAAAAACGGTCCGCGAATATACGTTTTTGAAGCACCTACTAAACGCATTACTGCAACTTCTTCGCGTGATGTATAAATTGCCAAACGAATCGTGTTGTATGTAATAAGAATTGCAATTAATCCAAAAAATATTGCGATCGCAATTCCAAGTTTTTTAGTTGACTCAATAATTCGAGTAAGAGCGTTAATCGCCTCTTTATTATTTGGATAGTTTACTTTTTCAATAATTGAATCTGACCCGATTTTACTTGCGTCAGCATTTACTTTATCTAAGTAAAGAACAATGTTTTCAAATTGATCAGGACTGGTTGCTTTAATTGTAAGGCTTGCCCGAAGTGGATTATCAGAAAGTTCGGCAAGTGCCTGCATAATTAATTCCTCTCCTTGATGTCTTAATTTAAATTGATCGAGTGCTTGTTCTCGAGACGTGTAAATAACTTGATCTACGCCGTTTACTCCTTCTAAACTTTGTTTGAGAGACAAAATAGATTGCTCGGGTGCGATTTTTGTAAAATAAACATTTACATCAACTCTCGATTTAATTGTTCCAAGTGTTGACTGAAGAAGCACCGCAGTGAGAAGCAAGGAAAGTACTACGGAAAGCATTACAACAAGCACAAGCATTGATGCAAGCGAAACGGAACCATTTCTCCAAAAACTTTTTGCTCCACTTTTTACAACTCGTTTAATGCTGGTTAAAATCATATGTGTTATTTAAACTAAAAATTACAAAACGTACGTTCCTTTCGGATCATCTCGAATTACTTTGCCATGTTCAAATGTAATTACTCGTTTTCCTAAATTATCAATTACTCCCTTATTGTGTGTTGTTAAAATTACAGTTGTTCCTAAATCATTAATTTTTTTTAGAATCTGAACAATATCGTATGTATTTACTGGATCCAAATTTCCTGTTGGCTCATCGGCAATTACTACATGTGGTTGATTTACAATTGCCCGTGCAATAGCCACTCGTTGTTTTTCTCCTCCGGAAAGTTGATGTGGGAAATTCCACATTTTTTTTCCAAGATCAACGAGTTCAAGTACATGGGGTACGTCTTCGGCAATTTCTTCATCACTTCGCCCCGCTGCCTCCATTGCAAAAGCAATATTTTCGTACGTTGTTTTATCGGGAAGTAGTCGGAAGTCTTGAAACACGGTTCCAATTCGCCGTCGGTATTCATTTAAATTCCCTCGTTTAAAAGTATTAACGTCGTATCCGTTGAAAAAAACAGTCCCATCTGTGGGATGTTCTTCTCCTAAAATCATTTTAATTAAGCTTGTTTTACCTGCACCTGATTGCCCTACAATTGATACGAATTCTTTATCTTTAATTTCGAATGACACATTGTCGAGTGCAATCGTTT
>JBBRPW010000006.1:0-28389 GCA_038227435.1 Minisyncoccia bacterium | reverse complement strand
TATGGATGGGTCACGTACGATCGAATTTGATTTCCCCATTCGGCTTCGGTTGTTTTTGAAATATACATTCCCTCTTCTTTTTTAATTCGCTCCTCTTCGAGTGCTTTAAAAAGTTTTCCTTTAATAAGTGCGAGGGCTTGCGATTTATTATCAGCCTGACTTCGCTCGGTATCAGTGTGTACCGCAATTCCAGTTGGTGTGTGAACAATTCGCACTGCCGTTTCACGCTTATTAACATTTTGTCCACCTGGCCCGCCTGACCTTGTAAAGCTAATGTCGAGCTCATCTTCTGGGATTTCAAAATCAGTTGGTTTTTCAAATTCAGGAATTACTTCAACAAGAGAAAATGACGTGTGTCTGAGTTGTTTTGCATTAAATGGAGAGATTCGTACGAGTCGATGAACACCAGATTCTTTTTTTAAACTTCCATATGTATTTTTTCCAACTACTTTAAAACTAATATTTCGAAAACCCCCATGATCATTTGGATGTGAGTGAACTAAAACTGCTTTCCATTTTTTTCGAATAATATATTTTGAATACATTTCAAATAAAATTCTTGAAAAATCTTCAGCGTCATCACCTCCTGCTCCAGAGAAAATAGTGACGATCGCATTTTTAGAATCGTATGGACCAGCGTCGCCTCGCTCCAGTTCATCCTTAAGATTTTGATGCTCTTGAATTCGCTCTTGAGCATTGTCTTTGTTTTCCCAAAACATTGGGGATGACATTTCAATTTCAATCGCAGCAATTTGTGCTTCGAGCTCTTTTGTTTTATTTGATTTATTATTTTTTATTTCTTGATCAGTCATGTGAATGAAATGTAACGCTTATCTATTTAATTGTATTACATGTGAGCCACCTCCGAGAATCGAAGCGTGACCCTTCTCTATTTATTGTATTACATGTGAGCCACCTCCGAGAATCGAACTCGGGACCTCTTCGCTACGAGTGAAGTGCTCTGCCAACTGAGCTAAGGTGGCTTATTAGATTTTTTACCATATCGACTTCGTGTCTACCAAAACAGCTAAGGTGGCTTATTCAACAGTAGTTACTAAAAATCATACTAACATTTTGTATAAAAAAACCGCACCCTCATGGGTACGGCAACCAAAAGATTCGAACTTTTGGTTTAATAGTTGCTTTCGGGCGCTTCTTTCGGCAAGACAGACTGAGCCTTTAGGTAACCCCTGTAGGAACTCACGAAGGCAATTGTGAGCGATTTGAAAGTATTTCTACTCTCAATCTCACGGTCAGTCCTATAAACCGTACCACCCTGAACTGTGGAATTTTCCATTTCAATCCTTGAGGGTTTGGAATAGGTAATTGCCACATACTTTCTTTGGCCTCCAGCAATTCTTTGAATGACCAATGAACCATTTGGATGTTGCGCATCTTGAAGATACACAACCGACCAAGCAATGCGGTCATGAGTGAAAGCCAGGCTAAAACTATCGGCTCTATTCGGAATAGGATATTGCCGAATGATGTCGAGGAGTAAAGCCTGCTTTTCGGAAAAATCGAGACTATTCTCCTTGTAGCTTGCTTTTACGAGACAAAATACGAGCAAGACACAGACTGCAATCATTCCGTAATTACCTATCTTATTGCAATGAGGCTTTGGGAGATAAAAAGAATTTTTTGGCATGATGATTGTCTATACGGTGTCCTCTGAAAGAATTTCTTGAAGTCTGTGAATCAGCTCGTTGAATTCCTCCTGTATTTTTTTCTTCAATTCACCACTAGGTGGTGTATTGAATTTTTGATCAAGAATACTACCATTTTCATTTATCAAATCTCTACTAATGATGTCGAGATTCGAAATCGACACAGCATTACTCCTAATATAGTCTGGAGGATGCATAGTGATTGCCTGGACCGAAAACGAAGAGTGATCAAGTCTTCCTACAATTGCAGGCGTGTAACTTATTACAACCATATTTGTCGGACTTTCTTGTGTGTGAAAAAGAAAACTCAGATGAGTAATTCCTCTTTCACCTTGTTCCGAGCGACTTTTCTTTGCTAACCTACGGATTTTATCCGAGTCGTCAACAAAGCTTTGGAGCCACTGACAGTTGGAAATGAAACGAGTATTGATTTCGTTATCACTCAAATGTCCATTTAAAGAAAGCTTTTTGTAAACAAACTTTCCAAAAATGATAGTGAAAAGACAGACAGCAAGGATAACGATCTTCGAGTTAATTTTCATGGGACGTAGTCTGGATTTGGAGGGGTTGAATTTGATTTCTCGAATAATTCATATGAATTCGTCGAGGTACATAAAGCGCTAGTTTTATTTTTCAATAAAAAAATAATGCACTAGGTGCCAGGACGAAAAATTTTATAGAATTTATTTTAATCTGAGCCAACGACCGGAATTGAACCGGTGACCTTTTCCTTACCATGGAAATGCTCTACCGTCTGAGCTACGTCGGCTAGCGAAGATTTATAGAAGAATTTATTCTTCTATAAAATCTGAGCGACGCCGACGCAAGCGAAGCTTGTCAGTCGGCACACAGATGTTATCTACCATAACAGCTACGTTAGCAAATGAAGACTTATCGAAAAATTTATTTATCGATAAATCTGAATGTCACCAACATAAGCGCAGCTTGTCAGTCGGCCCCGTTCTCACTAACTCATAGAGTTAAGCATTAAAATGGCTAAAATGCTACCTTTTTGGCTCTGAATCCAGAAATCACAATACCACAAAATTATTATTTTGGCTAGTACTCTACCTAGCACTCACAAATCAATTAAACTAGTTAATTAGCTATTTTTACTATCTCCCTGAATCATTTTAAGCGCCTCTTGAACTGTTGTCATAAACTGTGCAGGGAAAATAATTGTTGAATTCTTTTCAACACTAATCTCAGACATCGTTTGAAGTGTTCGAAGTTGCAACGCTACTGGGTGGGCTGCAATTACATCAGCTGCTTCACCTAATTTTTGAGCTGCTTGAAACTCTCCTTCAGCTGCTACAATTTTTGCTCGTCGCTCTCGTTCAGCTTCAGCCTCTTTAGCCATTGCTCGTTGCATATTATCAGGAAGTGAAATGTCTTTAATTTCAACTACCGTTACTTCAACTCCCCACGGTTCTGTATGCGCATCAATCACATTTTTAATTTGCACATTAATGACACTTGTTTGCCCTAAAATTTCATCGAGCTTAAATTGTCCAACAACACTTCGTACGGTTGTTTGTGCAATTTGTAAAACTGCTTGATATACATTTTCAATTGCAATCACTGCCTTCTCAGGATTATTTATTTTGTAATATGCCACTGCAGCAATATCGATAGACACATTATCTTTTGTAATAATTTTTTGAGACGGAATATCCATTGTTACTGTTCGTAAACTTATTCGCGTCATTTGCTCTAAATACGGAACAAGCAAAATAAGTCCTGGTCCTCGAACCCCTACAAACTTTCCAAGAAAAAACACAACACCCCTGTCGTATTCTTTTACAATACGAAGTGACATTGAAATTAATATCAGCAGAACAACTATTATTATATAGATCATGAAAAACATTATACTATTAAACTCCGGTTCGAAACAGATTTTAATGTGCTGTTTTCTGGTCCAAATCTATTGTATAATGTGCCTACTTACTTAATATTAAATAAAGCAACAACATGTTTATCAAATCTCTTTTTGGACACAGACCTGACGTATCAAGGCTCATTTTACGAATTGCACTCGGAGTTATCTTTCTTGCACACGGCGTACTTAAGTTTCAAGGAGGGGTTGGATATGAACCAGGAGGAGTTGCTTTCTTCTTTAAATCAGTCGGGATTCCCCTTCCACTTTTATTTGCTTGGATCGTATCATTAGTTGAAACAATTGGAGGAATCGCTCTAATTCTAGGAATCTTTGTACGTGAATTTGCTTTCGCTTTATCTATTACAATGATAGTCGCGATATTTAGTCTCAAACTTTCAAAAGGATTAGTTGGGGGGTATGAATTTGAATTAATTCTTCTCGCTGCATCCTTATCACTAATGTTTGAAGGAGCTGGAAGATTTTCTGTTGAGCGCGCTACTGAGGGTGGGATGCATGAAATGCGGAATAAAATGAATCGACCGGAACGTCCTATTGAACCTCGAATCTAATAAACAAAAATTTAGACAGAATAAAACCCCTCGATCGAGGGGTTTTATTATTTACAATCAATCTCCTCTTTTTATGCTTTTGGCTTAATCTTATGAATTAATACATTATTTAAATCTGGATCTTTTACTACGGCCATTTTACAAGTTGGATAATCTTGAGGTTCTAATTTAAATACAATTTTTTTTTCTTTTAGTGTTTTGATAAATTCATCAAAATTATCAACTTCAAACGCTACCACGGCGCCGTCTTGTGAAGGCTTCCAATCGGGCGAACAACCGATTGCAAAAGTTCCCTCTCCTAAATTATATTCGACCCAATTTTCACTTCCGGCAAATTCTGCGCTCGGTACTAATCCTAAAGCTCCTTCATAGAAAGCGCGTGAGGCTTTCATATCTGTAATGGCGTATATTGTAAATGCAATTTTTTTAATCATATTTGAAGTATACTCTTTTTAAATTTTTGTAAACTCCTCCACTTTTACTTAACTTATCCACTCTTTAATGAGTGCAATTGTTTCAGCTGGATTTTTAATCGTATTAGTTTTGATGCCGGCTTCTAGTGGTGAGTAATCATTTCCACCTGGAAAAACTGAGTCTCCGGTAAATTCCATATCATCTTTTGTTAATCCAAGCTTGTCTAGTAACAATGTTAAGCCCAGTGCTTTGTTAAAACCTTTTGGTAAAATATCCACCGATGTTAGTCCTGCGATATTGATATCGACCTCAGGTAATAGCGGCTCAAGGTAGGCTTTTATTTTTTGACGCTTTGTTTTATCTTGATCCCAGTTTTCTTTATTTTGAAGTGGTGCTTGTTGACCAAGTGCAGAGAGAGTAATTTGAGTACCCCTTTCTTCAACCACCTCACCAAATCTATCTGAAATTGTTGGTATATTAAATTCAACTCTTAATTTTTCGTCATTTAAAATTTCATTTAATGCCATCAAGACCTTTGTTTTTATTTCATCAGAAAAAGCTTTTTTATCTGTAAGTGTCCAACCTTTTGTTAATTCATTATATTCGTAACGCTGACTCCCTGTAGTTGGAAGAATTAATAAATTTAAAAAGTTGAAATTTAAATTTAATTTTTGATCGAATTCGTTAAGTGGTTCTATTAATTGCTTTTTGAATTGTTCAAATGACCCACCACCTATTACAGCAATTTTTGTAATGTGAGAAAGTATTGCTAATACCTCTGCCATATCCTGCTTCAATGGAATTTTACTTTCTGCTAATGTTCCGTCGAGGTCAAATGCAGCGATTTTTTTTGTAAACGGCATACAATTATTTTAAATCCAATAATCCAATCACCTTTTCTTTTCCGATTGCCCACATAAATGTAGCGAGGCGTGGACCAGTATCCTTTCCAATTAATAAATGATAGACGTGCTTAAAAAATGCTCGTTGAGCGTGAGCCTTTTGTTTCTGATCGAATTCGTCTTTTCGTGGAATTGCATAGAGTTCAACTTCAAGTTCTTCGATGTTAATCTCTGCATCTTCTTGTTTTTGTAAATACTCAACAACTCTTTTTACATATCCAACTGTTTCATCGTCGAGTGTTTTAATGTATTCACTATTTTGTGCAGCTAAAACTGTAATAAATTGATCAGTATTATATATCTCGAGCCAAGCCTTAGCTTTCTTCATTCGTTCCTTAAGTAAATCGTTGTCGTACTCTACTTCATTTTTATTCAATATAAATAACATCTTTTCAAAATCCCAATTAACAATTTGTCCGAAATTAGAAATTAATCTAAAAGATGTTGAGTTATAGTTTTGAATGTGTAATCGAGCATCCTCAATTGATTTTTCATGTGTCGACTCGTCTTTTTGAAATGCCATTTCAATGTCTGTGGTGTCTTGGGGGGTTGCAGGAATAATTGCTTTAATAGCTCCTTCTTTGTGATCCCTTCCATCACTTTTGCCTTGAATTCTTCTAATAATTGAATCGAATTCGTCGTACTGGCGAATGATTTCACTGTCGAACGATAAATTAAAAACTTGATGCGGATTTGAGCGCATGTAAAGCCACTTCAAAAGTGCGGGCTCATAAATTTCCAAAAGCTGCTTTGGAGTAATTGCATTCCCTTTTGAACCAGACATTTTTTCTTTCAATCCTTGTAACCCAATAAATTGATATCCAACAAAAACTGGTGGTTCAATATTAAATACTTCTCGAGCTAAAGTTGCAGAAACATCATAACTTCCACCAGGCGATGCATGATCATGTCCTCCTGGTTCAAAGACAACACCTTCAACTCCCCATCTCATTGGCCAATCAGATTTCCATGAAAGTTTTGCACCTGCAGATTCAGGCTTTCCGTCTGCTCCAATTTTACGAGGTTCTCGAATGTCAAAACTATCGGTATTTCCAGTTTTTAAACAGGTATATGTAACAATAAAATTTTCGTATGAGGTAATTTCGGTTGCATCGGTATTATTAAATTTTGAATACACAGACAGAGGATAATATGAATTAACATAGTCCTCCTCAACAATTTCTTTTTCTGATTTTCCAATATCTGTCATAAAACCGTACAATGTTTTTGCAATTGTTTTTCGTTCACGCATTGCAATATCTACTCGTTCTCCGTATCGCCCTGAATTATATTCATTCGTTTGGTAAATAAATTCAGTTTTAATTCCCATGCCGGCGAGGGTTTTTTCAAATTCAGCTTGATACCTTTCAGCATACGATGAAAATTCATTACCTATTAAATCTGGAACTGATGTAAGTGGTTGGCCAATATAATCAATTAATTCCTTCGGTGTTCCTGCAGGCACTTTTCTAAATCGATCAAAGTTATCCCATGAAAAAATCGTTCGAGTTTTTTTACCCTTTCGTTCTAATGCTTTAACTACCGCATATACCGTCATTACATCTCGTAAGTTTCCAAAATGGACAATTCCAGACGGGCTGATTCCCGCAGCACATGTATATATAGAGAGATCTGGAAATTTTTTAATTACCTCGTCCGCTACAATATCTGACCAATGCTCATTAATTGATATCGCTCCAAATCTTTTAGAATCAAAACGGTTTCCTGGTTCCTCCTTATTTTCAGTCATATAATAAGGACTATAACATTTTAGAGTACTGGTTGCACACTCTTTTATAGATCCTCCTTGCCTTAAAATAAAATATTTATTTAACTAGTTCAGCAAGTTTCCCACTATCATTAACTGAATATACTAATTCAATTTTTTCAGTTGGATTTTTAACAGCCATGGCTTCATTTTTTTGTGAATCAGGAACGTAAAGAACTGTTACTTGAAGTAAGCCGTTTGAATTTAAAATCATGCTATCTACGGCAATTTTTGAAGTATCTTTATTTTGTAACTCAGAATTCTTTCTAATATTTATGAAGCTAGTCTGAATGGAGTCTGTATCGAGATTTTTAAACGATACAAGATATACATCATTGCCACTTGCACCATAATGGCAATTAACGGTTACAATTCCAGTTTTAGCTTTCTGATCAATTGCTAATGGTAATAATTTTCCATCCAAGGGATTTTGAACGTAACAGAGAGTAAATTCAGCCACTTGTGACCTTCCATCTTTCATCGAAATATTTTGAACGACCATTCCATTTCCTTCTTTGGCAGGAAGTGGGAGTGAGTAATTAGCATTCTTAAAAACATTTCCTGAAATAGAATTTACGTTTTCAGTAGACGCCTGCTCCTCATTTGCAGGCACATTTGTGTTTTGATTAGACTTTAGAGTATTTTTAGAATAAAGGAAGATTCCTGAAGTAATAAGGATTAAGGCCACAACTCCGGCAACTACCCCCATAATTTTTTTATTTTGATTGTTTTCCATTTACTAAGTATAGCAGGTAATAGGTTCTACAATTTATATACTTATTTTAAAGCTTGTAACCATTTGGCTAAAAATACTTTGGTATTTTGTATTAGCCAAATAAAGTACGAAAGTGTACTGAGAATTGCTTCCTAAAATAATTCTTCCTGCACCTGGTTTAATATTTACAGAACCTAATCCATAAGTAAGAAGTTGAATTGGAGCAAGTGTTCCAGGTTCTGCCATTCGAGGGTTAGTAGTATTTGGATTATCTTTACATCGAACAGGAGTTATTCCTGTTGTAAAAAATTCTGGAGAACAAAAATCGATTCCAGCTGTGCCTGTTACAATATTTATTTGAGTAATCCAGTTTGAAGGATATGCAATCTGATATCCGTATTGAGCACTTTTATAGGTTTTCATTCCCACAGGAGTAACGGGATTAGATTTAGTTGTTTGAGTTTGGTTTTGTGAGCCAGTATTGTTTTGTGATGCTGTATTTATCTCATCGCCATCATTTTCAACTACCCCATTATTTGTTGTTCCATATTCATTATGTTTAGAATAGCCGATTCCAAATCCAATCAAAACTACCAGCACTAATATTGTTACAATTATTACAATCCTTTTATTTTGTGTATTATCATTCATTACATAATCATACTCCTTTACTGTTAAATAGCTTGTTAGTTATTTTGACACTTTATTTATATCAAAGGTTTTTCAAGACGCTCTTTTACTTTTGCCACCACGTCTTCAATCTTAATGTCACTTTTAACAATATACTCAAAAATATTATCATCGAAAGCTTCGGATACTCTATTCATGTCGCCAGTTACGTTCGTTAGTATAATTATTTTTACATTTTTACCACGTTCGTCTGCTCGTAGTTTCTTCGCCACAGCAGAGAATGGCTTAGGTTGTAAGCCCCTTTCTGCTGTGGCGAAGTTCCGCAATATAAAAGTTCATTTACTAAGATCAACGATGTCACAATAAAATATATTCGTCAACACACCTCATGTTCTGTCAAATATAGGTTTGTGAAAAACCTCATTAAAAGATCACAACGTTACACCCCCTTTTCAATAAAGGAATTGTCGTTCAACCCGAAATTGATCGGTTAGAACTGGAAAAACATAGTAGTGAAGCGTCACTAAATGAAATACTTGAAAAGTGTCCGATATTGCGCGGTCGACCGGACTTGAACCGGCAACCTCTCACGTGACAGGCGAGTGCTCTAACCAGTTGAGCTACGACCGCAATTTTTATTTATTTTTATGTCACTAATCCCCTACAGGTTTGTGCCTTTGTCACCAAAACACTGTGTCAGCACATTATACATAATTTGGAATAATTTCAAACATAAAAAGAAAAAGCGCCGTGTCCCGAAGGATACACGGCGCCTGAATTACTCGCCTTGTGGCGAGTGTACCGAATTACTTCGAATTGACTGGCTCAGCCTCGGCGGACTAAGGTTTCGCGGCGATCTGCCGGAGCAATGTCGGTGGACGTACCACCATAACATCGCTTCGGAAACAAAGGACATTGAAGCCTCCTGCATCCACCTGCCCTGCCACGACTACAATCGCATATTCCCGCCTGAGCACGGGAACCCCAACTGGAGGATTCCCATTCCCTTGCGGGATATGGAAGGAGATAATTGAATTACCGCCTCCTCCGTAGTATCCCCCAACGAGGACTGCCTCCCCGTTCGCATCCTTCTGAAAAAGGTATGCATTCGCATTCAGATTTCCTCCCATGAGGTAAATATCAGCGAATTGAGATTCGCCGACACCGAACGCGAAAAAAGTGCCCTGCGACTTCGTTCCATCGTATGGATTGATTTTCCCGAGCCCGTCGAACTGTAGGTTCTTAAGCTTCAAGAATGAGAAACCATTCGACGAATCGGGCCAGATAATGGGGTGAACATTATCTGCATATAGAACCTTCGTTACCTGGTGGTTCACACCACCGTTCACAAAAGCAATAATGCCTTGAAGCGATCCCGTGTAAAGGGTCGCGATAACATTCCTGTTCGCATCCAGTGTCACCAACTCGAATGGTAGATCCGCTGAGTAAGGGTCCGCGTAGAAGTAAAAGTTAAGCGACAAACCGTCTTCGCTCAGCAAGCCTTCGTACACGCTACTACCGTGAGTAACAACTGCGTGAGTCGCACCCCCGAGAGACTTTAGAGGGACACTGAACATGACGAGCTCTCCTGCTGGCGTCATCGCCACCTCAAACCCATTCTGATCGGGTGTAAAATTTGGTGACCAATAGTATCCGTACTGGATGAATTGCCAGTTTTCATAGGCAGTCAATGAGTACGAGAACCAGGTTACCGGACGGGCATCCGGGAAGTACAATCCGTATTGATCTTCCGGCGCAATGGGAATGTAAGTCCCGTTATCGATGAAATCGAAGTAGCGAACTACTCCACTTTTCACCTCCGCCGAGAAGCTGACACTATGGTCAACTCCATCGGCGTTACGGAAATAATAATTCCCGTAGTAGGTGTCTGGCTTCTGGCCTGCGAGGGCCATGGCGGTGAGCAGCGAATCCTGCTTATTCTCGACGGCCACCGCAGAGGTGGTCGTGAAGCAATTAACGATGACGAGGATGCACACGAGCATCGCGGAGAGAAATTTCTTCATGGGGTCTGGCTTTTTGGGTTGGTCGGGTTGTTGTTTGGGGAATTATTCCCCGTGTCGGTGCTGTCAGTCGCCCCTAATTGTCCTGAGGCAACCATCCGCACAGGGACAATTACGTAGGACTTCTTAGTGAGGGTGGGTTTGGGTTTTGTGATCGCAACCACAGCATTCGTCGCTTCCGGTTGGGAAGTTACGTTTACTTTGGTGGGTGCGATCTCAACATGAGTCGTTGCCGTTTTGTGGCTACGACTTTGAAAAGCTTGCCAGCTGTAGAACGAAAACGTTCCACTGACAAGAATGACGACTCCCAGAATGGCATAGAGCCACCAAGGAGCCGGCTCAGATTTTTGTTCTGAGTCAGTTTTTTTAGTTTTTTGCTTCATCTTTTCAACTTTTACCAACTACTATTCTGGGTGGATAGCGCAGAAACATCAAAAACACCGAATAAATTCGAAGTAATTTTCAATGAACTGAAGACAGGATTTTAAACTTTAAATGGCTCTGCTCTGCAAAACCACTAAAAAGACCCTGTATTTGCCAGAAAATACTATGACATATAAGAGTTATTTTGTAAAGACCCTTACGAGATAAAGATTTTATGAGTTTTTTTAAATTTAACGCATGATTTCCTAAAGAAAATCTAAATTTGTGTCGAGGGTGGGGCTCGAACCCACGACCCCAGGCTTATGAGTCCTGTGCTCTACCAGCTGAGCTACCCCGACATGTGGTTTAACTACCAAAACAGCTACCCCGACAAGCGAGGACTAGCAAACAAGTTTACTTGTTTGTGATGTCCGAGCGCAGTCGGGGAAAGCTTTGCTTACCCCGACAAGCGAAAATTATTTAAATAATTTATCGCTTTTTGCCTCTCCTTTTTACCACAAAATTTCTAACTTATCCAATATATTAAACACCAAAATTGTTGCGGGGCCCGGATTTGCACCGAGATCTCGAGGTTATGAGCCTCGCGAATTACTGTTACTCTACCCCGCTATAAACCTACAGACTAAAATACATGAAAAACTAGGTTAGATGCTAACTGTACAAAAGGTTTTATACATTGGCAAGCCAGAGAATAAATTACTGAGTATTGTTCTTGATGAAATTTAATAACTTCAAGTCATTTTCTTGACTACTGGTTGCGACTTCTTCTTTTGTTTCAATGATAAATTTCTTATTTAGTCCTGTCTTTTTAAATACAGAGATGGAATTAAAATTATCTTTTTTTATTTCATCATTATGAGGGATATTATTTTGACTTGTTTCTAAGTTGGAACCCAATAAGTAAGAAGAGATGATATCGAAATTTTTTGTAGGTGACCCTACTGATCTTGAATTATCAATAATGTTACCTATCCATTCATTGGTTGGTGGCCATGGTGACCAATATCTCGGTTGTGTGAAAAAATACCAAGATGGTTCAAACTGAATTAAAGATACATTATTCTGAATTGCATCAATCACCCAAGGTACTAATTCGTATGCTGGTATATTTTCATCATAAAGAATTCCATGACTATAAGATAGCCAACTTTGATCACTTAATCCAATAGTAGAACTGATCTGCATTACATTATTTTTCCAATTCATTAAAAATGTTTGAGCGGGTGTATATCGTGTACTACCACAAGTCTCAGTACCGTGATTATTAGCGTATACCTGTATTAATGTTGAACCATATTCCCTACTCATATCCTTTCATAAATTATTAAAGTCAGAAAGTACTTTATTAAATCTTGACTCAGTTCCATTATTTGATGAGTAACAAAGCCACTGGTTTTTAAATGCTGGGTCAGACCAAATCACAAACATATCATTTTTCTTTGCAAATTTAAGAACAGATGTGACAATTTCTTTTTGCTTTAATTCTGATTTTGATAATTTTTCTAAGAATTGATTATATGGAATCAGATTTGATCCAGGGTTTACACCATAATGAGGTGGCAAATTATCAACTGTAATGTTCGAATGATTAACGAAGTAACTAACTTCAAATATTCTCAACCCTTTAAAGTAATTTGGATATTTGTTTTTATAGTATTCAACACATTCTTTATTAGTATCAAAATCTTGTTGCCTTTTACCGCAAATTTTTAAAGCAACGCCGTTTTGGGGGTCTTCCGCCGTAACAACATTTTGAAAGTCTGGATGTGAAGTAAAATCATTAAAACTTGCTACATCAGATGAGTACATATCGAAAACAAAAGATACATCTTGTTTGGTAAATTCTAAAATAACTTTATCCAGTGCATCCTTATTTATTGAAATCGGTGACAAGATAATGGAAACGTCATAAAGATTTGACAACTTCTTAATTCCATCTGACATCCTTTTAATTTCTTGAGTGGCCTTATCAGGATCTTGAGCCATCTGTTGTACAAGTCCATTGGGCCAACCTTGATCAACCGAAAATACAATCTTTTTCTTTTGATTTCCTGAAATATTTGAAGGATTAACATTTCCATTTTGAAGAATGTTTCCATCTATGTCTTCTATTGCATAACTGTTTCCATGAAGAAATAAAATTGCATTTTTGCCCGGTGTCCCTGTTTCTTGATTTATTTTTGTACTAACCGCATAAATAATGTCCGAAATGGTACTACTAAATATTCTTTGTTTAATGGTATAAAAATTTTGATTTTCTGAAACTGCTAATTCATAAAGTTTAGAAGTATTTTTATCCAATACAACTAAAGATTCGTTATTTTGTAATGAAAAGTAGCCTGGTAAAATATAGCTCATTCCGTTTGCTAATGATGTGTTTATTTCAGAATTTGCCGACAAGTAGCTGTCTGCACTAGGTACGTATCTTTGATTACCTGCACATCCTGGGTTAGTAATGTTAAGGTCCCAAACATAACCGTAAGCAATATTTTTTTGAACGGCCACTAGTTGTTCATAATTTTTACCAAACACATCTGCCAAAACGAGAGCACTGATATCATTTCCCCGAATAGGAGAGTTCGAGCGATTAACCAAGTTCCCCTCACAAGCAAGAGTGTAAGTAAGTTCAGCATCAATGTCGTACAAATAAAATTTGTTTGAATTTTTTTCGAGTGCTACGAAGTAGCCCTTAGGACCTCTTGAGTATCTGACATCAGATATTATTATTGAATTATTATCTAAGCGCTCTCCTGAACTTTTCTTTAGAATATGTGCGTATGTAAGTGTGTTTTGATTTGCAATATTTTCCTGATTAAAAGCCTGTAAAGCCCCTGCTGTTTTATTCAAATTCTCAAGATTATAAATAGCAATACCGAAATCCTTATTTTCTAGATATTTTGAGGAGAGTACATACGAACCAACACTTGCAAAAAAACTATTATACAAAAAAATAGGAATTTATTGAGTGAAAATTTTTGTTTCATTTAAATATATTATTACACGAAATCAAATTCTTTAAACACCGCTTCAAATAAATTAATTACTCGTTTTGCTTCTTGTTGAGTTAGTGTAAAGTCTGATCCTTCATGAGCAATGGCATTTCGAATTTTGTGGGCTTCCCACGCACTATCAAGCGTTGCCATTTCACTTCGAGGAACATTTTTTAAACGCTCTCCCAAAGTCTCCCCTGCGTATCCTAATTGCTGTAAAAGTGAGTCTAAAATAATATCGCCTTCTAAAATTGAAAGTCTCCAGTCGCCAGGATTTGAAGATGAAACGTGCTCAAGAACTGTTTGCCACTTCTTTTGCTCCATCGGTTTAATTTTTGCAGCATTATCTAACTCCTTCTTTTGTGCTGCATTTACCGTTGCTTCTTTAAAACGTTTTACCTCAGCCAATTTAAATTTTGCATAAATCACTCCGATAAAAAGAATAAGGGAAATAAATAGTGAAAGTGCTTGAAAACTTTTAAAAAGATTTGCTATATATGAAGTGGTTCCTTCAACATTACTCCCAGATAAAGAGAAACTTGAGATTGAAACAATAATTTGTTTGAGTGAAGATCCATCAGGAAACACATTACTAAAAACTGCTAAACCTGGTATAGAGAATAAAAGACCTACGATAATAACAAGTATCGAAATAATGATAAGAATCGTTTCACCCATATAAATATTATATATAGTATACCCTAAAACTTATTTTTGATTTACCATTTTTTCAAAATCTTTTCCGACTTGAAATAGTAAACTTTCGCATAAATGTGGAGCTGTGAACTGTAATCCGAGAGGAAGTGGATTTGCTGCATTATTAAATCCTGATGGAACACTAATTGATGGAGAACCAATTAAGTTAGCGGTTACGGTAAAAATATCGGCTAAATACATTTGAACAGGATCGTCTGATTTTTCACCTATTGTAAACGCCGGTGTTGGAGTTGTAGGAGTTAATATACAACTGACTTGTTTAAAAGCTTCGGCGAAATCTTTTTTCATCATATCTCTCACTAATAATGCCTTGTTGTAATACGCATCGTGGTATCCGGCTGATAAAACATATGTTCCGAGCATTATTCGTCGTCGTACTTCATTTCCAAATCCTTCTCGTCGAGTTAATAAATAATCGTCTAAAAGAGTATTTCCTTCTTTTTTAAATCCGTATTTTACTCCATCAAACCGTGCCAAGTTAGATGACACCTCGGCAGGCATAATTACGTAATACACCGCGAGCGCATATTTAATTGAAGGTAAATCTACTTCAACAATTTCATATCCATTTGATTTTAATAATTCAATCGATGCTAAGTAATTACTTTTAACCGACTCATCAATTCCTCCTTGATCAAGTAATCCTTTTACGATTCCAATTGATTTTAAATTATTTATTTTTGATGAATTGTCTCCTTCAACAGATGTCATGTCATATGAATCAATTCCCTTAATTACGTTATATACAATTTCTGAGTCCTCAACTTTTTTTGAAAGTGTTCCAACAATGTCGAGTGATGATCCCATCGCCATAATTCCATGTCTTGAAATTGCTCCGTATGTTGGTTTGAGTCCCACTACTCCACAAAAAGCTGCGGGCTGACGAACCGAACCTCCTGTATCTGTTCCTAATGTGATAAGTGCCATGTCAGATGCAATTGCTGCGGCTGAACCTCCCGATGAACCCCCGGCAACTTTTGATGTGTCGTACGGATTTTTTGTAACACCAAATGCAGAGTTTTCGGTTGATCCTCCCATGGCGAATTCATCCATGTTTAATCTTCCTAAAAATATTGCCCCGGCATTTTTTAATTTAGTAATTGCGGTTGAGTCGTATGGAGAAACATAGCCAGCTAAAATTTTTGACCCGGCTTGAGCAGGCTTTCCTTTAATCATGATGTTATCTTTTGTTGCAAATGGAATTCCTAAAAGCGTCATTGATTCAGCTTTTGCTTTATCGTTTTTATAAATTTCATCAGCAGCTTTCGCCTGTTCAAGTACATCATCAAACACTCCCAAAAAAACATTGAGGTCCTTATTTTTTTCTTCAATATTTTTCAAATATGCATTTACTAAGTCAACAGAAGTATATTCACCTTTTAAAAGTGCTTCCCTAGCTGATGTGATTGAAATTTTTTTTAAATCGATGTTCATGGTTTTAGATTTATTGAATTTTTGAATTACTGAGATCCGCCGAGAATTTTTTTAACTTTGATATATCCATCAAGGTGAGATGGTGCAGCATTCACGAGTGCTTCCGTATAACTTCCTCCTTCTGTTGTTACAACATCGTCTCGCATGACGTTTGTAGGTTGTGAATTAACTGAAGTATTTGCTGAGTCATTTGATATGGCTTGTGTTGAGGTGTTTGCTGGGCCAGAATTTGAAGTAGAAGAAACTGCTGAGTTTATTTGCTCAACGTATGCCAAAATATTGTTCATTTCGGCCAATAATTTAGGCTTCTCAGCATCTGAAAGGCTGATTCGGGCAAGCGCTGCTAGTTTTTCGACGTCTTTAATTTCCATAGATTTTATCGATATTTGTATAACGTTAGTATAGCGAGTGTAACATTTATGAGATCATTTTCAAAAATGTTTCCTCAGTAAGCACTTTTACTCCTAACCCCTCAGCTTTATCTAATTTCGAACCAGCATTTTCACCTGCTACTAAATAACTAGTTTTTTTAGAGATTGAATCAGAAGTACTTCCGCCGAGTGTTCGAATTTTTTCTTTGGCTTCGTCGCGATCAAACTTTGAAAGCGAACCTGTGATTACAAATGTAAGTCCTGAAAGTTTTTCTACCTTAACAACTCCATCTTTCTTATCGTCAAATTTAATTGGGTTTTTTTCTTCAACCTTAATTTCTTTTAATAACTTTTCTAAATATTGAATATTGTTTAAAGATCTAAACCACTCAAAAATTTGAACAGCGACCACATCACCCACTCCATTAATTCCTTGTAGTTCTTCAATCGTAGCTTTTTTAATTTCTTTCAACTTTCCAAAATATTTTTCTAAATCGTATGCCGTTTCTTCACCTACTTGAGGAATTGAAAGGGAAATAATTAAACGAGCGAGCGAAACTGTTTTAGCTTTTTTAACTGATTCAAGTAAATTATCAACCGACTTCTCTCCGAATCTTGGAAGGGCAAGCAAATCTCCTTTTTGAAGTGTAAATAAATCTGCAGCATCATGAATTAATCCCGCATCGAGCAATTGATCAATTACCTTTGGCCCACAACCATCCATATCGAATGCTTTTTTACTTACAAAGTGATACATCTTTCGTTTTGAGAGCGCATCTGAATCAAGTACAACACACCTCCATGCAGCTTGTCCGGGAATTCGTTCAATTCTTCCATCACCTCCGCAATCCGAATGATGTGTTGGAAATGTATATACTTTTTCTTTTCCGGTTCGAAACTCTTTTAATACTTGTACGATGTCAGGGATAACATCTCCAGCTTTTTGAAGAATCACCGTATCTCCAATTCGAACATCGAGCCTACGAATTTCGTCTTCATTATGAAGTGTTGCACGAGACACTGTTGAACCCGCTACTAACACTGGTTTTAAATGGGCAACAGGAGTTACAACACCAGTTCGACCAATTTGTAAAATAATATCCTCGAGAATCGTAGTAACTTGTTCGGCAGCAAATTTAAATGCAATCCCAAATCGAGGTGCCTTACCCGTATAGCCAAGCGCATCTTGATATTTTCTACTATTTACTTTCACCACTACCCCGTCAATTAAATAGTCTTCTTTTTTAGATTTGACCTGCCATTCTTTCCAATATGCAATTACATCATCAATATTTTTACAAAGTTTTGGATGTTTATTTACTCGCATGCCAAGTTCTTCAATCTTTTTTAATTCATCTAATTGATTGTCAGGAGTGAATCCATCAATATCTTTTCTAACCTCACCTTTTTCATTTTTAGTAAATTGAGCAATATCATAAATAAATGTATTTAATTTTCGAGATGCCACCATTTTAGGATCGAGCTGACGAATGCTTCCTGCAGTTACATTTCGCGGGTTGGCATAAAGTGGTTCTCCTAATTTCTTTTGCTCTTTATTAATTGCATCAAACTGCTTTATTCCCATATAGGCTTCACCTTCAAAAATAATATTAACGGGTTTATTTAAAACAAGAGGAACAGATTCAATTGTTCGAATATTAACCGTCACATTCTCTCCTACTTTTCCATCACCTCTTGTTGCGGCAGTTACTAATTTCCCATCGACGTATTCAAAAACAATTTTAAGGCCATCAATTTTTAATTCACATACATAATCAACCTCTAAATCTTTTTTATTTTCTTTTTCTTTTTTATTTTCAGAACCATTAAAACCTGCGGCCTTTAAATTCTTTTTAACGCGTTCATCGAATGCACGAATATCAGCTTCACTAAAGGCATCGTTAAAAGACCACTGTGTTACCTTATGAATTACTTTTTCAAAATATGGAAGAGGGGCCCCCGCCACACGTTGTGATGGCGAATCGGAAGTAATTAATTGTGGATAGGTAGTTTCTATATCTACTAACTCTTTTTTGAGCGAGTCGAGGGCGGCTTCTGAAATTTCCTCTTTATCAAGTACGTGATAATTATATCGATGGTGTTCGATTGAGGTTTTGAGCTTATTTAAACGCTCAATTATTTTTGGGTCGATTTGATCGATATTAGAAGACTTCTCACGTTTCATTAATAATTAACTTTAAGCCCTCGCTCCACTCTGCGCAAGTTTGTAGTATCGCATGTATTATAACCCCTAGACTCTATAGTTGTAGCCGTAGAAGAGGATTGTATTGATTTAGTAACTACAATAGAAAAACTTGGTTTGGTAGGATCGCAAGCTGCTGGAGAACCGAGGTTGATGTCGTATTTTGTTTTATATGGATTACTACTTAAAAGAACTTGGGGAGCTGCGGAAACTATTCCATTACAAGTAATTGTTGGTCCAGGTGCATGGGCCGAGTCACCATCAGGAAAATAAAATGGGGCTTGAGGAGAAACAAAATCAATTCCTTTTTTATCAAAATAAAGTCCACATTCTACCCCTGAGTCCGCTGCATAAAAAGCAAATTGTGATTCACGACCAGATGATGCAAGTAAAAATTGTTGAAGTGTAATGTTAAAAATTGCTAACCCTACAGATAAAAGCAAACTTGTAACAAGAGCCGCGAAAAGCAAGGTAAAGCCAGCATTTTTTTTGCTAAGGTTTTTAATATATATTTTTATTTGCTTCAGAGTGTTCATAAAATTTTAGTAAATATTATATAAATTCTCTTGAATGCTAAATGTTTTGTTCTGGCCCGCCGTTTGCCATGAAAGAGTTACTACAACGCGCATTTCATTACTATTTCCAGTATCCTCAATTACAACTTTTCGGGTGAAAGGAGATGAAGTTGTAAATTGTTGCTGTGTATATCTACCATTGTCGTCAATATACAAAGCACTACAAGGATTGAAATTGCTACAAGTAGCTATTGATGACTGTCCTGTTTGAAGTGCGTCAATAGAACAACCTTTCGTAGTTTTACAGCCGTTTACTGCAGTTACGAACCCCGACCAAGCGAGGCCACTGATCGCATATGTGTCTCGCATATTTTTTAAATGCTCTATTGCTTCCTGTGCCAAATAAAATGCAGTTACCTGGTCACGGGCAACAAGTGACGTGCTTACTCCCTTTGTTGCAATTGAAAGTGGTCCTAAAATTGCCAGAAGTAGAATAGAAATAGCAACGAGAGTTTCAACCAAGGTAAATCCTGATTTTGAAAAAACAAGCTTTTTTATATTTTTATTTTTTTGAAAGTGGATATAGAAGTTCATAAAAATGTTTAACTATTATCAAGCAATCGCTGAGAAACCAGTGTTTGAATTGTAAAATACGACCTAATTTTTTGCTTTATCCCCGCATATCCCTTAATTAGAATGAGCACTTTAGGCTGACCGTCCCCAGAACCTGCCCCAGTTAAAGTGAAGCCGAGTGAAGTAATTTTTACTTCAGGAGAAGTAAAATCTTGGGCTACTCCCCCGGGAGGAGTTTTTCTAATTACAAAATCACTTTCTGAACCAGCTTGGTTTGCAATTGAATACACAACAGTTTGCCCTGCTGAATTACTAAAGGTGATGGTATCATTTCTAACAACCGTAGTTGATACAGAATAATCTTTTCCAGTTCTAATATCTCTTGTCATACTTTCAACTGCAAAGTTAAGGTTGTTAATCACCGAATTTAAGGCTTGTGATTTTCTATTTGCATCAACAATGCTTAAAATTGATCCAACCGCTACCACCATCACAATGATAAAAATTGTTGTGGCAACCATGAGCTCAATGAGAGTAAATCCACTTTGTGGTGAATTCATTTTTTTAATATTCGCTTTATTTTTAAAAAAAGTATATTTCATATCGCAATAATATTTTCTTTTATCATATCATTTAAAGAACAATGCGTAACCATAAATAAATCTTACGTATCGAAACTTATTATTAATTACTGACAAATCACTCCCCAATAATCTGTTTGAACAGGATCAATTACGGAAATTTGCCCAGTAGCATAAATGTTAATGCATTTTATTTTTGTTTTATTAGCAGATTGAACAGAAATGTATGCTCGAGTGGCTCCTGAAGTTGGTCCGTTAGTTAGTGAGGTTCCATTTATAATTGCGTCGGGGTTTGGTCGTTTAAACGTAATATCAATCGAGTCCAGACCTCCAGAAATTTGTTGGGCTAAATTTCCTCCTACACCGCTATACCCAGTAAAGCAAGTTAGGGGTTCTTTTGAACCAACAATACAAGCGTTTTGAATGGTGTCTCCTTTTGCTAAAATATTATTAGAAATTGCTTTATCATTTTCAGCAACATATAAACCATCAGTGTCGAGATCTCCGTAAAATATATATGTTGTTTTATTTGCTGCATTGAAGTTAATTCCATACGCAGCATTAAATGAAGTGTTTGAGGAATCTATCTGTGTACCTCGCACACTAAGCCCATATACTTGTGCCTGCCGAATTGATAAACCAATTTGATAAGCTAAGTTAGTAAGTGAGATGTCGCTTGAGAATGTATTTTGACGAATAAGAATTGCACTGGTAATCATAATAAAAATGGCTACAACCACCACAAGTTCAGCCAAAGAAAATCCTCCCTGACTATTTTTATTCAATCTCCTACTTAGTTTTGTAAATGTCCGTTTCACTTTTTTATTTATTTTATTTGAACTACATTATTTTTTATTGAATCATACTCATAAATGCGCCGATATTTAAAACATCGAAATTAAACATGTATACAATTAAGGTTCCGATAATTAAAAATGGAGCGAATGGAATTTCACTTTTAAATGTAAGTGGTACTTCTCCATCTTTTCGAACTTTAAGACGCGCTCGGCGTTTTATATGATGCATAAGATGTTGATAAATAAGAACAAGTACCATCACTCCTGTTCCTATCCAAAAGGCTAATGCCAGGGCAGAAAGCCCGTATACTATTCCAAGTAACCAACCGATGCCGAGTGCTAATTTTGCATCCCCCAAACCCATCCAAGTTCCTTTAGAAACGAGCCACAGAAAACAAAATGGTAAAAACAATATTGGACCTGCTAATAAATAAATAGCGTGTGTACTAAGAAGTGTTGATCCATATAAAAGAATGAGGCGAAGCAGTGCTATTACTGCGAAGCTATATGAAAGTGAATCTGGAATAATTTTATGCTTTATATCGTAAACACTTATTACTATTAATATGCAGGCAACGAGCCAATAGAAAAATGTAGAGAGAAGTGAATATTGTGTAAGAAAAGAAAAGTTTTGTGTTTCAATATATGCAATAAGAACAAACAATATTCCTGTTACAAATTCAACAATAGGATATTGAGGAGATATTTTTGCACTACAATGATTACATTTACCGTGTTGAATTACGTAGCTAAGTACTGGAATGAGTTCAAACCATTTTAAATTTGTACTGCAGGTAAAGCAAAATGATCTACCATTAATTGAACGCCCCGTATTAAAACGTAAAGCAACCACATTTAAAAAACTTCCAATAATGATTCCGAATAAAAGAACAAATAATCCTAAAAGTGTTTCCATATTATGTACATTATTTATTGACCGGATATGTCGTAAAGAAGTTGCCCAGTGTTTGTGGTATTAGCATCCGATTCTAAGACGTTATTATACTGTTCTAATTGAGCTTGAAGACTGAAAGCGTTATATGGAGATGGACAGTTGTATGCGTAAAGATTGTTATTTTTCGGATCTTTGGGCATTGAAGGGAGGATAGCACTAAACGTTCCGCTTCCTCCAACACATGTTCCGCCGGAAGTTAGTACTGCAAAATCAGCTGGATATTGTTTACATACGTCAAAATAATTCTCAAGACCAAGTTGAATTTGTTTAATATCAGAAATTCTTTTTCCGTCGCGCGATCTAGCCCGCGCCGAACTAAGTGATGCAAATACAATACTTGTTAAAAGTGCAATGATGGCAATAGAAACGAGAAGTTCAATAAGAGTAAAGGCTTTATTTTGTCTGCCATTTTGCAATTGTGAGGAAAATTTCATATGTATATTGTACCGCAATAAAAAATAATTTACCAAACGCTAATCTGTTAATTCTTTGTGAGCTCTAAGAAAACTAACTGCAAATTGCGGGAGATGTAAAACCACCGGTTGATGTTCCAGCACGAGACGCGCCTGTTGAGTCTACACACCAAGAAACTCCACTTTTTAAAGGCGTCGAGATTGCCCAACTATCATTATTTTTATTTCCTAGAGCACATGTTGATACCCATGTTGGTGAAAAATCACTATTAGCTTCTGCATTTATTGTCAGGCGTCCAATACCATCAGTTGAATTAAACACAGTTCCTAATGCCAGGCATGTTGATGAACTCACAACAGGTGTAAACCCAGAAGCAGTAGTTGTCCCTCCATAAGTTCCATAGTTTGAATAATAAATTTCTGCCGAAGTTCTCATTTGAGCAAACTGGGCTTTAATCGCAGCATCATTTCCTTTACTTCTTGCAGTTGTAAGATTGGAAAGTACCACCGATGAAAGAATACCGATGATAGCGATCACCACGAGAAGTTCGATAAGGGTGAAACCTTTGTTATTATTTACATGAGTCATAAAAGATGAAAATTACTTTAGGTTCTAGGAATAAAAATTAGTACTTCTATATTATCACGCATTTTTTCATTTGTATGTGCATAAGCTGTGAATTCTATTCATAAATTTGAAAATAAAAAAACCGCCATCTGGCGGTTTCTTTTGTGCAAAGCTGTTTGATAATGATTACTGACAAGCCATGTATGTTGCTCCAGCAGCGATAGTAGCAGCTGATGTTGCAACCGCATTGTTTGCATCAACACACCAGTTTCCTCCTCCTTTAAGTGGTGTAATCATAATGAAACCTGTAGCCGCTATTGACATACACTGTGATGCTGATCCAGCATTACTGTTGATGTTTGTAACGATTGATGCTGATGAAGTTGTACCGAATACAGTAACATTTGTTGCACTCACACATGCACCAGGTCCATACCCTGTTCCATAACTTTGTGCAGCTGTATCGTAATAAAGCGCTGCTTGAGAACGGAAGCTTGCCATAGCTGATTTTACAGCTGCGTCTGCACCTTTAGCTCGAGCTGTGTTAAGTGAAGCCAGTACCACCGATGAAAGAATACCGATGATAGCGATCACCACGAGAAGTTCGATAAGGGTGAAACCTTTGTTAAATTTTGTCATTTGTATGAATAAATACTTAATAATAATGATGATAGAGAAAACTCTCATCCATCTGTGTTTAATTATAGCTTAGAAACATGGCTTCTTATAGAGAGAGTGTGGACAACTAGATAGATGAAGTGATGTTATAGATCGGAATAAGCACGGATGCGAGCAGGAATCCTACTCCAAGCCCAAGCGCCACAATCATAATAGGTTCAATCAAATCAACTAAAGTGTCTACCGCATTTACCACCTCACGTTGATAGAACTTTGCGAGTGTATCTAAAATAGATCCCAATTCCCCCGTTTCTTCTCCAATTTTCATCATTTGAGTCATAATTCCAGGAATATATTTATTATGCTTTGCCATGGCCTCTGACACCGCAGTTCCACCCTTAACAGCATTTAATACATCTCCTAATAGATTTTCATAAATTTTATTATCTACTACGTCAGAAGTAAGCTCGATTACCCGAACCATTGGAATTCCACTTTGGAGCATGGTGTTCATGTTATCGGCAATTCGTGACAAGTATAATTTTTTAAAAAGTGATCCAACATATGGAATCGATAGTTTAATTTCAGATAAACGATCTGATCCGCTTTTTGTTTTTGAATATCGAAATACAAAGACTAAAGCCACAATAATTAAACCTAGAACATATAAACCATAGTTTACAAGCAAATTGCTCATTCCGATTACAAAAGCAGTGTACAAGGGCACTTTTTGACCTGAGTCGGTCAAAATTGCACTAATTTTAGGGATAACCAAAGTAAGCATAAGTACCATTACAGCCATAAACGTAAACACCACGAAAGCAGGATAAATAAGGGCATTTTTAGCCTTTGAGCTTACTGCATAGTTTCGATCAAGGTAATCTGCAAGATATGTAAAGGTTTGATCGAGACGTCCGGATTCCTCTCCTGATTTCACCATGTTCACATAGAATGGAGAAAACACTTTTGGGTATTTTGCAAGTGATTTTGAAATTGAAAGTCCTCCCTGTAAATCATCGGCGATATTTGCCAATGTTACCCGCAACAGTCGGCTTTCATTTTCTGCGCCTAACAATCTAAAAATTCGGAGAGCAGAAACCTGCGCTGTAAAAAGCGTTGCCATCTGACGCGACAAAATAACAATTTCTTTATTTGAAACACTATCAAAAAAAGTAAGGTTGAAATTTAAAAGTGCGCTATCAGCTTCTGCTGATTTAATCGATGAAATAATTAAATTTCGATGTTGGAGCGAGTTAATTGCAACGTCAACATTAACAGCGTCAATTGATCCTGTTTTCTCTGATCCGTCTGTATCAATTGCTTTATAATTAAATAGCATAGTTATATTTTATTCTCTCACGCCAATACAATTTAGAAAAGTGGTAAGAGCAGTAAAAATTACAGAAGTTTTTCAAGTACTTTTGGATTTGATGAATGAAGGTATGCGGTTTCAATTGTAATTTCTCCACGTCTTACAAGATCGGCGATCATTCGATTCATATCAATCATTCCTGATTCTGCACCAGTTTCAATTACTGTATTAATTTCATGACTTCGTTTTTCTCGAATTAAGTTTGATACGGCATTATTTACAATTAGAAGTTCGTAGGCCGGAATTAATCCTCCTGAAATTCGAGGTAACAACCGTTGTGAAAATACACCGATTAAGCTTCCTGCGAGCTGTACTCGAATTTGATCTTGTTGTCCTGGGGGAAATGAATCGATAATTCGATCGATTGTTTGAGCAGCATTATTAGTATGGAGTGTTGAAAACACTAAGTGTCCTGTTTCAGCCGCAGTTACAGCCGCCGCCATTGTTTCGTGTCCCCGCATCTCACCAAGCAAAATAACGTTTACGTCTTGACGGAGCACACTTACCAGCGCATTTTCAAATGAGTCTGTATCGAATCGTACTTCTCGTTGATCAATAATTGATTTTTTTTGTTCGTAAATATATTCAATCGGATCCTCTACAGTTACAATATGTTCTGCTCTTGATCGATTAATAATCTCAATCATCGAAGCTAGTGTTGTACTTTTTCCTTGTCCAACAGGACCTACCACTAAAAAGAATCCTT
The DNA here is from genome assembly GCA_038227435.1 of Minisyncoccia bacterium. Classification (GTDB taxonomy): domain Bacteria; phylum Patescibacteriota; class Minisyncoccia; order Phycocordibacterales; family CALRBL01; genus JBBRNV01. Next base: position 2,624 of record JBBRPW010000006.1, on the reverse strand, counting down.
GTTTCTTTTGTGCAAATGTTTCTAAAATTGATGGCAAGCCTAATTCATCAAGCGATTTAATTACTTTTGGAATTAATCGAAGGGCAATTCCCACTTGTCCTTGTTGATAGTATGCATTACCTCGAAAACGAACCTTATCTAAATAGCCGAATGAAAAATCAAGTTCCCGATTTTTCATAAACAATTCCAAGTCTCCGGGCTTTGTCATTTGAGCAAGTATTCCAATCGTATCTTCTTTGGTAAGGGGTGTTTTTTTAGCAAGCGGAATAAGGCTTCCGGAAACTCGAATTGTTGGATGTCGCCCCTCGGATAAGTGTAAATCAGATGCGCCTTGATTAACTACCGTTTCAATTAGATCGATTAATTCCTTTTGATATGTTGAAGAATTGAGCGCAATATCAGCTGCAATATTTTGAGATCCACTTTGTTTTTGTATATTTGTATCCATTTTCAGTGTTTAAAGAACCGTTAACTTGTGTGTAATTTTTACCGACTACCGACTTTAAATTCTTATTTCTTTCTTACCTACCATTATAGTTTATTTTTGCTTTTTCTGTAAAATTTTCATTGTCTCTGCAACAACTTCTGAAGGAATGGTGGTTGCCTTAATAATATATCCTGAGATTCCGAGTGCTTGTGCGCGTTCAATGTCTTGCGGCTGCCCCTGATTCGTTAACATGATAATTTCAGCATTAGGAAGTAATTTATCTTTTCGAATTTCTTCAAGCAATCCAATTCCATCCATCCCTGGCATAATTACATCCATTAGTACTGCATCAACTTCCAACCCTTCTTTGATTTTTTTCAATGCTTCTTCTCCATCCCCTGCTGAAAAAATAGTATGTCCATTCTTTTTAAACTTAAAGGCATACATATCGAGTAAAAAACGATCATCATCTACTAAAAGAATCTTGTATGTATTTGAATTAGAGCTGGGAGTTGCTCCATTTTGCTCAGTGCTCACAGGTTGTGTATCAGGTGCATCCATATATGTAATTAATAACTAAAGTATAACAGAGTTTATAATTTATTCACCTCTTCAAGTGGAATTTCTTTTCTTAACGCTTTCATGTATGCGTCTTCTTTCATCGTAAACATTCCCTGCTTTCTAGCCACGGGGAATAGGTCTGTTTCGTTTGGACTCTTCAAAATCATAGCTTCTAAATCTTTATTCATATGAAATACTTCAAATACCGCAGCACGTCCACGAACCCCTTTAGGACATTCGTCAGTGGGTTGAATTTCAAGTACCTCATCCATCGGAGGAATTTCTTTTCTAAATTCTGCGGGAATACCTTGAAATTCTTTGTCGATAAGCATTTTAAGAGATCCTTCAATTTTACGAGGTTTTCCAGTTCCTGGGCAAATTTTTGCCACCAATCGTTGAGCCATTGTTAAAATAAGAGTCGGTGCAATTAGGTAAGGATCTACTCCCATGTCGATAAGACGAGGAATTGCACCAATAGATGTATTGGTGTGAAGTGTTGAAAGCACAAGGTGGCCCGTAAGCGCAGCTTGTACGGCGAGCTGTGCCGTTTCTTTATCTCGAATCTCCCCCACCATGATTACGTCTGGGTCTTGTCGGAGAGTAGTTCGAAGTCCTGTTGCAAAAGTGTACCCAATTTCAGGATGTACTTGCGATTGAGAAACTCCATCGATGTTGTATTCAACAGGGTCTTCAAGTGATAACACATTCATTCCCTCTCGGTCGAGTTCGTTCAACATTGAATAAAGTGTTGTACTTTTTCCAGATCCTGTAGGACCTGTAATTAAAATTAGTCCGTAAGGTTTTGTAATCGCTTCCTTAATTAACGCTAAATTTCGAGGAGAAATACCCATATCATCTAATTTTTGCACTCCTCTTTCTTGATCCAAAATTCGCATTACAATTTTCTCTCCATAATATGCAGGAAATGTAGATACACGGAAATCAACTTTTCTTCCTTCAATACGAGCTGTAAAACGTCCGTCTTGCGGCTTTCGTTTTTCATCAAGCTTCATATCTGACAAAATTTTAATACGCGCAACAACAGCACTGTGCACTTTTGATGGAAGCTCTAAACTTGTTTGGAGAACACCGTCCACTCTAAATCGGACTCGTACTTTATCTCGCACGTGCTCAATGTGAACGTCGGACGCATTTCCATCAATGGCATATCGTAAAATAGTAGCTACAATTTTTGTAACAGGCGCATCTTCAATAATGGTTGTTTCTTGAGCTTGTATACCAAATTGTCCTGGTCTTCCTGGTACTCCGGGTTTATTAGAGGTTGGTTTAATAATGTCTACGTCTTCATCACTAAATTGAGAGTCTAAATCATCGAGGGCTTTAGTTACTTCACCAGACAAACCTTTATACATCTGAAGTACCTTTTGTAAATCTTCTTCAGTGATCAAAAACATCTTGTACGATAAATTTATTTTTGAAGAAATAAAGTTAAGCGCGTCACGTGCTTCAATATTATCTGGCTCAACAAGGCCAACTTCAAGTACTCCACTTCGCACTCCGAGTGGAACAAATTTATAATGCTCTGCAGATTCCTCGGGAATATAGTTTAAAATTTCAAAAGGGATTTCTTCATTTCCTAATACTTTAATAGGAACTTCTAAAAACTCTGCTTTCG
>JBBRPW010000005.1:0-28815 GCA_038227435.1 Minisyncoccia bacterium | reverse complement strand
GCCGTATTTTTCAAGTACTTTTTTAATTACATCTTTAACAACACCACTTAAATATCCCCATTCTGAAAGTGCGTATAATCCCCGTCCTACAAGTACAAATCGCTTGTCTTTAATTAATTCATTATGAGTTGTTGCTACATGAGCTTTTGTTTTAAAAAGAGTTTCAATTGCCTTTGCGATATCCTTAAAGTGAATAGGAGATCCGTGTTTTCGCATTGCTAAAAAGGCGTAGTCTCGAATTCCTTTTGTTTTAACATTTGGAGATTGTGATTTACCCCATTCGCCGAGTGGATTTTTTGAAACTTTTTTAGAAATGGCAAGCCATCGTTTTAAAATCGCTTCATTTTTATAATGATCAGCAACATCTTCAAGGTGAATTAAAAATTGCTTAATTAAATCACTCTCAGTTAATAGATCATCATCACTCATTCCTTCGTATAGTTTTTTAAGTGATTCGTGAACTTTTTTACTTACTTCAAAGTCTACATACCATCGATGTTTAAAATGTTCGTCTTCTTTATTTCGTTTAAATGCATCACCAATTACAAGCAAAAAGTTTACATGATTTTGGATTACCGGATCTTTAGAAACATGCGTAAGTAAATCATCTTCAGCAACAATTCCGCCAAGAGTTTTTAAAAGTGCTTCAAGTTCAGCAAATACAACCTTTTCATCTTTATATGCATCTGATTTTCGAATAGTAGCGATGGCTGTGTTCTCAATTTGCCGAACACGCTCTCTTGTAATTGTATAAAGTGAGCCAATAGCTTCAAGAGTGAGTTGATCTCCGTTAGTATCTAAGCCATATCGTTTAATAAGAACGTTACGAGCTCGTTCTTGAAGAGACGAGAGGAGGCGTTTTGTGACTTGTTTTGGCTTAAAACCTAGTGGATTCATATGTTTAATGGCTTATTTACTATTTTATTGCTAAAAGCTTAAATTTGTTGTCTTATGTTTAACATTATTTATAAACTAAGTCAAACAGCTTTAGTAACTTGGTTTTTCTAGAGTTATCCACAGGGTGTTTTATACCTTAAACTCAATCACGTCTCCGTCCTTAACAATATATTCTTTTCCTTCAGTTCGAACTAATCCGGCTTCCCTCGCCTTTCCAAAAGTTCCAGCGTCTAGTAACGCTTTCCAATTAACAACTTCTGCTCGAATAAATTTATCTTTAAAATCTGTGTGAATTGCCATTCCCGCAATAGGAGCGGTTGAATTCTTTTTAATTGTCCACGCTCTTGTTTCCATTGGGCCTGTTGTAAAATAAGTCATGAGGCCGAGTAAATTGTATCCTTCAGTAATGAGTGCATTAATTCCATCATCTTTCATTCCTAAATCATCTCTAAATACAGTTTTGTCTTCCCCACTCATATCTTTTAGTTCGTCCTCAATTTTTGCATCAATAATTACATACCTAGCCTTTTCATTTTTAATAAATTCCAAGAGCTCTGCAAAACGAGCATCACTTACTCCATCTTTCGCCTCATCCAAATTAGTTCCCCCGGATTTTTTATTAAGTGCGTACAAAATTGGTTTCATTGTGAGTAAATGAACACTCTGAACTAATTTTTGTTCTTCTTCGGTAAGTTCTGCTTTTTGAGCAAGCTCTCCTCGATCAAGCAACGCTTTTATTTTTTCAAGTGCAGCACATTCAGCAATTGCAGCTTTATCTCCTTTTTTGGTTTCTCTTTGTAAATTACTTAATCGTTTATCAACAGTGTCCTTATCTGCAATAGCAAGTTCAAGGTTGATTGTTTCTATGTCGCCTTTCGGATCAATTTTATTATTCACGTGAATTATTGATCCATCTTCAAAAATCCGCACCACTTGTAAGATTGCATCTACTTCACGAATATGCGAAAGAAATTTATTTCCTAATCCTTCTCCTTGCGATGCTCCTTTTACGAGCCCGGCAATATCAACGAATTCAACATATGCTGGAATTGTTTTTTCACTACTTGAAAATAGAGCAAGTTGATTAATACGCTCATCGGGAACAGTTACAACACCGACAGATGGATCTATAGTGGCAAATGGGTAGTTTGCAGCCAACACACTCTTTTTAGTGAGTGCATTAAATAGAGTTGATTTTCCGACGTTAGGGAGGCCTACGATTCCGATGGTAAGTGACATATGTTTTGTTTAGTATTTTAGCTAGTTATATAGACTATCGCCCGTTTTGGGCTTTTATTCAAGCTAAATTATAGGTATCTGTGTACTATTGACATATATATTTATTAATGTTATTAAACTAATAGTAATCCGCATCGTATGGTGCGTCGTCTGAAGTCGAAAGACTTTTGATCAGGATGTTGTGTTTGTCCATCAACTGACAAGCTGTTCGTTTAGAAATTGAAAAATGCAAACTGCTCAAAAATCTGCAATGCCTCCAGTTTATGTCGGCGTCCTCAATGGACCCTCACGTGAGGAGATGCTCTATGCGTTCGGTAGCCTACCCAAGTTTGTGATGAAGGTCAGCTTCACTTTGGATTCGGTCGATCCTGATAAACTCGAAAAACTAAAGGAATTGGGTTTCGACCATGAATCAAGCATTGTTCACGTCAATATTCAACGACTTGAGTATGAAGACGGTAGTCGAATGAAGTTCATCATCAGGGGCTACTTCATGTACAATGGACAGAAACGTGAAGGAAACTACGATTTTAACGCCTACTACAACTCTCAACTCAGAAGCGGGACCGCAACATTTAGCTAACGGAATGTTTTATCACACCGTCGCCCTCACCAGGCGGCGGTTTTCTTATTCAAATGGACTTACTAGAAATCTATTTTGCTCCCAAACCAAGTCGATACATTTTAGCTTTCCATTTATTTCGTTTTGCTTCACTCATCTTTTCTGCTCGCCCGATTCGCTTTACTCGAGTTCTAATTCCAGAAAACCAAAAAATGTTTCGTCCAATTAAAGTTGTAGGGTCTGTAAAAAGCAAGGGTCCAACAAACCATGGTGATGCTGTTGTTGCAACTAGTCGTGCAGTTCGTCCTTTCAATAATTTTTTCCAAGTTAAACCAGATTTTCCGAATTTATATCCAAATCCTGGCATCCATACGCGATCAATCAATCCTTTAAGTAATGCGGGAATGTTATACCACCAAGTTGGGTGAATTAAAAAAATATGTTCTGCCCACCTTACATCCTCTTGAAATTTAATTAAATCAGGTTCATATGCTTGGCGCATTTTATACCCCTCGTGAAGAATTGGATCGAACTCCATATCTGCGAGTTTTGTCATTCGCACTTCATGTCCACTTTCCTCAGCCCCCCTTTTATATGAATCAGCTAAAAGTTCACAAAAAGGATTTGTTTTTGATGGATGGCCCACGAAGATAAAGATTTTCTTAGATTTCATAACGATTATTAAATTATTCGAAAACTATTAAAATTTATTTATCTTTCTTCATTAAACCTTGAAGTTCGCTTTGGTGATTTTTCATTACTGCCATGGTAGCTGCCATCTGATCCATTCCCCCATTAGTTTTTTCTTGAATTTCAAGTGCAATTTTTTGGAAAAAATCAGGATTCTTCGTAACCATTTCAATAAGTTGCTCCTGTTGATCCTGCGGCATATCTTTTAACTGTCGCTTCAGCATTTGTCGCATTAAAAATTCTTTTATCATGTAAGTACTGTATCAGAGCCCTGAGGGTATGTTAATAGAGGTGTTTTAAGAAGTTCATTTTGTATAAATTCTGTAATTACCCAGGAATCTTTAATCTCTTGATTAGATACAAAAACATCCTTTTCTTTATCTAAAATTGATGAAAATATCACTTCATATGCATCTCTTTTTTCTACAGTGCTTTTTTTAAGTTCAAGTTCTGTATTTAGATTATCAATTGAGCTTCTAATGTCTTCATTTCCAGAAAATATTCCTTCAAACACTAATTCTTTTCTTTCTGCATCGTCAACGAATACTTTTAAATCTGACTCCCCGTAATTGAAAGCTTTTCCTGATGTAAAGACGAATTCAAATTGTTCAAATAACATAATTGAGAAAGAAAAGAACGTTTCTGTTTGAGAATCGCTCGCAACGCCTTTAGTGTTTACATATTCTTGATATTGGGCTCGAATAACTTTCCCTATTTTAATTTCTGAAGATTGGTTGCCTTTTAGTTTATTGGAAACATATTCAGTAAAGCACTGTTCATGTAATGCCGTGTTAAGAATTGAAAAAGCCCTACAAGCTTTATTAATTACTTGTAGCATATGGTTCTGAAATACATCTCTTAACGCCCCCGTCGCATCATAAAATGCACCGCGGGCCGAGGCGTCGGTTTTTTCGATAATATTGATTTCAAAAATAATTTTTTGATCCGAAATATTTGATAAAGTATCTGAATTAGTATCAGCTAATTTATCCAAAATTAAGCTAGCAAATTTAGCTTTATAGTGATCTATCGATAGAATTTTAAGATTTCCATCGTGCGCTATTTTAAATAAAGTATTGGCTTCTTCTCCACTTAATCCAAAAGGTTTTTCAAAATAAAATGTTCCACGAGCTTTAGTTTCATCGTTCTGTTTTGCATAACCATTCAATGCCCCCTTATAACTAAATGGTGGAAGTGATGTATATACGCAGTAGGTTTCATTCTGAGGAATTTTATTTAATACCTCTATATATAATTCATCTGATTCGTAACCTCCAAATACATAAGTAATATGGGCTCCATTATTTTTTCCTTCAATTATCTTTCGTAAGTTACCAAATAAAAACTCTTGTTCTTCTGCACTTAAATGACTTCTCCCTACTCCAATTACAGAGAAATTTTTATATTCTGCTAATTTTTGAAGGGCTGGCAGTAATTTCTTCTTTGAAAGATCTCCGGTAATACCGAAAAGAACGATCGTGGTATGATCGTCTTTTTTAACAATTGCTGTTGTATCTGATTCTGACATCAACTAATTTTATGAGACTATTTAGCTTTAAGCAAATTAATAACTTCGCTTGGAGCGTCAGAATGAACTTGAGCAAATGTCTGTGCCTCGAGTGCTAGTGACTTAGCTTGAGCAAATGATTCAAGGGCTTCTCTATACATTTTTTTATTAAGAAAGTCTTTTGCCTCGTTAATTTTTACTTGGGCTTGCTTAAGTTTCTCTTCTGCATTTTGAGTAAGAAGTGATTGATCTCCACTTAAAGATGCTTCGTTTGTTGAAATTTTTACGTCGGTAATAATACTTAGTACAGCTTTTTGTTTAACTTCAAGTTCTCCTTGTGAAATATTTGATTTTTGTGAACTAATTGTTGTTATAGTTTTTAAATCCTGTTTTATTTTATTAACATTTGAATTTTTTTGATTTTCAATCGAAATTGTGCTGGTACTCTTTGTTGTAGTTGCTCCATTTGAAATAGCATCGAGCAAAATATCAACATTATTATTCGTTGTTGTACTATTTGCTACATTTTTTAAATTTAAATCTGAATTAGTTTTCTTTGATTCGTTAGAAACGAAATCAACAATCACTGAATTACCGGGTACTGTAACAGACGTTGTATTTACATCAGAACTAGTAGGCACTGAAGTTGAAGTAGCATTTATTCCGATTAAAGTAGTAGTCGACTTAGAATCATTTAGAGTAGTGCTTACAGTTGTTGTACCAGTTTTACTTGTTAGATCTTTTTTTGAATCCTCTAAATTTTTAACGTCTACTTCATTAACAACTAGATCACTATGATTATCATTTGAAATAGATGGAATAATGTTTTCCGTTACATCATTTTTTACAGAATCAATAAGTTGGTCAATTTGCTCTCCTGTATCTTTGTTTGTACTACTTTTAATAGAGGTTAGGATGCTTTCATGAGCTTTAATTCCTGAAGCCAGACTAGAAACAACATCGTCAATGGCGTCGTTGTTTTTCTGAACTTTTAATGAATTAACTTTTTGCTTAATCGTTTCAGTGTGTTTTTTAAAATTGTCTTTAATTATAGATTGAGTATTCGCATTTAATTTTCCAGTGGCTGAAAGGGCTTCTGCCTCTTCTAGTCGTTTTTTAGCGAGCGAAACTGCAACCTTAGCTTTTGCATCGTCACCTACAGCAACAAATGATTTTACTTCTTCGTTTACATTAATTTTAACCCCGTATAAAACATCGCCGGGTAATGCATTTTCAGCAGCATATGTGGTACCAAAACTTGCGAGCGCAAGCATAATTACAACTCCAGCGGCAACTGTTCGCTTTGAATTATGTGAAATAAAACCCCAAACAGAGACTAGAGAATTATGACCAAAAGTTTTTTTACCTAATGCATTATTTAAAGTTTCAGTAGCTTTCGAGATAAAGCTTGTTTGTGAAATTTTCTGAGCATTTTCAAGAAGATTAACTTTTCGGGTAATCGCATTAAACACCAATCTTTTTTCATGGCGTGTCATCCGTACACTTTCAGCCTTCTTAATAAAGTGCTGAATATGTGGGTGGCTATATAGATGTTCTTCTTGCTTGCTCATATAATTTATTTTTTGATTCGTTGTGATCCTTCAATTCCCCTTTTTTCTTGCGTATCAAGAATTATCCTTAACTTTTCAAGCGCTCTGTAAATACGAACGGAAATGGTATTTTCTTTTTCACCCAGTGCAAGAGCAATATCTTTTACGGACATTTCTTCAAGATATCTTAGGATAATAACGTTTTTATAATCGTCCTCTAATTCCTTAATGAGTTCAGTTACGACTTCAGCATCAATTTTTTCCGCCATTTCGGCAGTTGAATCGACTCCTACATCAAACCCATCTTCTTGAAGCGAGTCTAAGGACAAGCTCTTCTTTTTTCGATACCAATCGATTACAAGTCTTTCGGCTGTTCTATATAGATACGCTTTGTGGTTATCTATGACAGTACCGCCGGACATTGAGTCCCAGACTTTAACGAAAGTATCGTGAGTGATGTCAAGGGCCTTTTCTCGATCTGAAATCTTAAAAAAGATGTATCGAAATATGGCGTCAGAATGCTCCTCGTAGAGCTTTCCAATATGATCTTTATGGGGTTTGGCTGACATATATGTTGACGTAAGGCATACCTAAATCTGACAATAATTGCAATGTTTTAAAATATGGGGTATTTCGGAAAAAACAGATTTGATTGCTTAAAAACCCTTGTCATATTGGTCAGGTAACGGTAGGCTATATACATACTACGCTCTATGAGTTCTAATTCAAGTACACCACAAAATCATCCTTCGACACCTACAAAGATGTCGGGGATGAAAAAATTTGGAATTACTCTTATTGTTGCCTTTGTGATTGGTATTATTCCTGCTATTTCAATTACCGCCAGTCAATTTCCAAGCTTTATAAGCCGTGCGGAAGAAATTTTAGGACGAACACTAGGTGTTCTTAAACTCTATCAAAACCTCGCAAACCCTTATATGAAATATGTACGGATTCCAGAGGGACTACGTAAGGAAGAGGTGGCAAATATCTATGAAAAAGTATTGGCCTGGTCTCCTACCGACCGTACTCAGTTTTTAGATGCAAAACTTGAAGGTTTTTATTTTCCTGACACATACTTTTTACCAATCGATGCATCTGGTGTTGAAGTTAGAAATGTAATGCTTAAGAATTTTGATGAAAGTGTAAAGCCAACTGAAGCAGAAGCAGCCAAGCATCTCGCTTCATTAAAAAATAAAATCAATATTGAAACAGTGGTTAAGATTGCATCTTTAATTCAACGCGAAGCTGCTGGAAAAAATGATATGAAAATCATTTCTGGGATAATTTGGAACCGATTGTTTAATGGAATGAGTTTAGATCTTGACGCAACACTTCAGTACGCCAAAGGGACTGATGAAGCTGGATGGTGGCCACAAGTTGTACCGAAAGATAAGAAAATTGTTTCTCCATACAATACATATAAAAATAAAGGTCTTCCACCTTCTGCAATTGCTAATCCAGGGATTGCCGCAATTGAGGCCGCGTACAATCCAATTAAGACCGACAAGGTATTTTATTTCCATGATAGCAGTAGAAATATCCATACTTCAAAAACATACAAGGAGCATGTGGCTAAAATTGAACAGTATTTGAAATAACGCTCTATATATTAGACGGTATCGATTTATAATACTTGCGATTTTGAGCTTTTTTTCGTATAGTATGAAAACTCATTTGGAATAGTAACGGCAGCAATTAGTGCCATTCCAGTGGTTTTGGGCCCTTAGCTCATCTGGTAGAGCGCCTCACTTGCACTGAGGAGGTGGCAGGTTCGAGTCCTGTAGGGTCCACAATAAATAAGAAATGCTGTTTGCAACCTTTTAATTGAATTTTCCTTTATTTGATATTTAAATAAAATTGTAATAGGGTGTTTTAAACCTGTGCATTAAACATGCAGGGCCCGTACTTTAGAAAGGAACATCTTGAGCGTGAATAGAAAAAGAATAACTAAACAAGCCAGAAAACGTCGAGGCAAATTATCGGAAGAAAGATTTATTCAAGCATGGGGTGATCGAAACAATAACCCCACTTGGTTACAAAGAGTGCAGTTAGCTACGGAAAAGGAAAATATTTTCGAAGCCACCGATGCGTGGATGATTGATCACACTGGATATCGAATACGTGTTCAAGTTAAAAGTTCTGAATCCGGCGCTGCATATCATTACGAGAAACACCCAAATTTTATCGGAGTCGTTGTTGTAGTTAATCTTAACGATAATTTCCAAACGATTCGAGAAAATACTCTCTGGGATGCAGAAAGAAAACAATTGCCTAGATGGCTATATGAGACCTGAACTATGTTTTACGTAGCGAGGGTCTTTTTTTATTAATTGATCTATCCAATAAAATATTGTACTGTTTTTTAAACCCAGCACATCACAATCAACTCAAGTAAAAAATGAAAAGACTTATCGGAAAAGTTGCCCTAGTAACGGGAGCAGCGAATGGAATCGGGCTTGAAATTTCGAGAAAATTTATTGAGGAGGGTGCGCTTGTTTGGGCAGTCGACAAAGACCTCGAATCTCTAAAAAAATGCGCCTGGGCGACCAAGCGAATTATGCTCGATATTTCGAACCCAAGAAAAGTTGATCTTGCATTGGGAGGCTTTGGTTTCGATATTTTGGTTAATAATGCCGCTATTACTTGTGGAGATGACCACGATCGTATCGTCAAAACAAATATTAACGGTACTCGTGCTGTCACTGAAACAGTTCTTAAAAAGATGGTTTCTCGTAAACGCGGTAAGATCATCTTCATCACCTCGGTGCATTCTGCTTTAGCTTTTCCTGGCGATGCTGCGTATGACGCATCCAAAAGTTGGGCAGTATCGTACATGCGCGCTCGAGCAATTGAGCTTGCATCATGAGGGGTTCTTATTAATGCAGTTGCACCTGGAGCAATCCTTAATGCTGGACCAAATATTGGAATCGGTTTAGAAAAGTTTCGTACTGCCAAAAAAAGAATTCCTATTAAACGATTCGGATTGATGCGAGAAATTGCAAATGTTGTTGCATTCTTAGCGTCTGATGAGGCAAGTTACATCGTCGGTCAAGAAATACGAGTCGACGGTGGACTTTCTTTCCAAAACGCACTGACTGCTTAGTTTGAATTTAAAAATACAGAAAAGAGGTATAGGTTCTAGTTGTAAAGCTAGAACTTTTTTTATATAGTTTAAGTTTGATAGATATAATTACACCAAGTGATGACTTCCAAGGAGCGCGTCCGTAATCAAATGATTTATTAATTCCCTTTCACTTCCGCCTGCGGCTTTAATTCCTTCATATACAACGCCGTCTTTATGAAACAATGGAACAGTGTTAGTTTCAATAAAATATAACCCTTTTTTGGGGTGGAGAATAAAATCAGAAATTGAAATATGTTTTAATCCAAGCGATGTATGAATTTCTTTTGCAATTTCCGAAAGTTCCATTTTCTCTTTTTCAGAAAACTTTCCTGGAGAATCAGTTTTATACGTCTGATTAAATTTGCTATGTATATGAAGGTGTTGATCTCCTGCTGCCGGCATAATATGAACAGGCAAACTTACGTACAATGGTTCACCTCTAAAATTATCAATAACGGTCATACTCACTTCTTTTCCTTTTATAAATTCTTCAATGATAACAGAGGCTGCGAGTTGCATTGCAAGAGCAATTCCATCTGTTAGTTCATGGAAGCTTTGGGCATAGGTAATTCCGAGTGAAGTTCCACCATGTGACGGTTTAATAATAATTGGAAATGATATTTTTTTAATAATGTCAGATGCATTTAATTCAATAATTTTTGAACTTGAAAGTTCTTTAGAAATAAGTTCAATATGTTTTGGAAACTTTACAGAAACTTTATGAGTATTTAATACCTCTTTTGTTAAGAGTTTGTTCTGCGCAATTGCAGATGCCAATCGTGACGATCCTGTATGAGGAATATTGAAACTTTCAATCAAGTTTCCATGACTGTGGTCTAAAAGTGTATTAAAAATTACATCAAGCTTATCTAAATATTTATGTGGATCAACTTCCTTACCCTCAATTAACCATTTATTGTCTGGTGACACAACAATATCGAAGGGTTTAAATTTAGTACGATCAATTAAAGTAATAAGATGACTCCCTCCTCGTAGTGAGAAATCTCTGTTTAATGAATTGCCGCCACGCAAAACTCCTACTTTAATATCCATATGAATATATTATCATTAATTACAGATGTAACTACTTTCCAAACATACTTTTACTGCGCAACTTTCTATGAAAAGTTAAGGTAAATCGATGAGCCTCAGCGTTAGCAAGTAGCAGCGCTTTTTTATGTTTTTTAGCAATTGATTCTTGCCCTAAAAATGCCTTCGGTTGGTGTTTTTCGTTCTTAACCAAAGACATTAAGTACACTGATTTTTCATATTTCATAGACCGAGCTTCTTCATCAACGTTAATGTGAATTTCCTTTTGATGTAGAACTTCTTCTATCCCATTATATTGCCCCGTTCCACCATCAATTAACATTACATCGGGAAATCGCCATTCGGGATGATTTAAACGTCGCTCAACAACTTCTTTTAAGCTTGCAATATCATTATTGCCAAACCCTCCTTTAATTTTAAATACTTTGTAATCTGCTTTTTTTGGAATTCCGTCTTCAATAACCGTCATAACACCAACTACATCTTTTCCTGATGTATGTGCAATATCGTAAGCTTCAATTCGAAATGGCTTAACTACTTCTGATTGATCATCTTGATCAACATCATTTATAGCTGCAGTTTCAGTTTTATATTCATCTCCCATCATCGAAACGTCACGAATATGATCAATTGCGAATAATTGTTTTTTAATTTGATGAGCTTTTTCAAATTGCAAAACTTTCACATATTCATTCATCTCTTTTTTAAGTACTTTTCGAAGTTCCCTTTTTTTCCCCTGAAAAAACAGAACAATGTGCTTTATGAAATTTGCATATTCTTGCTTTGAAATAGTTCCAGCACATACTCCGGGACAAAGCCCGAGTTGAGCATTAAAACAAGGTCGCCCAACTAGTGGTGTACAAGTATCTCTGTATGGAAAAATTCGACGAATAATTTTTTGCGCTTGTTGTAGCGCCATTCCGTTCATGAAAGGCCCAAATTGGTATTTTATTTTTATGGTATCGGCAGCTTTTTCGAGCTCAAGGTTTCGTCCACGCATTGTTACTACTTTTGGAAAATTTTCGTTTGTAATAATAACGAAGTTAAAACTCTTATTATCCTTTTCTTTAGTATTATATTTAGGAAGATACTGTTTAATTAAATTTGCCTCTAATATAAGAGCTTCTAAAACAGAATTTGTTTTTTCGAATGAAATATTGCTCGAAAGTGAAACCATATCGCCAATTAACATTGATCGAACCTTTATTAAGTCTTTTGCAAAATACGAACGAACTCTGCTTCTAAGTGAAGTTGCTTTTCCAATATACAAAATTTCTCTTCCTTTTTTAAAAAAATAAACACCTGGCGAATCAGGTAAGGGTTTTTTTAACGTTTTCTTTTTGAATTCTTCAATTGTCATAATAGTATTATTCTATTTCAAATTTATAACAACACTATAGCATGAGTGTCAAATATGACTTACTCAAAATAAAATGTATTATTAAGTCTTAGAAATGTTTCTTTAATTCCTAAGGTAACATTCCCTCTCAAACTGATTTGAACCCTACTCTCATGAGCCGAGACGAGCTTCGCGAACAGGCGACCGTTGTTGTTAAACGTAAGAAGAACCTGGATGGTTCGTACGTTGATACTACGATTGCTGCTGAACTCAGACGCCAAAGGGAATGTATTCCTCACGAGCGCCTTCGATTTATTTTAGGTCTCCCTAACCCACCTGAAATACCCAACACGTAACCCCAGCCGGATCATCTCATAATATGATGTGATCCGGCTCACCTTTTCTAATATAAATTAGACTTACAAGATTTAATGTAAATTAATATTTTACTTCCTTAATAACTTCTTTAAATATTGTCCGGTATAACTTTTGGCAACGCCTGCAACGTACTCGGGTGTCCCTTTAGCCACAATTGATCCACCATGTTCACCACCTTCCGGACCAATGTCAATTACATAATCCGATGATTTAATTACGTCCATACTGTGTTCAATTACCAAAACTGTATTTCCTTTTTCAACTAATTTTTGAATAATTTCAATTAACTTTTTAACATCTTCGTAGTGAAGTCCGACAGTTGGCTCATCTAAAATATAAATTGATTTTTGAACATGTGGCCGATACAGTTCCGACGAAATTTTCACACGCTGTGCTTCTCCACCAGAGAGTGTCGTGGCAGATTGTCCAAGCTCTAAATATCCTAAGCCTACATCCATCAAAGTTTGAAGTCGATCAGAGATAGATGGAATTTCGTTAAAAAATTCCAGAGCTTCCTCAACAGTCATTTTTAAAATGTCATAAATACTTTTCTTTTTGTATTTTACTTCAAGAGTTTCTTTCATGAAGCGTTTTCCATTACATACATCACAGGTAACAAACACTGCAGGTAAAAAGTGCATTTCAACTTCAATCATTCCATTTCCTTGGCATGTTTCGCATCGCCCACCTTTTACGTTAAATGAAAATCTATTTGCTTTCCAGCCTCGGGCTTTTGCTTCAACTGTTTCAGCAAATAAATCTCGAATATGAGTAAATGCTCCTGTATATGTTGCAGGGTTTGATCGTGGTGTTCGTCCGATTGGAGATTGGTCAATTAGAATTGCACGTCCTAAATATTCAGTACCAGTAAAGGAATCGCAATTAAACGTTTTGGCAGTTCTGTATCGTTTATCAAATCGTGCTTGCAAATTTTTATATACAATTTCATAAATGAATGAAGATTTTCCAGAACCTGATACACCGGTAACTGCAACAACTCGGCCAAGTGGGATATCAATATTTAAATTTTTAATGTTAAATATATTTCCATTTTTAATTGACAGCATTCCTTTATTTTCAGTTCGTCGAGTTTGTGGAATTTTAATTTTTATGTCGCCCCGCAAATAATCGAGTGTGATCGAATCAGTTGGATTTGTTTTAGCAGTTAAAAGTTCCTCTAAATATCCGCTTGCAACTACCTCTCCTCCATGAACTCCTGCCCCAGGCCCAATATCAATAATATAGTCAGAAGCATAAATTGTATCTTCGTCGTGTTCAACAACAATAATGGTGTTTCCCTGATCTCTAAGTTTTAATAAAGTTTTGATCAGGCGATCATTATCACGTTGATGTAGCCCAATAGTGGGCTCATCCAACACATAGAGCGCTCCTACGAGGCCAGAACCGAGCTGTGAAGCCAATCGAATACGTTGTGCCTCTCCTCCTGAAAGTGATGATGCTTTTCGCGAAAGTGATAAGTATTCGATTCCTACATCATTCATAAATGACAGGCGGGCCAAAATTTCCTTAACCACAACTTTTGAAATTTCTTTTTCATTTTCGCTTAATGTTTTAGTGAGACTCTCGAAAAAGATCATGGCATCTTTTATGCTTAAATCTACTAATTGAATTATATTAATTTTTTGATCTTTTTTTAATTTTCCATCTTTATCTTGCCAATCTTGAATTAAAAAAACATTCAACGACTCGTCCCGTAATCGTGCTCCCTTACATTTTAAACACATTTCATTTCCAAAAAAATGCCGTGTTCCCAAACCATTGCATTCTGGACATGCACCATAAGGTGAGTTGAAAGAGAAGAGTCGAGGTTCAACTTCCGGAAATGAAAATCCATCAAATGGACACATGAATTTTGAAGAAATTAAATGATCTTCTTCAGCTGCGATAATTCGAAGAAGTCCTTCAGTTTCTTGCATGGCTTTTTCAATTGCTTCATTTAGCCGTTCAGCAAAACTTGCTTTTACTTTTTTATCTTTTGTTTTAAATTCTGAAATATAAAATTCATCAACCAGTACGTCGATGCTATGCTTCTTATTTTTATCGAGCACAATTTGCTCTCGCAAACTTTTAATGTTTCCGTCGATTCTAACTTTTTCAAATCCTCTACCGAGTAAATCATAGAGCATTTGATAATATTCTCCCTTTCGTC
Source organism: Minisyncoccia bacterium (assembly GCA_038227435.1). Taxonomy (GTDB): domain Bacteria; phylum Patescibacteriota; class Minisyncoccia; order Phycocordibacterales; family CALRBL01; genus JBBRNV01. Next base: position 14,306 of record JBBRPW010000005.1, on the reverse strand, counting down.
CTATAACAATTGGTGCGTAAATTGCAAACGTAGCCTGATCAACCTCAACTCCCATTACCTTTTTTGCATCAGCACTCGTTGTTTTCCCTACCTCACTTACAGTTTTATTAATAGTCTCTAAAATTTCTTCTTTCGAAAGTTTTTTAATTTCTCGTCCACACACCAAACAATGCGGCTTACCAACCCGTGCATATAAAATTCGAAGGTAATCAAAAATTTCTGTAATCGTTGCAACTGTAGAACGTGGATTATTCGACCTTGATTTTTGATCAATTGAAATTGCAGGAGATAGTCCTAAAATTTCGTCAACATCAGGTTTTTGCATTTGTCGCAAAAATTGGCGCGCATATGATGAAAGTGATTCAACATATCGACGTTGTCCTTCAGCAAAAATTGTATCGAAAGCTAATGATGACTTTCCTGATCCGGATAGACCTGTAATAGCAATCATTTTATTTCGAGGCATCTCAACTGTAATGTTTTTAAGATTATGAGTACGAGCACCTTTAACCACAATCAGATCTTGATTGTGGGATGTTATTTTGCTCAGTTTTGATAAGTCTTTGTTTGACGAGTCTTTTGGTGACATATGTTTGTTAAAGTTTCAGAAAAGCTATTATAAAGTTTTGGTGAACGTTTGTCTACCCATAACCATGCAAACTCCTTTAGCGGAGGGTAAATTAAGCTTTTACTCTTATATAAAACTAAAGGCGTCGGATTGAACGACGCCTTAAGGCTATTGTAGACCGAGTAATTCGAGGTCGTGATCAAGCCGATTCATTTCAATCTCAAGCTCATGAAGTAAGCCTGGGGCCCTTGGACTTGTGGTTACAACATCCCCGATTCTAGTTACGATTCCTAAATAACGAGAAACGGCATGAGGGATAGCAGATTCGGGAAGAATTTTAGTTACAAAATTGGTTGGCTTACAGCCAACCCAGTCAATAAGATATTGTTTCCTTCTTTCTGGATTTCTTTCGTCCTGAACTGAAGATTTGGCGAATAGATGCGACATATGGAAAAAGAGCTTGGGGGAACTTTCGCTGAATGCGAAAGGTGTTGAAGGTAACCTCATATTAAAATAGCAAATTAATTAGAAAAAGAAAATCCCCTCAGCGTTTCAGCCTCGGGGACTATATTCTATTCCTTTCTAGAAGATTTCAGATTCGATTTCGAAGCCCGAGTAAAGCTTCGGCCAGCCTTGGCGCGTCCATCTTCATATCTGTTCCGACGAGTCGAACCATAGAAATTCCTTCAGAAGAGGCCCCGCGGCAAAGACTCTTAACCATGGGGTGAGTTTTTTCCATGTAGGTGCGATAACGGCGTTGAGCTATAGCGTGCGAGCCGTCATCCGATCGACCACGCTCAGACCGCATCATCCTCTCGATGCAAGTTTGCTCGGGCGTATCGATTACGACATACGTGATCTCGTCATACTTAAATTTCCGAAGAAGTTTAAGTGCAATTGAAGTTTGGCTCATCGAACGAGGAAAGCCGTCAAAAACGACTGTGTGATAATTTTGATCCGGATCATCCTCTGCCTTTTGAAGAAAGTTTTGGGCTACACGACTGACCAAATCATCATTTACGAACTCTCCTTTTAGCTGGAGATTTTTGATCTCGGTGGCAAGTGGGTTGGTTGGTGATTTTGCAATATCTCGAAGCAGTTCTCCCATTTCGAGGAAGGCAACACCCTTGTGTCGAGCCAAACATTTTGCAAGTGTTCCTTTGCCACATCCGGGAGGGCCAATAAGAATTTCAGCATTCGGGCGAAAAAATATTTCAGGGGTCATTTATATCTTCACTTTCTAGTTTAGGGTTGAAAAGAACTACGCTTGTTTTTAGACAAGAAAACACACGACATCGTGTGTCTAAAGAGACTAGCAAAAATAATTCAATAGCTCAACCTTTTAAGAATTTTCCTTATTCGACAGACAGTACCTATTTTCCCTCTTTTCCATCTAATTCTTCCACGAATTTCTTTTTCTTAACTTTATCTTTATTTTTTCTTTTAATACCGTGTGCAGCAAATGTCGTAATTCCAGCTTTTTCGGCAAGCATTTGAATTTCATCACGCAAAATCGCAGCCGTTTCAAAATCAAGCATTTTAACCGCATCATTCATTTGATTTTCCTTATCTTTCATTAATGCTTCAGGGTCTTCTTGTAAACGTTTTAAATCGAATGCCATAAGAGCACTTACAGTTTTTGCATGATCACTTTGAATTTGGTCGGTAATGTCATTAATTTTTTTAATAATAGTTTGAGGAGTAATGCCATGCTTTGTGTTGTAAGCAAATTGTTTTTCGCGTCGACGATTTGTTTCGCCCATTGCACGTTCCATTGAGCCTGTAATTTTATCGGCATATAACACAACTTTTCCTTCGGTATTTCGAGCAGCTCGCCCAATAGTTTGAATTAAAGACGATTCACTACGAAGGAATCCTTCTTTATCGGCATCTAAAATTCCAATAAATGCAATTTCTGGAAGGTCGAGTCCTTCTCGGAGTAAGTTAACCCCAATGAGCACATCAAATGTTCCGCGCCTAAGTTCTGTTAAAATTTGGATTCGCTCAAGTGTTAAAATATCGCTATGCAAATATTTTGTTTTAATTTTCTTTTCAATCAAATATTCACTTAAATCTTCCGCCATTTTTTTTGTAAGCGTCGTAGCAATCACTCTAAATCCTTTTTTAATTGTTTTTTGAGCTTCCTCAATAAAATCGAACACTTGGCCTTGGTATGATCCATCAAGCTTGGCAGTTACTGGACGCACTTCAATAATTGGATCAACTAATCCAGTAGGCCGAATTACTTGCTCTGCAATATTTTTACTATTTTCCATTTCATATTTTCCTGGAGTAGCCGATGTGTAGATTAGTTGCCCAACGCGTTCAGTAAATTCCTCAAATTTTAATGGGCGATTATCTTTTGCAGATGGCAATCGAAACCCGAAGTTAACAAGTGTTTCTTTTCGACTTTGATCACCTGCGTACATTCCATGAAGCTGTGGAATAGTTACGTGCGACTCATCAATGATTGTTAAAAAATCAGCCGATCCATCTTTTTTATGAGGAAAATATGAAAGAAGTGTATCAGGTGCTTCTCCAGGTGCTTTTCCAGAAAAGTGTCTTGAGTAATTTTCAATTCCATTACAATATCCAACCTCTTTAATAAGAGCGAGGTCGTATGTTGTTCGTCGCTTTAAGCGATCGGCTTCTAAAATCCTTCCTTCTTTTTGAAATTGTTTTAATTGAATATCTAAATCGTGTTTAATTTCAGTAATAGCTCGCTTTCGTTCGTCTGCGGGAGTAACGAAATGTTTTGCAGGAAATAAAAAGAAAACTGGTGTTTCTTCAATAATTGCTCTTGTAGTTGCATCAATTTTTAAAATTTGGTGGACAACCATGTTTGGCACCGCTTCTTTTGATCCAGGTTTTGCATTTGTTGGAATTGTATTTTTTAATTCAATTCTATAAATAATTCGTTCGTTTACTGGCATGATCTCAATCATATTTCCCATTGCGCGAAATGCACCTGGTTTTAAATCGGCAGTTGTTCGTTCAAAATAAATATTAATTAATTTTCTAATTAATTCCGCTCTGTCATTTTTACTTCCCGTTTCGATTCGTAAGTGAACCTTTTCATATTCAACCGGTGATCCCAAACCGTAAATACAACTAACAGAAGCTACGATAATTACGTCTTTTCGTGTTAGCAGGGCCTGTGTTGAGGCATGGCGTAATCTATCGATTTCCTCGTTAATTTGAGCTTCCTTCTCTATATATGTATCGCTTACCGGCATATAGGCCTCAGGTTGGTAGTAATCGTAGTAAGACACAAAATAATGTACCGCATTGTTAGGGAAGAATTCACGATACTCTTGGGCCAATTGAGCGGCCAGCGTTTTATTATGCGCAATTACCAATGTTGGTTTTTGAACTTGAGCAATGACACTTGCTGATGTATATGTTTTTCCAGATCCAGTTACACCAAAAAGTGTTTGATGTTGCAAACCTTTATTAACTCCATCAACTAAACTTTTAATTGCAGTAGGTTGATCTCCGGCGGGCGTAAATTTTGTTGAGATTTCAAATTTTTTTTGGAATTGTGGATCAAGATACAATGACATTTTTCGAGTATATCATAATTTATAATTAAGTGAACGGACGTTTACTTAAATCCTAATAAATATTATTATGGTTTAAATTTAAACTAGAGTCCAAATCCTTGATTAAATAATGGAGTTGTTCCATCTGCTGAATTTTCATCAACTGAAAATGGTAACTGCTTTAAGTTCGTAGGCCAAGGCAAGGGTAGTTTTCCAACGAAAGGTGTTTTCCCAAACAGCACATCAGCAATTCCCTCTCCTTCACTTCCAGGGAGCCAAGCTGCAATAATTCCATCCCAAGTTTTAAATTGTGGAGGCAAAATAAGCGGACGACCTGAAATAATAATGACAATTATTTTTTTACTTACTTTTTGTACATTGGAAATTGTCTGCAAATCTTCATCAGAAAGTGTTGGATTTTCATTATCTCCCCAACCTTCTGCGTAAGGTTTTTCACCGACAACAATAATTCCAACATTAGCTTTTTGGTTAATCTCGTTTTCGTTTAACTTTGAATTAAAGTTTCCATTAGTATCGAAAACAACTCTATAATTTTTTACAGCTTCAACTTCATTTTGAATTCCTTTTAAAATAGATGTCGCGCCTGGCACATTATTCCCATCAACTCCTTGCCACTCAATTGTCCATGCACCACTTTGCCTACCAGTATTATCAGCCGCGCTTCCTGCAACTAAAATTGTTTGATTTACATCGCCTGGATTATGTAAATTTAATAATGGTAATACATTATTGTTTTGCAAAAGTACTAACGATTTTGAAACTGCTTCACGTGCAATTGCTCTATGTGAAGCAGATCCAATTACATTTAAATTCGGCAAAGTTTGTTGTCCATCAAATAATCCTGCGGAGAATTTTGCTCTTAAGATTCTTCGAACAGCATCGTTAATTCTATCTTGCGTAATATTTCCTTTTTTAACTGCATTTTTAACATTAATTACAAATGTTCTGTAATCATACGGAAGCATAACCATATCAACTCCTGCATTAATAGCCGTTACAGCATCATTATATTTACTATCCGATAAAAAATAGACGCCGTACCAATCGGAAACAACAAACCCTTTAAAATCTAATTCTTTTTTTAATACATCATTAAGAACATAACTATTAGCAGCAATTTTCGTATTATTAAGTGTATTTAACCCTGCCATGACCGACATCACTCCAGCATCAATTACAGATTTAAATGGTGGCAAATAGAAATCACGTAATGTTTTGTCGCTCACTACAGTTTTACCTTGATCGATTTTATATTTTGCATTTGTTGAACTATTCCAAAGCATTCCTCCTGCACCCAAAAAATGTTTGGCAGTTCCAACCATATTAATATGTTGAGATGAAGTTGATTCTAATGTAGTTATTCGAGAAGTAGACGATGAAATAAAATCCTGAGTTCCTTTCACGTATGCAGCTCCTAATTTTGAATTAATTTTTGAGTCACTCGAAAAACCTTCGTATGTTCTTCCCCATCTAATGTCTTCCGGTGCATCAAGGTTTGGAGAATACACCCATGAAATTCCTGTTGCTTTTACTTCTTCTGCGGTTGCCGCTGCTATTTTTTGAGTAAGCGTTGCATCGTTTGCAGCACCGATCCCTATCGAATGTGGAAATATGGTTGCGTTTGGGACATTAGAATGGCCGTGAATTGCATCGATTCCGTATAAAATTGGAATTTGTAATCGTGATTTTCGTGATTCGTCTGTAAAACTTTTTACCATTTGAAGCCAACCGTTTGAGGTGTTTGCTTCTGGTTTTGCACCACCACCACTTAATATTGCTCCTAACCCGTAATCTGAAACATCCTTAAGATTTGAAATACTATTTTTTTCAATCAAAGCCATTTGTCCAATTTTTTCATCTATGGTCATCTGAGACATGAGGTTACTAATTCGTTGCTCAGTTGGAAGTGATGTATTTAAGTAACTTGTATCAATTGTGTTTGATCCAACTTCACGCACATATTTTGTTTCGATATTTATATAGTAAATAATTAATACGACGCAAAATAAAAAAGAATAAAAAAGAATACGAAAAAGTTTTGTCGAATTAATCTTCATATATAAATATTAACACGCCTACTTGATTAATGATTGTTGTACTATTACCTTAAATACTCAACTAAGAATTCTTTTTTGAACTCTTCAAACTTTCCTTCTAATATTTTTGCTCGCATCGTTTTTACTAAATTAATAATAAAAAATAAATTATGAGTACTTGCAAGTGTTGCCGCTAACATTTCATCTGCTTTAAACAAATGTTGAATGTATGCTTTTGTGTAGTTTGTACATGTATAACATGCACAACTATCATCAACTTTTGATACATCTTTACTAAATTTTGCATTAAGAATATTTATTTTGCCATTGATTGTATACATTTGGCCGTTTCGTCCAATTCGTGTTGGTGCTACACAATCAAATAGATCGCAGCCATTCTCAACTGCCATAAATAAATCTTCCGGTTCTCCAATTCCAAGCAAATGTCGAGGTTTTTCTTCAGGTAAAATTTCATTTACCCATTTCACTGCAGTTTCCATATCATCTTTAGCAAATGATCCGCCAATTCCATATCCATCAAATTCTCGCTCTTTACTGTTTACTTCAGTTTTTAAATCTTTAAAATATTTTGCGCTTTCTTTTCGTAAAACTTCTTCACGCCCTCCCTGAATTACACCAAAAAGTGCTTGATAGTTTTTTCCACTTTCAACTAATTCATCTTGTTTTTCATGATGATGTTTTAAGCATCGTTTCGCCCATCTATGAGTTCTATCGAGCGCCTCTCTTTGATATGTAAACGTTTCGGTTGGAGAAGTACATTCATCGAATGCAAAAATAATATCAGCACCAATATTATGTTGAATATCAATTGATTTCTCAGGAGTAAAATAATGGGCCGAACCATCTATATGGGACCTGAACATCACTCCGTCTTCATCAATTTTTGCTAATACTCCTTTTGAATAGTCATTTTCGCCTCCTCTATTTCCTCGAACCGATTCTTGTTCGTTTACATCATTCGCATGTATCTTTCCTTCATTTAAAATTAATTCTTCTTTTCCCGTTTTTTTTATTAATTTTGAAAGATTTTTTCCATATGCAGCTCCAAGTGAAAAAACTTGAAATCCTCCCGAATCAGTCATTGTAGGACGTAAACTTCCATCTGAATTTTTCCAATTCATAAATTGTGCAAGTCCTCCAACATTTTTTACTAATTCATCTCCAGGTTGTAGGTATAAATGATACGTATTTGCGAGCACCACATCAGCTCCTAAATTTTGAACAGCTTCAGGGGTAAGTGCTTTTACAGTACCTTTCGTTCCAACAGTTACAAATGCAGGAGTTTGAATGTCACCATGTGGCGTATGAATAACTCCAACACGTCCTAAAGAACCTTGAATTTCTGTATCAAGTTTTTTAATAATATTATAGGAGAAGCCTGTCTTTTCGCTCATATAAAAGACTATTGCATGTAATCTGGTTTATTTGCAACCATCCAATTAAAGAAATCCCGTGCTACGTAAGGAGCTCCTTCCTTATATGTAGATGGGCCCCGTTCCATCAAAACAACAAATGCATATCTAGGTTTGGTATAAGGGAAGAAACCTATAATCCAAGAGTTTACATATTCATTATTAACACCAACTTGAGCAGTTCCAGATTTTCCAGCAAGATCAGTTCCTGGAATATGCAACATAGTTAGAGTTCCATCAGTAATCGCTCTTCGCATTCCTTCCATCACAATTTTTTGATCATTAGAATTTATATCAATTTTTCTTTTAACTTGTGCTGGATCAGTTCCTTCATTTGCAATAAGGGTTGGAGATAAAAGCATTCCACCGTTTACAAGTGCAGCAGTTGCCCTGAGCGCTTGATATGGAGTCACTTGAAAACCAAATTGCCCGATTGAAGTATTGTACGTATCTCCCAGTCTCCACGGGTCACCATTAAATGCTAATTTTTTCCATTCTGGATTTGGTATTACTCCATCTCTGCTTACAAAAAACCCTTCCTTATCGCCTGGACCAAAACCAAACTCTCCTAGATTTTTATTGATATTCTCAATTCCTAAACCTTTTTGACCTTCAAAACCTCCTCCAATTTCATAAAAATACACATCGGAAGATACTGCAATTGCTTGGCGCATGTCTGTCCAACCGTTCGCTCGCCAGTCATTAAATACAGAAGGCTTATCTGGAAAATATGGATTAGGAACTGAAATAGAGCCAGTACTTAAAATTTGTTTGTCTGGAGAGATTATTTTTTCTTTAAGTGCAGTTAGGGCAACGAAAGGTTTAACAATAGATCCTGGTGCATAAAGTCCTGATAAAAATCTATTCAAATATGGATTACTTTTATCTTTCGAATATTCATTAATTGTATTAATGTCTGTTCCATCCGACATTACTGTAGATGAATATTCAGGATACGTTGTCATTGCAATCATTTCACCTGTTGAAATATCAATGATTCCTCCAGCTCCTCCAGTAAATCCAGACTTATCAGCTGTTGCTTTTATATTTCTAAATAATGCATCTTGAATTTCAGCATCAATCGATAGCATTATATTTCCTCCTGATGTTGGTGGTTTCAATACTCCTTCAGAAGCAATTTTTCCCTTAGCATTAGTCTCAACAATTTTTTGACCATTAATACCCTGAAGTGAATCGTTAAAGAAAGATTCAATACCGTCATGACCAGAAATTTCAGTTTTAAAGTATTGTCCGTTTTTATCTTTTCGAGGATATCGTACGAAGCCAAGTAAATTAGAAAAACCAACTTTGTCGGTATATGCCCGAATCGAAAATGGAGTTTCAGTTGCTATATTCCATGCTAATGGAACTTCATTTCGATCATAAATAACACCTCGATCAGCAAAAACAAATTCTGATTTTAATGTATTTTGTTCACTTCGTTCTCTAAAGCTTTGCCCTTGGGCAATTTGCAAATTAAAGGCTCTATACCCGAACAGAATTCCAACTATTACGAAAAAGATTCCTAAAAACAAAACAGTTCGCTTAGCGATGGGTTTTTCAATTCGGCCTTCGAATTGATCTTCGTTGAAATCAGGAAGATTATGGGCATCCAAAAAAATCTCATCGGGCTCAATTTCTTGATATTTCCTTTTTCGAAACAATCTACCTAATAAAGGTTTTTTGGACATACGAGAGAATTATATACGCAATTAGCGCTCCTGCAATCCAATAACAAACGTATAAAATAGAGGCGTTTTGATTTTGAAACGCAATGATCCATGCAACTATTAAAAGAGCAATCGAATCAAAAAATAGTGTCACTACAATTGTTACTGTAACAGCGAACCACCAAGGGAAAAGAATTGCCAGAATTGCACAAATAAGCGGAATAATAATTTGGCTATACAAGCTATTATCTTTTTGTTCCCTCCCGTGTTTTAAATTATTATTTGATGATACCAACATATGATATTGAATTTGGATTAACCGGAAGTGACATCCTCACAATTTCAAAAGGGCTATTTTCAGGACTTTCAATTGATTTAATCAAACCCAGTGATAGTGGAACTGAATATCCTTTTAAAATAACAGAATCTCCAACATTAACACCAGACCCTTTTGGTAATTTGATTTCAAATGCACCCAAACTTTTACCTTTTGCCTCAGCTGCCACAGCCTTATCACCTATTAATACATTTGTTGTTTTATCAAATGCCGACAAAAGAGTTATGATTGATGAATTTTGATATACCGTTTGAACCAGACCGAGTGGCATGTGCTCATATGCAGTAATTAAATCTCCTACAATAACCCCGTCATCTAAACCTTTATCAATTAAAATTTGATCTTCTGACATATTTGTGGCGCCAGCTTGAACCGTGGCATGAACTTTGTAAATATCTTGATCTGTCTCTAAACCAATCGTTTGACGAAGGACATTATTATCATTTCTCACTGCTTCATATTGAACTAAGTCAATTTGAGCCTGAAATAGTTTTTCCTTTAAATCATGGTTTTCTTTTAACAACACAGAATTTGAAAGAAATGGAGAAGAAACTCCTTGCAAAATATTTGCAGCGACATTTTTTGATGTACCAAAAAAATTACCTACATTAAAAACTTGTTTCTTAATAAAGTTTGGGAAGAAAAAACTAATCGCAATTATGGCAACAGTAGAAAGAATAAAAATTCTAAGTGTTCCTCTGTCACCTCTTGATATTTTTTTATTTACCGATCGGAATTTCATTGTCATTTTCAATTAAAACTTCTTTAAATGTATCGATATGTTCCAAAATTATCCCTGTTCCTCTGGCTACTGCTGATAATGGATCTTCAGCGATGTATATTGGTAAACCTAAAAATTGCTCGAGCAGCTCTCTAAATCCTGAAATAAGGGCACCTCCACCAACTAAATAGATTCCTCGCTGCATTATATCAGCTAAAATTTCAGGTGGAGTTGCCTCAAGCACTTCTTTTACTGATTCCATTAATAGGTCGATTGAGGTTGAAATAGCAGTCTGAATATCAGTATCAGTAATAATTACTTCACGAGGCAATCCACTAACTACATCTCTTCCACGAACAGCCATTTGAAGAGGTTGTTCGCGTTGTACTACACTTCCAATTGTAATTTTTAATTGTTCTGCTGTTTTTTCTCCAATCAATAATTTATGATCAGAGCGCATGTAGGCAGTAATGTCATCGCTTAATTTATCTCCAGCAATTTTTAAATTTTTTGCTTTCACAATTCCTCCGAGTGAAATAACAGCGATATCAGTTGTTCCACCACCAATATCTATAATCATGGTGCCTACTGGTTGCATCACAGGCATTCCGATTCCAATTGCTGCGGCCATTGGTTCTTCAACAATAAACACTTCTCTTGCTCCTGCATTTTTTGCAGCATCACGAACCGCGCGACGTTCAACGTTTGTAGTTCCAGATGGAACCCCAATTACTACTCGCGGTCCAAACATTTTTTTTGATTTTGATTCTGCCCGACGCATTAAATATGCGATCATCTCCTCCGTTACTTCAAAATCTGAAATTACACCATCAACTAGTGGGCGCACAGCAGTGATGTGCGCGGGGGTTCTACCCAACATTTCCTTGGCTTCTTTTCCTACAGCAACAACTTTCCCAGTTTTTTGGTTTAGAGCAACTACTGAGGGCTCATTTACCACAACACCTTGACCAGCAACAAAAACTAAGGTGTTTGCAGTACCCAAATCTATCCCAATATCGTTAGAAAACATGTGCCCGAATCTGCTAGACATATAGAATTTATATCACGTTCATGACGTAATCAACAATTTTATCGATTGCCATTGCTTCACTATCTCCAGTAAGCCTGTTTTTAATTTCAACACTTCCTGTTTCAAATGAACGTGCGCCAATTATTACTTGTAATGGAATCCCTATTAAATCTGCATCATTAAACTTTTCGCCGGGACGTACGTCGCGATCATCATATAAAACCTCAACTCCAGCTTGAGTTAGTCCATCAAAGAAATTATTCGCCCATTCATTTATTAATTCATTTTTTGTATCAAGATTTAAAAGATGTACATGAAAAGGCGAAACATTTTTCGGCCATTTAATTCCTTTTTCGTCGGCCAATACCTCAACAATTGCACCCATTAATCTACCTAGACCTATTCCATAGCAACCCATAATTACAGGGATTCGTTTTCCTTCTTCATTTGCGTATACAAGTTCAAGGGCCGAAGAGAAACGAGTTCCGAGTGAAAAAATATTTCCAACTTCAACCCCTTTAACCTCTTCCAATTCATCTCGTTCAATATTAAAAGTTTTTAACACTTCGTCATTTAACACTTCCTTATTAATTGCAATTCCTTTTTCTCGACTTAAATAAATCAAGTCTTCTCCCGCATCTGTTAATGTTTGAAATTCATGTGAGAAGGGAGCGAAAATTCCTCCAGAAGCAAATGTAAGGAAGGTGTTGTCTCCCAATCCAACTTCCTTATAGATATTTGTGTAAGCTTGTTTAACTTGCTCATAAATTACTAAATGCTGCTCTTCATCTTTACTAAACGAATATAAGTCCTTCATTAAAAACTCTCGTCCCCTCATGAGGCCACTTTTAGCTCTGAGCTCATTTCTAAATTTATTTTGAAATTGATAGGCAAGCTTCGGTAAATCTTTAGACGATCTTATATATTCTCTCATTAAGTTTGTGAGAGGCTCCTCATGACTTAAGCCAAGGCCTAATTCGTTTCCATTTTTTAATTCTGTTTTAAACCAGTTATCAACTACTTTATCGTCCCATCTATTTGTTTTTTCCCACAATTCTTTTGACTGAAGCGTAGCTAAAAACATTTCCTGCCCTCCAACGGCATCCATATTTTTTCGAATTATTTCTTCAATTTTTTTAAGAACTTTTAAGCCAAGTGGAAGGTAAGAATATACTCCGGTCATGTCTTTATGTACAAAACCAGCACGAATAAGAAGCTCGGCGTTTTTAGACACTTCATCCTTCGGTGCTTCTCTTCTAGTTTTTGTAAATAATTGACTTTGACGGATCGATTTCATTTTTATGTTTTATTTTTACCTGATAATTTAGCGACCTTTAATTTCCATTCTGTATTATTTTCCTTTCACTGCTAAAAGCTCTACAAGAAACACTAATGTTGCATTCGGCGGAATAATTGAGCCTGCACCGTTTGCTCCATATCCAAGTGATGCCGGAATAATTAATTTTCGTTTTCCTCCAACTTTCATTCCAACAATTCCTTGATCCCATCCTTTAATTACATTTCCTGCTCCAAGCTGAAATTGAAATGGTTGTCCTCTATCGTATGAACTGTCAAACTTCGTACCATTTTGAAGTGTTCCTAAATAATTTGCAGCGATGAGGTCTCCTGGTTTTGCCATTGCTCCACTTCCAACTGTAATATCATCGATCACTAATCCATCTTTTGTTGTGATTGCGCTGGCTGATGTGGCCGGTATTGTTTGTGGTGTCATATTTTTTTGATTGGGTTGATTATTATTTTGCTGATTTGATTGTGAATTCGTTTGAGTATTACTTTGATTTGTGGCTGTTTCTGAAGTAGGACTGTCTACTGGTTGACCATTTAAAGGATTTACCGCACCTTGTCCTGCAGTAGCAGAGTTATTAGCTTTAAATAAAGCAGACATGTCGGACGAGTAGTAAATAAGCGACCCAAGTCCTCCAATAATAACTATGAATAAAATTGCATACACAGTTCCCTGCATTTTCTGGTTTTCCATGAAAATAATATAGCACGAAAATGAGGTAATAAAAGCTGAAAAGATAGCTAATAAATTGGAATGTTTGAAAAGTTTATTTAACTAATTCGCTATTAACTAACTCTTTTAGCGTTCTGAATTAAATCAGTCGCTTCTTTCAAACTTTTAGCTGGTTCTACGTTTCCTGCATTAATGAAGAATATTTGATCTGCTTTTTGAATTGTATTTAAACGGTGAGCAATAATAACTTTCGTAGTTTCTTTGGGTAGACTATCAATCATTGTTTGAAGAAGTGATTCAGTAACAGTATCAATATTTGCAGTTGCCTCATCTAAAATTAAAAGTTTTGGCTCACGCAAAATAATTCGTAAAAATGAAACTAATTGTTTTTGACCTAAACTAATATTTTCTCCGCCCGAATCTACTTTTGTTTGTAAACCATCTTGAAATCGAGCAATTAGTTGATTCATTCCTTTTGACTCAAACATTTTTAGCATTACTTCATCTTCGAGTTTTACAATGTGATCATTTCCATATCGAATATTATCAGCTACGGTTCCTTCAAATAATTGCGGTTCTTGAAGAATTAAGCTTACGAATTCAGATCGCTCAATTGCCGAATATGATTTATATGGTTTTCCTAACAAATCAATCTCTCCGGAAGTTGGATCATAGAGTCTTGCCATTAAGCTTGCTGTGGTAGATTTTCCGCCCCCAGTTGGGCCGACGAGAGCGTATGTTTTTCCCGGCTCTAATTTCATACAAACATCTTTTAAAATTACTTGATCGTCATCATATCCAAATGAAACATGTTTAAATTCCAAAACGAGCATACTATTTGGCAGTGATTGGGAAGTTTTTTCACTTTCAACACCCTCTTGATTCATATCTGATTTTAAATCAAGAATATCTTTAACACGGCTCCACGAGGCAAGCGTCTTCTGCATTTCACCAAAAATAGTTGCCATGT
>JBBRPW010000004.1:0-30280 GCA_038227435.1 Minisyncoccia bacterium | reverse complement strand
TTAAAATATTTTTTTCAACTGCTGCTTCGCCTAATGGCTTTTTTATTTTTCCACTTGGGGTTATTGGAGAAATTCCAACCTTTATACGGTAAAACGCTTCAGTTTTAATTGCCCGCACAATTGATTCAATTCCCCTGTGGCCTCCTGATCCCCTATTAAAAACCGCTTTTACTGCGCCAACAGGCTGATCTAAATCATCATGAATCACAATTAATTGTTCTGCTTTTTTTGCACTTACAATAATATTTTTCAATGATGAGCCGGACTTATTCATAAATGTTTGAGGCTTCATTAACGTAAATGAATCTTTTCCAATTGAAATTTTACACACGTATGCATTATTTTTTTTATCGAGTTTCCAATCTTCACTTAATTCCCCATTTTTTGGTGCTTTAATATTTCCAATTTGTTTTGCAATCGCATCAAGTGCTAAAAAACCCGTATTGTGACGTGTGTTTGTATATTCTTCTCCAGGATTTCCTAAGCCAACCAGAATGTAATTCATATTTGTATGTGAGATTAATTGAGATAATACTGAAAAAATAAAAAGAAATAAAAATTTGTTTTATTTCTCAAAATTTGTTAGCAGTATTGTAACACAACACTCTAAAAAACTTTTTGCAAGCACTTTTATATATTACAATGTGCGAACACTATGGAAAAAGAACAAATGGTTGAAGAGGAAAATGCACATGTTGAAAAGATTGATAAAAAATCTTCACTGAAAAGTAATTTAATATTTATTATAGTTTTATTAGCAATTCTTATTCCGATTCGCTTCTACGTTTTCCAACCTTTCGTTGTTATCGGTTCATCAATGGAACCAACCTTCTACAGTAAAGATTATTTAATTGTTGATGAACTCTCGTATCATTTGGGTGGAGCAAAGCGTGGCCAAGTTTCTATTTTTAAATTCCCAGGGCAAGAAGGAGTGGTGGCAGATATAGAAGAAGCAAAATCGAATCCAAAATACTTTATTAAACGAATTATCGGCCTCCCAGGAGAAACAGTTCAAATTACTGCGGGTAAGGTGGTAATTAAAAATAAAGATAATCCAACTGGATTTTCATTAGATGAACCGTATGTTGCGTTCCCAAGAGAAACAAATCTTACAAGAACACTTACCAACGATGAATACTTTGTTATGGGAGACAATCGAGACAAAAGTTACGATTCCCGTGCATGGGGACCTCTCAAAAAAGAAAATCTGGTGGGTAGAGCATTAATTAGACTCTATCCATTAAAAGAAATTGGAATACTGCCAGGAAATTATTCAGAATCAAAATAAATAACCTAAAGACCAACAAACATGAGTGCCGCCAAAAAAACAAAGAAACAAACAAGTTTTGATAAAGCAGCAGAGGTAGCATCATTTTACGGATTTTTACACGCCCCCGACCTTACGGTTACAGGAATCGACAATAAAAAAAGTTCAATATTTAAAGATGCGAAAAAAACGCTGATTGGAGAAATTATTGAAGAAAAAATTGCACTTACTCGGGGTATCATTGATAAATCATATGCAGAACTGCCTCAACCCCTCATGCTTTTTTATGGTGGGCCTCGTGGTGAGCAGCAATATCATATGTTCAACATCGATATCAGTGGAAGCCCACAAAGTATTTCTGATGCACTTACAATTGAAACTTGTTATGTAATTAGTAAAGAAGCATATCCTGAATATGAATTATCTGTACTTGTAAACACTGTTGGGGATAAAGAATCATCGCAAAAATTTGCTCGAGATTTTCAAAACTTCGTTAAAAAACATGGGGCTCATATTCCCTCTCACATTAAACAGCTCATAAAAAAAGATCCGTATGAATATTGGGGCGAGGTTTCGAAAATGCCAATTACCCTTGCGCAAGATGTATCAGCGAAAGATGAGTCTGTTGTGACAAAAGAATCAACCGCAAGTAAAAATTTAAAGAAAACTGAAGAAAAATTTAATATTGTTCGAACACAAGCACCAACACCAATGGGAAGCTTATCTGAACAGAGCCGAAAACATTTTAAAGAAGTACTCGAATATATAGAAGTCCTTAAAATCCCTTATAATTTTGAACATTCTATTGTGGGTGCAAAAAATTTCAGCAATGAAACCATTTTTCATATTGAAGGAACGAAAATAAATAAAAAAACGAGTGGAAAAGGAAACAAAGGAGAGACTCACCCTAAAAGCCAGGAAAAAGTTATTTTAGCCTACGGAGCAAGATACAATGGCCTTACTAAAAAAGCCTGGGGTAAAAAAGATACTTCTTCTATTTTCGGAGTTGTAATGCTTCCTGAGGCTTGTCGAAAAGGGCTCATCGTTAAACTACCTGGAAAAGATTCTTCGAATAAGAATCTTCCGACAATTAAAAATAATTTAGTTCAAGAGAGTAGTAAAGGAGCTAGTTTCTTTTTCATGCAACTTAGTTTCGATGCAAAACTAAAAAGTTTACGGGTTTTGGAGCTTTTACGGCAAGCTCGTATTCCTGTTCAGCAATCACTCTCGAAAGATAAGATTACTGGCCAAATTGAACAAGCTGAAAAATGCGGTACTACTCACCTTATCATTATGGGTAAAAAAGAGGCCATGGAAGATGCGGTTTGTATTCGAGACATGCAGACTCGGGTTCAAATTACGGTTTCTATTGATGAATTAACAAGATATATAGGAAAACTGATTAAGCAGTCCTAAGGGGCTGTAAAAGGCTTGTCCCTGCATTAATAACGTGTTATATTCACCCTTACAATGATTAACGTTCAAATAGAAAGAGGTCCTACGGAAAACAGTAATATTGCACTGCGAAAATTCACAAAACGCGTTCAAGATGCTGGTATTTTAAACCGTGTTCGAAAATTGCGAGATTACGTTCGAGTTTCATCAAAAAACCGACGAAAGGCTCATACAATTGAGAAATTGGTTCGAAAAACTGAACTTGAAAAAAACATCAAGCTCGGAAAGATTCGTCCTGTTAACTCAAGGGGTCGATAGATACTATATATAAGAGCATAAAACTCTTATCAAACATTATGGAAACATTCCTGATGTCTCAAACGATTAAACGCAAGCTTCCTAGCTTGCCTTTTCGTTTATATAAAGAAAAAATTTTG
The DNA here is from genome assembly GCA_038227435.1 of Minisyncoccia bacterium. Classification (GTDB taxonomy): domain Bacteria; phylum Patescibacteriota; class Minisyncoccia; order Phycocordibacterales; family CALRBL01; genus JBBRNV01. Next base: position 27,181 of record JBBRPW010000004.1, on the reverse strand, counting down.
GGCGCCAACTATTCCCTCTCTTTAACTTTTATTGGAACAAAACGAATGCGGGCATTAAATAATAAGTGGCGTAAAAAGGATTATGCAACTGATATTTTAAGTTTTCCATATGAAAAAAAATCAGGTGAAATTTTTATTTGCATTGAAGCAGCCAACAAAAAATCAAAAGAATTTGACAGAAATCCTAAAAATTACCTCGCTTTCTTAGTTATCCACGGGTTAATTCATTTGAAAGGATTCGATCATGGTAGTAGAATGGAAAATGAAGAAATAAAGTGGCGAAAAAAGTTTGGTATATAAACATAATTTAAACATGTTTTAATACCCTACTTGCAATGCGCTTACGGATTTTTCGTCATTCTACTTTTCATTTTTATATTTAATGGCCATGCAACGTCAAATTACCTGCGGAATAGATATCGGAACATACCATGTCAAAGTGGTAGCTACTGAGTCAAACCCAGACACCAAACTTCCACCTAAAATAATAGGTACAGGCTTTGCAGAATCAAAGGGACTTCGTCATGGCTATATAATGAATATTGAAGAGGTCTCAAGAAGTGTTGGGCAAGCTGTTCGGTCTGCCGAAAAAACGGCGGGTGTTAAATTAACTAATGCATATGTTTCATTTGGTGGAATTGGATTATCGGCACATACATTTCAAGGAACTTATACAGTTGAACATACTGAGGGAGAAATTACCGACAATGATATTGAAAAAGTAATTGAGGAAGCTAAAAATGAAATGCCGGTTTCATTTAGTCAAAACCGTAAAGTACTTCACACTTTTCCATTGGCCTTCAAAGTTGATGGGCGTTTAGTGTTGGGTCGTCCACAGGGTATGAAGGGCCTTAAAATAGAGGCACGTGTATTATTTGTTATGTGTCTTACCCATCATTTAAATGATACATTGCTCGCCGTTTCAGACGCTGGTATTGAAGTAGACGATATTATTGCTTCCCCTATTGCGGCCTCGAGTGTGATTCTTACTCGAACACAAAAAGCCCAAGGATGTGTGCTCGCAAATATTGGATCTGAAACAACTAGTATTGTGGTGTACGAAGAAGGCCGACCAATTTCACTTGAAGTATTCCCAATTGGTTCAAGCAATATTAGTATCGATATTGCGCTTGGTCTTCGAATTCCATTTGAAGAAGCGGAAATACTCAAACATGGAAATGCGCAGAAAATTAATTCAAGCCACGGTGTCTCTGAGGCTCACGAAGGAAAAAATGATAGGAATGAATCAAGAAATGAAAGCAAAGAAGCTCGTCGCGAAAAAGAAAATATTAAGGAGCGAAATCGAGAACATGATAATAAACGAAAACTGGATGAAATTATTAAAGCGCGGTTGATCGACATTTTTGAACTTGTTGAAAACCATTTAGAAAAAATTGGACGGAATGGTTTGCTCCCTGCTGGAATTATTATTACCGGTGGAGGAGGAAGTTTAGGGAGTATTGAAGAGGTTGCACGAGCATCGCTCTCACTTCCATCAAAACGACCAGAAACAAAATTTGAAACTAATACTAAAGGTCATATTAAAAGTGGAGAATGGGCCGTGTCGTACGGACTTTGTGTTTTAGGAAATTCGGATGAGGAAGGAGGATACACTCCCACGCAGCGAAATGTAAATTATTTTCAGAAATTAATAAAATGGATTAAACAGTTCCTTCCGTAAAATCTGTAAAAAGCACCTTTTTAGTGGCCTTGTTGAGCCGTCTCAGTGTAACACTTTTTGACACATAAATAACAACTTTCATAGATTTGCGCTCACATCATTATCTGTTAGTATTCCTGCATCTATGCCACAAATAAAACCTGAAGTCGAAACCTTTGCTCGAATCAAAGTAGTGGGAGTAGGAGGATCTGGAAAGCACGCAGTTAACCACATGGTAAATGCCAAGGTAAAAGGAATTGATTTTATTTCAATTAACACCGACGCTCAAGATTTGCATCACTCGATGGCAAAAAAGAAAATTCATATCGGAAAAAACTTAACGAGAGGGTTGGGTGCAGGTATGAATCCTGAAGTTGGAAAACGAGCAGCCGAAGAAACTCGTGAAGAAATTCAAGAAGCGCTAAAAGGTGCAGATATGGTTTTCGTTACAGGAGGAATGGGAGGAGGAACTTGCACGGGAGCTGGTCCTGTTATTGCACGAATTGCGAAAGAAATGGGAGCACTCACTATTGGAGTAGTTACAAAACCATTTGCATTTGAAGGAGCGCTTCGAGGCAAACTTGCTGAACAAGGACTAAACGAATTGCGAGCTGCGGTTGATGCAACTGTTGTAATTCCTAACGATCGACTGATGATGGTGATTTCAAAAGAAACTACAGCTAAGCAAGCCTTCATGATGTCTGACGAAGTGTTGAAACAAGCCGTAGAAGGTATTTCAGATTTGATTACAACTCCGGGAACTATTGCGAACATCGACTTTGCCGATATTCGAGCTGTTCTCGACAATGCCGGCTCTGCACTTATGGGAGTTGGAATTGCTAATGGTGAGTCACGAGCACAGGATGCTGCTAAAGCTGCCATCAACTCGCCTCTTATCGATCTTTCAATACACGGTGCAAAAGGAGTACTGTTCTCTATTGCTGGAGGAGACGACGTTACCATGTTTGAAATTCAAGATGCTGCAAAAATTATTACTGAATCAATCGATCTCGATGCAAAAGTTATTTTTGGAACAGTGCACGACGATAAACTTAAAAAAGGAGATATTAAAATTACCGTTATTGCTTCAGGATTTCCCGATACTCATATGCCTAAACGAAGTCCCCTTACTCAAACCGTTGATCTTGGGATGATGTCTGGTGGAATTGCAGGTGGAATGGTAAATGTGCAATCTGCCGCTGACCGAGGAAAAATTTACAATACAATGGATGACGGAAAAAACGGCGCATCTAAAAATGATGTTCGAGTAACTGGAAATGGAAATAATAAGACCGCAGAAACTACCGCAACTACTGTTGATGAAGTGACTGAATCAAAAGATGAAGACGAAGATTGGGGTTCTGTGCCAGCGTTTTTAAGACGAAAAAAATAAAGAAAAATTAAAGGGCCATCGCGAGATGGCCCTTTCGTTACATTAGGAAGAGCACCATAAATATGAATACGATTCCCCCTGTGACGATCCAAGCAATGTAGCCGTCTTCTCCACAGTAAATACTTTTAATGAATTCCAGCATAAAATTATCCTTTCTAATATTGGGGTTGAATTTCTGTTGATGAAAGTGAGGGCTTTGCCTTCCAAAATTGTTGGGCGGCGCCCGCAGTAATAAACAAACAAAGTAGGCCAGCTGAAAATGGATAGAGCCTTTGCTCGACCGACCAATCTTTAGCACCAATTACTGCAAACACATTTGCAAGTGTATAACCGAGATATATCCAAAACGGAGTCTCGTATGGTTTTTTGAAGCTATCTCTGAGTTGAAGAGAGCCTGCAGCCATAACCGCAGTGGTGCTTGCAATGGTTGCCCACCAAGCACCCGAAATACACCAAATAAATACACAAACAATAACCGAGGCAGTAATACAGGTTTCGAAAGATTTCCACTCTTTTTTGCTCTTTGATTTAAAGATAAAAAACGAGGTAATGCTGCTTCCTAAACTGTATGTTGCCACGAGGAAGTACTCCCCATATTGAACAAATAAAGTTGCAGCAGCGATACCATCGAGTAATGCCCATAAAATCCAAGTAAAGAGGTTCTGTGTCGATTTACCACTTTTGATTTCGATACAGAGCGGTACATATAGCCCAATTGCCAAAATAATACTGAGAAGAGTAAAAGATCTCATTACTGTCCTTTCTGTGAAAGGTTGAGGAATTTGTTTAAAGGACTATGACATTTCGAAAGTTAATGTCAATTAAATGCTTTTTTAAAAATACTATATACTGTCCAAATGATATACGAATTAGCCATTATTGGAGGAGGTCCAGCAGGAGTTTCGGCAGGAGTTTATGCATCGAGGAAGCGATTAAAAACAGTTTTTATTACCGATAACTTTGAAGGACAGAGTACCGTGTCACCTGAAATTCAAAACTGGATTGGAGACATTGCAATTAGTGGAGCTGACTTATCAAATAAATTAAAAGCTCACTTAGTTGCATATAAAGACAATATTGTAGACATAGAAGACGGCATGCGGGTAACAGAAATTACAAAAACCGAAGAAGAAATTGATGGAAAGATGCGAACTGTATTTACTATCACAGCAGGAACTGACGACAAAGCAAAAACATTTAAATCAAAAACAATTATCCTTTCAACCGGTTCTCATCGCCGAAAGTTAGCAGCACTTGGTGCCGACAAATTTGAAGGAAAAGGAGTTGTGTACTGTGCAACGTGTGATGGTCCCCTCTTTTCTGGCCAGGATGTGTGTGTAGTCGGCGCTGGAAACGCAGCATTTGAAACAGCGATGCAATTATTAGCATATGCAAAAAGCGTTACTCTATTTAATCGAGGAGATGGTTTTAGAGCCGATCCTATTACCGTTCAAAAAGCCTGTGAAAACGATAAATTTACTGTTATTAAAAATGCTGAAATTACTGAGGTGAAAGGTGAAAAATTCGTATCAAGTGTGATGTACAAAAATAGCATCGACAATAAAATGTACGAACTTCCCACAAAAGGAGTGTTTGTTGAAATTGGTTTACTTCCAAATACAGAATTTTTAAAAGGTCTTCTCGACTTAAACGATTTCGGCCAAATTAAAATCGATCCAAAAACTTCGCAAACAAGTTGCAAAGGAATTTGGGCAGCTGGCGATTGTACCGATCTCCTCTATCATCAAAACAATATTGCAGCTGGATATGGAATTATTGCGCTTGAAGATGTGTTTTTCAACTTACACAAGTAAAAGTTAATAACGAATCTTTAATTAATTTGTAGATTCGATATGGAAAGTTACAACATAGTCCCCTTGGCTTATTTGTACTCTTGATTTTTGTACTGGTAACACTTTTATAATAGAAACTTTATAAGATCCGAAAGATGCCGGAACCTGATCGGATGGTAGGTTAAACGTGCTACTTGTGTTAGACGTTGCAAGTGTAATATTTGAGGTTACTGCCCCAGCTTGGATACATTGAACATCTACTGGACATCTATTATCAGTAGGCATACTGTTAAATGTAATTCTGAAATCAGTATCTTTAATTATTGAACTTTCACCTACTCGAAGTACGATATTTTGATTAATTTTTACACTCGATGTTGCTGTGCTCACACCTTGATTTCGAAGAGTAAATGAAACTACCGCAGGAATTCCGTTACCATCGATATTATACGTAAAGTCTGCAACGTATGCAGAATGGCCGTCTTCATAAGAAACAGTTCCTACGCCTCCTTGGGCCGTAATGTTTGTTACATAAAATGTTCCTCCCATCGTTGCTGGTTTTGGAGCAAGTGTAGAAATATTATTTTTTACGTAATTTTGAATTACTAAATCATTAGGGCTCGAGGTTGTATTATTTCCATTAGTTGTGGTTGCGTTTTGATTAATATTTGAATCATCGTAGCCAATACGCCCATTCATACTGAATGTATATACTAAAAGGCCTACAATGATTAAAACGATAATTAAGGCAATGGCACCTACGCCAACTGAGTTTTGTTTTGGATTCATATATATAGTGACGGTGCAGCACCTAATAGCTGACACATTAAAACTGACGGACAAATAAACGAGAAAACTGTCGGATTGGGAACATCAGGAATGATTTCTTACTCCATTCGTCTAAGGTAATTTCTGTTGATTTTTCGCGATCTTGAATAAACTTAGAATCTAAATCGGTTGCAAATTGTTTGTTGTAAACCCCCATTATTGCCTCAAGGTTAATTTGACTTGATCGATTATCAAGGTTTGCAGAGCCGATAATAGACCATGCGCCGTCCATAGTCATAGCCTTTGTATGAATTCGAGAGGGCTGGTATTCATAAATTTTTACTCCCGCTTTTAAGAGTGAGGAGTAAAATGATTGACTCGCCCATCTTGTATAAACAGCGTCAGTGTTAGGTCCTGGTACAATGAGTTCTACATCTACTCCAGCTTTTGCTTTTTCCTCTAAAGCTTCTCGGATCGATTTGTCAGGGATAAGATAAGGATTTTGAATGTGGATAGACTTTTGAGCGGCTTTGATCGAAAGCCAGATAAAGTGTTCCATATTAGAAGACATATCGGGTGATGGTGATGAGAACAGAGAAACAAACTCTCCGTCACTTTCTTTTTTGGCACTACTTGAAGCCGTGACTGGAAGAATTTCTCCTGTAGTTTGACTCCACATATTACTAAATATCTTATTTGCTCTTTCTGCCATAACGTCGCTTATTTTAAACATGAAATCATGCCATGATTTTGAAGATGTTGCATTTCCAAGCCATCCATCCGAAACAGCCATTCCACCAATGTAGGCGGTTTTATTATCAATCACAAAATCTCTCACGTGTGTTCGTCCATTCAATCTATAAATATTCCACCAACTAACAGGTCGAAAAGATGCAACCTTACCTCCGAGGTCTTTAAGCTCTTTTATATATTTATCATTTGCACCGCTTCCCGATATACCATCGAGCAAAATATGTACTTTTACACCCAATTTAGCTTTTTCAATTAAAGCTTTGAAAAGAGTGTTGCCGAATTCGCCATTGTCCCAAATATAATCAGTAATATAAATTGATTGGGTGGCATTTTTTATTTCTGACAAAAGGTCAGGCAAAAATTCTTGACCGTTCGTTAAAATTTTTATTGGAGATCCTGGTTCAACTGTTGAATTAATTGAAGCGGCTAAAACTTTTTCAAATTGTCGTGGGTCAGCCAGAGAGACATCATTTTGTAATTGTGGTGGCGGAGTTCCATTGCCAAGTGAAGTAAACAAATTTATAAACACAAAAAAAAGTGTTAACGTGCCGACTACCAAAATAACCCATGCCCATGCTGGAAACTTCTGCCACACAGGATTTTGTATGATGCTTGCAACCCACTTATTGTTCGTTAACATTTTTAAATATTTCATAGGCGTTATTATTTTATTACTAAAACTCAAACAATTATTAATAGCGAAATATTAAATTAGAATCCTTACCTGCTCTATGTTCTCTTCTTGAAGATATTAAAACATATTTAATATGTATTTACTAACTTTATTATTTAAATGATTTGTCCTTTTGTTTTCTCAAAATTTGTGACCCTGTTGCGTGGTTTTCAGAACTGGTGAAGAGCAGGAATGAAATTAAAGCAAGTATCAATAAACTAACCTTACTAATTTTCTGAATGTTTTTCCATGTTTACTATTTCTAAACACTTTTTTGCCAAAACTTTTGCATCTTCTTCAGCGTTAATTTTCATAAATGGTTCATCTTTAATTTCATTGATTAAAACAAAGAACTTTTCTTTCATTTCCATGACTCTTTGTGATTTAATTTTTTTTACACCATCTTCGTCAGTAACTAATATTGTGGGATAAGCACTAAAAGCAGGACCAGGTTCTCTGTCGCTTTTAAAGCTGTCTATTTTTTCTATGTATTTTTCTGGATACGAATATTTATAACATTGATATGCTCTTCCAAATTGCCCAATTGCTTCATTAAAGCTTGCAGTGAACTCAAGAATCTTTCTTATTGCCTCGGGTAATTTTTCAGTTTCTAATGATTTGTTTTCAATCAGCTCCTCAAATCCATTAAATGCGTGACCTAAGGTGTGGCCAAATGCACCGAAAATATCCCTTTCACTTTCTGAATCTCTTATTACTTCAATTACCTTATCAAGGCTAGCCTTAGTTTGTGCACAACTAGCTTTTACTGCTAAATCATTATTATCTAAGAAGTTTTGATTGCGTATGAAAAATGTTACATATTCCGTGAATAAACCTATTAGGTAAGATTGTTTCCAATCTATATCTGCAGTGTCGAGTTCTTCACCGTCATTGTCTAAACCCTTTAGGAAGTCAGTCAATTTTTCTGGTAAGTACTCGTCATATTTTAGTTTATGGATTGCTTCGCCATTATTATCATCGTGCGGAAGCTCAAATTGCATCAATTTTTTCATATCAATATTCTAGCAAAGTTCACGACACTCACAACGTTCACTGGTGACCCTACAGAGAATCGATCCTTACAGGATCAGTACACCTTTTCTTGTTTTGTCGAATTCACTTTGTGAATTCTCAAAACATAGAAAAGCTCTTCGATTCTCTGACGCGAGCAAAGCAGTTTGCTCGCTTAGGGTCGCAGCTTTGTGCTGCGCCCAAATCTGTGACCCTACAGAGAATCGAACTCTGATTTAAGCCTTGAAAAGGCTCCGTCCTAACCGTTAGACGATAGGGCCAATGTGTGTTCGACTATATCACTAAATAATAAATTCTCAAAGTACCCCTACCGTGCTATAGTGGCCTAGTTAAGCCTCCTATTAACTATATCTTGATATAAGTAGTAACAACGACAATAACAATTGGAAGAGTGGCAGAGTGGTCGAATGCACTGATCTCGAACATCAGCAGGGGTGAAAGCTCCTCGTGGGTTCAAATCCCACCTCTTCCGCAAACGAGCAACGCGAGTTTCGGAAGAGTAAAAACCGTTAGGTTTTTACGGGATTTGAAAAGTCTGAGTATATCAAAATGAATTGCGAAGCAATTCTTTTTGATTCGAAGACTGTACCGATCCCGTAGGGATCAAATCCCTCTCTTTCTTTCAAGCTCTTCCCCTCCCCTTCCTAAAATAATTGATATAATACTCATATGAAAATCACCAAACTCGGGCACTGTTGCCTATTACTCGAAATTAATGGAACTCGTTTCCTTACCGATCCTGGAAATTACACGACTGCACAAAACGAGGTTACGAATATTGATTTTGTAGTAATTAGTCATGAACACACCGACCATCTTCATGTTGAATCATTAATGACGGTTCTTTCGCATAATCCGAAAGCAAAAGTAATTTGTAATCAATCAGTTGGAAAGATGCTCGATAAAGAATCAATTCCCTATCAAGTTATAGATTCAAACTCAAATGAAAAAACAAATGAATTTGATACAAATGGAATAATTATTTCTGGACACGGAACAAAACACGCTCCCATCTTTAGAGATTATGAACAAGTAGAAAATACTGGATACTTATTTACTGACAATACGAGTACAGAAGCAGGAGCTGAATCTGTTAATAAAAATATGTTTTATCCAGGAGACTCATTTGAGGTAACAACGATTCCGAATGTTTCAATCGATATTTTGGCTTTTCCTGTTACTGCACCTTGGTGCACTATAAGTAATGCAATGGACTATGTGCTTGCAGTAAAACCTAAAATTGCCTTCCCGGTGCATGATGGAAATCTTGTTCGTCATGGCTTAACCAATAGACTGCCGGGTGAATTTCTTCCGAAAAATAGTATTCAGTTTATTGCGCTTGAATTGGGCAAAGAAACTGATTTTTAAAATACCCTTTTTTCCTCCTCGAAGACCTATAGCCAATAGGCAAAAAACCTCATATAATAGGTATACGAACTTCTATAGCGAATAAAGTCTCGTACATTATTACAAATAAAACATAAATACATTTATGGCAGAAAAAAAAGCAGCTAAAAAGGTAGTGGCTAAAAAAGCAGGAGGAAAAGCAAACTCAGCATTCATGAAGCCTATGAAAATTAGTGCGGACCTAGCAATGGTTGTTGGAGCAGGACCAATGCCCCGATCAGAAGTTGTTAAAAAACTTTGGGTATACATTAAGAAGGCGGATTTACAAGATCCAAAAAATAAACGAAATATTGTTGCAGATGCAAATATGCTAAAAGTATTTGGAGGAAAGAAAGTTGTTTCTATGTTTGAAATGACAAAACTTGTTTCAAAACACCTTTCTTAATAATTTTAAGAAAAAATAAACAAAAAGAGCTCGTTTGTACGAGCTCTTTTTGTTTTAATTACTTGTTTGTTACGGTTGTTTATGTAATTCTGTTTTCTCATGTGCAATTCGTGCTTTTTCAGCATCTGCTGCTTGATCTTGTTTAGCAAGATCAACTTCTTTAGCAGCTCTCGCATCGTCTGCTGCCTTTTTATCCGCATCAGCTTTTTCTTGTTGAGCCATTGCCGCTGCTTCTTTTGCTTTTATATCATCTATATCAGTCATATTATTTTATATTAACTAATAATGTGAATACCCACCTATTAGTTATAAAGGAATGTTTATTAAAAGCAAGGATTTTTTAATAAAATTATTGAACAGGTTGAATACAATGTGAACATCGCCTGGCCTCAAGAGGGATTTCACTCAAACATTCAGTACATTTTTTACTGGTTGGAGGAAGTGGCGCATCTTTTCGTTTCATTTTTATTAAAAGTGTATTCATAGGAAGTACAACAAAAAAATAAACAGCTAGCGCCACTAAAATAAATGAGATGAGAGCGTTGATAAAATCTCCGTACATAAAGTCACTTCCGCGTAATGTATACTTTAATCCTGAAAAATCTGGAACATGAGCAATTGCTCCGAGTAAAGGAGTGAGTAAATCTTTTACAAGTGCGGTAACCACATTTCCAAATGCTGCTCCAATAACTACTCCGATTGCTAAATCAACAACATTTCCTCGTAAAACAAACTGTTTAAATCCGTGTAACATATAATTAATTAGTTTCTAAAATTGTAATTTTGTAATGTTTTTTAACATTCTCATTCGCTCATATTATATCATCGCATGCATATAAAAAAATATCTGGTAGAATTACGTATATGTCACTCGATCTTTCTCATGGAAAGAAAATTGCTCTTTCATTTTTGATTATGGGAGCAACACTTTCGACAATTTACATATATTGGACTCACCACGAAAATGAGTTCGATAATTCTTCATATCAAAAAGTAGCAGATAGCAGCGAGGCGGAAGTGTACCAATATCGAAATACCAGTCCTTCACTTCAAGGTTCAAATCGCGAAGATTGGGATGTTGACACTTTTTCTCTTGCTGGGCATATATTATCAATCTCTTATCCTAGCAATTTAAAAACACAAATAAACAATATTAAAAAACCGACAATTACTTTAACTGATAAAAAAACATTTGACCTATGTAGTAAAGATATTATTGGGAATGTTTCTGTAGCTAGTTTAGATAGAGAAAGTATTGTTTGTTTAACAAGATCAAGATCTGTTAACTCTGCTGCAAATGGATCCCTCGGATCTCAAAGTGTTATCTATACCTATACGATGAATAAGGCAGTTACTGATCTGGCTGGAGGCGCAAAATTAGTACAAATCTATCCTCAAATTACCTTCAATTTTGACCAACAGTGTAAAAGTTCATATACAACATGTGATGTAGGATACGAACAAGAGCTTGTTCAAAATTTTGAGCCACTATTTGCAGAAATTCTATCTACTGTTAGTGTAACCAAGTAATATCGCGAAAGATTAAAAGAGTAGATTAAACAACGTTTAAGCCATATATGAAAGTGCTTGCCATTGAAACAAGCTGCGACGAAACAGCCTTAGCGGCTCTTAATTGTAGTTATATACAAACAAAAAAAAGTGAGGTTGATGAAGAGGGTGAATTAACACAAGAAGGTAATGGCCTTCATTTTTCGTTTTCAGTTATTTCAAGCATCATACATTCTCAGGTAGAACTTCACGCAAAATATGGAGGAGTTTTTCCTATGATGGCAAAACGTGAGCACACTAAAAATATTCTTCCTTTATTGAAGCAATTAATTATTGAAACGAAGGAATCCATGCACTCGGATGAAAATGAGGAGGCTCTAGCTCTCAATCAAATTGCTAATGAGCTTTTACTAAAGAATAGATATGGAGAAATTAAAGAAGAATTAAAAAAAATCTGTGAAAAAGATATCGATTTGTTTACCGTATTTGAAACATTAATTGAGATTGATACTGCTTCATTTATTAATCCTGAATTTGACGCGATTGTCGTAACTGTTGGGCCTGGACTAGAACCGGCGCTCTGGGTTGGCATCACCCTCTCAAAAATGTTTGCATTGCTATGGGATATTCCACTTCTTCCAGGAAATCATATGGAAGGACATGTGGTTTCAGTGTTGTTTAATAAAGATGAGCCAGTCTTGCAATCTACCCAAACAATTAATTTTCCAGCAGTATCTTTATTAATTTCAGGTGGACATACAGAAATTGCTTTAATGAGAAATTGGAATGACTATAAAATACTTGGTCAAACATTAGATGACGCTGTGGGAGAAGCTTTTGACAAAGTAGCTCGAATGATGAATCTTCCTTATCCTGGTGGGCCTGAAATATCAAAACATGCCGAAAAATTTCGAAATAAAAAATTGAAGGGACTTGATATTGATATTGGAGATATTGAGATTACACTTCCCCGCCCGATGATTTCTGCAAAAAATTTGAACTTTTCATTTTCAGGAATTAAAACTGCCGTACTTTATTTAGTTCGAGACATCAAACAATATTTAAAGATCGATGAGACAACAAATTTACCTAACGAAATTATTTCAGCAATTGCATCTGAATTTGAAAATGCAGTAACCGAAGTACTAATTAAAAAAACATGTAATGCCCACGAAGAAACAGGTGCAACCACGCTTACAATTGGAGGAGGTGTAATTGCGAATACATATATACGAGCTGAATTTGAACGAGTAGCCGAAGCGAAAGGAATTACGCTTTTAATTCCACCGAGAGAACTCACCACCGACAATGCAATTATGATTGGAATGGCCGGATACATATCACAAATAAGTAATATTCTGATTAAGAAAAAATCAAGAAATAATAAAGATGCTTTAGAGAATGAGGAAAATTCAACTGAGAACCTATTTAAAGCTAAGGGAAATCTCGTAATTGGAAACAATTACTAATGGAATTGTATTCTGGTGATATCATAAAAATCGTGATAATCTTAGCCCTATCTAAGTAGTTTTATTCGAATTTGAATTTATGAATGAAATCTTCCTAAAACCCTATACATCTTCAGATCATGAAAAAAACCTCTATGAAATGTGGCTCAATAAGGGTGCATTTAACCCAGATGAACTTATAAAACGAGGTGTGGTTTCGCCTGATGCAAATTCATTTTCAATGGTACTTCCCCCTCCAAATGTAACGGGGGTACTTCACCTTGGCTCATCAATGATGATTGCGATTCAAGATTCAATTATCCGTCGTGAACGAATGATGGGTAAAAAAACTCTATGGATTCCTGGATCAGATCATGCGGCTATTGCCACACAAAGTGTTGTTGAAAAGAAATTAGAAAAAGAGGAAGGAAAAAGAAAACATGATTTAGGCCGTGAAGAATTTTTAAAACGAGTTAACGATTTTGCACTAACTAGTAGAGAAACAATTAAAACTCAAATGATGGGCTTGGGAGCATCGCTTGATTGGTCTCGCGAAGCATACACATTAGACGAGGCTCGGAACTTGGCAGTTCGTACCGCATTTAAAAAAATGTACGACGATGGTCTTATCTACCAAAAAAATAAAGTAATTAATTGGGATCCAAAAGGCCAAACAACTATTTCAGATGATGAAATTGTATATGAAGAGCGCGATTCTATTTTGTACACTTTTTATTATGGAAAAATGAAAGACGGAAACAACTTCCCTATTCCTATTTCAACAACTCGCTTAGAAACAAAATTTGGAGATCATGCAGTTGCAGTTCATCCAAGTGATGAACGGTACAAAGAATATATTGGAAAAACATTTGATGTAAATTTTTTAGGTGAAGAAATTTCACTTAAAGTTATTGCTGATCATTCAGTAGAAAAAGAATTTGGAACTGGTGCCCTTGGTGTTACTCCAGCACACAGCATGATGGATGCAGAAATTGCTATGCGTCACAATTTGCCAATGACTCAAATTATTGATGAGTTTGGAAAGCTTATGGTTGGACCAGAAGGAGTTAAAGGTAAAAAAGCAGCAGAAGCACGAATAAAAGTTGCGGAACTTTTAAAAGAAGCTGGGCTTATCATTTCTGAAGAGAATGTTAAGCAAAATATTTCTACCGCTGAACGAACAGGAGGAATTATTGAACCACTTCCAAAACTGCAGTGGTTTATTGATGTGAGTAAAAAAACAAGTGACGGAAAAAGCTTGAAAGAAAACATGCTTGCTGTAGTTCTTGACTCAACTCCAGAAAATCAAAAAATTGAATTTATTCCTACTCGATTTGAAAATGTATATAAACAATGGATAGAAAATTTGCGTGACTGGTGCATCTCAAGACAAATTTGGTTTGGGCACCAAATTCCAGTTTGGTATAAAAAATCTGCGAATAGTGAATTAATTGAAACTATTTGCCAAGTTATTGCTCCACAACTCACAGATGAAGAAATTTCAAAAGGAATTATATTAGAACAAGACCCTGACACTCTCGACACATGGTTTTCATCAGGACTTTGGACATTTTCAACTTTAGGGTGGCCTAACGAGCAGAAAATGAAGGAGCAAGACTTTGGTCAGTATCATCCAAATTCTTTACTGGAAACTGGTAGAGATATTATTTTCTTTTGGGTAGCCAGAATGATATTAATGACCACTTATTTAACAGGCCAAATCCCCTTTAAGAAAGTATATTTGCATGGGCTTGTAACCGACGAGAAGGGACGAAAAATTAGTAAATCATTAGGAAACAATATCGACCCACTCGACATGATTGCAAAATATGGAGCTGATGCACTTCGAATGTCACTCATTGTCGGTACTCAACCAGGGCAAGATAGTAAATTTTCTGAAGTTAAAATTAAAGAATATCGAAACTTTGCAAACAAGCTATGGAATGCATCTCGTTTTGTATTTCAGTTTGCTGATGAAGTTGGTTTGAAGCTGAGCGAATCTAATTCCCTCTCATCGATTGCAATTACAGAAGCAGATACAAAACTAATTGACGAAGCTCATCTCTTTGCAAAAGATGTTTCAGATGAATTTGAAAAGTATCATCTCCATTTAGCAGCCGAAAAAACGTATCACTTTATTTGGAATCGCTTTGCTGCTGAAATTATTGAAGAGAGTAAAAATAATAAAACAGAAAGCCGTGCGACCACGCTCCTTATCATTTTAAAAATTATTTTAAAAACTACTCACCCATTTATGCCATTTGTAACTGAAGCAATTTGGCAACATATGGATAACTCGTATAAACAAGGTGAGGGTGATCGTGATATGCTTATCACATCGACAAACGTGAAATAATTTTACGTTTGTAAATAGTCTATGCACGACTCTGCTATTTCAATTTATATAACGGCGGCAATATTAAGTTTTATTCCGGCAATTTTATGGCTCGTTTTTTGGCATACCGAAGATACTCTTCATGAAGAACCTAAACGAATGAATATTTTTGCATTTCTTGCCGGGATGCTTGCCGTAGTTGTTGCAATTGGAATTGAATCAAAAATTGCTCACGATATTGCACCCATAGTTGGACAGTGTAGTTTTTTTCTATGGTTTTTATACGCTTTAGCTGAAGAAGGTTCAAAATTTGCTCTTTGTTTTATTGCTGTTTTGTGGACTAAATCAAATAAAAAGCCGATTGACCCTGTATTATTTTTAATTTCAACTGCACTCGGTTTTGCTGCACTTGAAAATGGTTTTTTTGCAATTAGTGCCTACATGGGCTCAGCTGATGCCATTTCCGGCTTCACAGCAATTATAGGAAGTTCGTTTTCAAGATTCTTTGGGGCAAGCCTGCTTCATGTATTATCTTCTGCGGTAGTTGGTATTTCTATGTCATATACTTTTTACAAGAAAAGATTTACGAAATTAGAGGCAATTGGAGGAGGACTCTTGGTCGCTTCTCTTATTCATGCATTTTTTAACTTTTTTATTGCATCGAATAAAGTTGTTGCAGCTTGTGCAAATGAAATATCTGCTTCTACTCATTTTTTAACGTACGCAGCGGTTTGGATTGCACTGGTCATTGTTATCCTTATACTTGAACACATAAAATTGATTGTACGACCAAGAAAATAAGATATACTTACTTACATGAAAGAAAAAAGATCATTTTTTGAAAGATTAACTGGTTCAATCAGTGTTGATGACGAATCAGATTTTGAAGATGAAGTGGAAGAGTCGGCTCCGACTCGAAATATGAAGCCGCAATCACTTGGACAAAGTTTAGGTAAAGAAACATTTGCAGAATGGGCCGAAGAAGATCCTGCTGAAGGGCAGCTTTCTGTTGATGTGTATCAAACACCAACCCATATGGTAATTAAAGCGATGGTTGCTGGGGTAAAAAGAGAAGATATCGATATTTCAATTGCAAGAGACATGATTACAATTCGTGGAAAACGCGAAGAAGAACGAGGTATTGAAGACGGTGACTATTTCCATAAAGAATTATATTGGGGATCGTTTTCTCGAACAATAATGCTCGCTAATGAAGTTGAAATTGAAGGAGCAGAGGCTATAGAAAACAGTGGGATGCTTACCATTAAACTTCCGAGAATTGATAAAGAGAAGAAAGGAAAACTGAGAGTGATGAAAGCACAGGGATATTAAAATTTTAATAAAGTTTTGATATAGCTTCGATAAATTTAATTAACTTATTGATAAAAAGAAAAGGCCGACAGATTTTCATCTGCCGGCCATATCGATTAGATTGCCTATATCCCTCTAATCCATTGTCGATTATCGTCTTTGTCACTCATCAACAACTGTGAGAAGGAAAGCTCGGTGGCCGTCGTTCAAAAGAACATCATCGAAGTTCTCTGGAAATTCCTCAATGTGGGACGACAGACCCTCTTCGCCAGTCGAGGTAACAAGATCGAAACAGAGTTTATACGTACCTCCAACCTCGCCTTCGTTTTCACCAGGATAGTTCCACTCGTCTGCTAAGACGTAGAGGCGGTCTCGTAAACCAATTAAAAGAGGTTTTTTGGACGCCATCGACCAAAGAATGAACTCGGCGGTCTCGCCAACGTTGGCCAATCGCTCTTGCGGACTAGGCTCGATCATTCGACACTCTTTGAGAGTTAGACCTGTAATGTCTATTATGGAAACGAAACGGGCTCCGAAACTGGACTGAGGTAAGTGTGTGATAACTTTTTTATTTGATCTTCACTATATCTTTATGAAAATTTCTATTGGTGCCGAGGGGCGGACTTGAACCGCCGACCCCGCGCTCTTCAGGCGCATGCTCTACCAACTGAGCTACCTCGGCAAGCGAAGATTTGTGAAAGTGTTTACATTTTCACAAAATCTGAGCGCCGCCGAGGGAAGCTTTGCTTACTTCAACAAGTGAGAATGTTTAAATTTTATTTAAGGCATTCGATCGCAGTTGAAGCAAGTTTACTTACCTTCGGCAGTTGTCAGATTTTTATTTAATATTATATGGAACGTAACTGGATTCTACTTCCCCCCTCCATACTTCTTCAACAAATCGATCAATGAATTTGATGAACCCGATGAACTTCCTGATCCACTCAAGTTTGAAATCGCTCCATATGTATCAGTAAGTGTTTTTAAATATGGTTGCACCATTTGAAGTGACCAAATTCCAAAACCGATAATGAATATCCAATAAAAGACTCTCATGATTGTATTTATCCGCTGAGAATTCCTCATGCTTTTAAGCATTTTATTATTCTCTTCGGCTAGCTCCAAATTTCTTTTTAAAAGAAGTCGATCATTGGGATCCATGTGTTGAATATAGCAAAATTAGCCAAAATTACTAGTTTATGTAAGTTTTTTAGATCTTACTCCACCTTGCAAAAATGCCTGCTGGAAGGGGCCTTTTTAAGGGCCCTGATTCCTCAATCGCCAGTTCTCCAGCCTCTAAAGTGCCTCCAAAACGCTTATAAATGCCCGAGAGAGCTGCTTTATACGTTAATGCCGAATATCCAGCAGAATAGCCATTTATGAGCAAAAACAAGGGTTCTTCTTTATGAAGAATTTGGAGGACGTCCTCAACGAGTGGAAGGAAATCAGTTTCAATATTCCAAATCTCTCTTTTGGCCCCATGTCCATAAGCAGGTGGGTCCATGATAATTCCATGATATGTATTCCCTCTTTTTAATTCACGGGCTAAGAATTTTCGAACATCATCTAAAATAAATCGTGCATTTTTAACTTTCATTTTTCCAATATCTTTTTCAACTTCTTCTTTCGAAACATCTGCCGACTGTCCCATTTCAATTTCCGATAATTTGCAATTTTCTTTAGCCCATTCAATTGCACCTTTGGATCCATCAACATGAACTACTTCAGCTCCAGCTTTGAGTGCCGCAACAGTTGCACCTCCAGTATATCCAAATAAATTTAAAACTTTAATCGGAGTTGATCGATTCTTTTCTTTTAATTCATTTAATCTGTGCTTAATGAGCGACTGCGTCCATTGCCATTGAGGAAGTTGTTCGGGAAAAATACACGTATGTTTAAACGGAGTGAGCCGAGCAAACAATGTACAAGTATCAAACGATACCGGCCATTCCATAGGAATTTCAACTCCACTTCTTACATTCCATTTTTTATCAGCAAAAATTGCATCCGCTTTTTTCCAAGTAGTTTCAGGTAAACCTTTTTTCCACAAAGCTTGAGGGTCGGGACGTACGATTACATATTCTCCATATCGTTCTAGTTTTAACGCATCGCCTGAATCGAGTAATTCATAATTTTTTGACGAAGTTGTCACGAGTACTTGAGAATTCATATGTATATCGTATCAACTAATTAATGTTTGACCAGAATCTACGAAGAAGTACTATTAATACGGCTTCCGTACATTGAACATTCAACCAATAGAAAGGATTCTTATGGCTTTACACTTTGACTTTGAGTGCGTTACTACCACGAAGAAAATTTGGGAGCGGTATACCGGTGAAATCGCTTGCAACCTACGCCAGAGGCCTCGCTACCGTTTTTATTTTGATGCTTTATTTCCTTACGCTGGAAGAAAAGCGCGTTTCGCGCTTTACAAGGATAAGGAACGTAAAGACCCTTTGGGTTTTTGTACTGGTGTTGGTGATGGAGAACACTGCGAAGAATTAGGAAGGTCGTTGGCTCGATTTGAAATATGTAGAACTGATATCTACTCTGCATCCATCATTCAAGTAATCGGAGGAATTATCGGAGCAACCATTCAAGCCTCAGATATTGCACTTTCAAGGGGGCAAATAGTACTTCAACCGAAGCAACTATTCCATTGCCGAAATGAGCACACGTTTGAGTGGCCAACTGAAGACCACGAAGAAGAAAGGGAGCGTATTTACAAAGCGTTCTCCTAAACCATCCGCCACCCCACAAAGGTGGCGCGATTTTTTTATATTCATCGTATACAATATATACATGAGATCATTCACCTCTTGGATGTATAGAAATCAACGACATCTATCATTTGTTATTTTCTTTGTATTCGGTTTTATTTTTGATAGTCTCACTCTTAAACGAATTGATCAGCTTTACGACATTGTAGTTCTCGCCACATACTTGGTTGTTACGGCGCTTTGTATTATTGTCCTTCACGCAATTGACGAAAGTCGCCCCAGGTTTTTAGCCTGGCTTCACTTTATTTTGCAATTTGCTTTTGGGGGACTTTTTAGTGCGTTCATGATTTTTTATTCGCGAAGTGGAACACTCATTGGCAGCTGGCCATTTTTAATTTTTATTACGCTTTTATTTTTTGGAAATGAATTATTGAAAAAACGATACGAAGAACTTGTATACAGAATCGCAGTATTTTTTACAGTACTTTTTTCTTACGTAATTTTTACACTTCCTTTGGTTGTTCATCGGATCGGACAAGATGTATTTATTTGGAGTGGAATTGTAAGCCTTTTAATTACTACAATTTTAATATTTATTTTGAGTGCAATTTCACTCAAAAAAGTAAAAGATGGATTGATTGGAATTATTATAAGTATCTTAGGAATTTTCGCATTTTATAATATTGCCTACTTTACAAATAGTATTCCCCCGGTTCCTCTATCACTTAAAAATATTGGTGTGTATCATTTTATAGAAAAACAACCAAACGGAAATTATGCAGCAGTTGGCGAACCTGTCTCGTTTTTAGTACACGAATTAAATTTAACTGAAACATTTCATGCAACGAGTTCAAACGTAGCCGAACGAACTGCCTATGTATTTAGTTCGGTATTTGCTCCAACAGTTATTTCAACTCCTATCAAACATGTATGGGAATATTATAGTGAAAATCAAAAAAAATGGATAATGCGTGGAACTGTTTCTTTTCCAATTATAGGTGGAAGAGATGGGGGTTATCGAGGTTATTCATTTATCAGCGACATCGAACCTGGCAAATGGAGAGTAAGCGTGATGACGAGCGATAATTTTTTAATTGGACAGAAAAGGTTTGATGTTATTGATACCTCGGTTGATGGAGTTGGAAGAGATGGATTGGAGATTCGAAGTTTTGATTTATAAATAGATTGATAGGAATCGGCTCTTATGGGACCTGTACACCTTTCGTATTTTCTCAAAACTCCACTCAATTTTGTGCTCTCGGTAGGAATCGAACCTGCAATTACTCCTTAGGACGGAGCAGTTATATCCATTTAACTACGAGAGCGCGAGTGTATGCTCGCTTTTTATTTATTTATAACTTACTTAGTGAAGTTTGAAATTTAAGCTGTGATTCCAAGCAATCCACTCACCTGATCTTTGTCAAAACCAACAACAACATCAGTTCCGATTCGGATTACAGGCACTCCAAGTTGTCCTGAAATTTCAATCATTTCATCTCGTTTTGTAGCATCAGTTGATACATCGAATTCTGTAAAAGTTACATTTTGAGCGTGAAAAAATTCTTTGGCCATTTTACAGTATGAGCAATTTGGCGTGCTGTATACGACTACTTCTTTTTGTCCTCCTGCTGGCGCTGCGTTTGTATTTGGTTCCATTGTCTTAAAAAAATTATGTATAACGAATAATACCGAGAGTGTATATTAAAAGTGATATAGAGGCAAAAGAAAACGCCCCAACCTTTATAGGCTGGTAGCGTTTTTGTTCGAAATTATTCATTTGAAGAAGCGCCTTTCTGATAACTAGCGCTAAACGATCTTTCAGGAGAACAAAGTGGATCGTAATTAACCATCTGGAAATTTTCCGGCTCTTCATCTCTCACAATAACTACAATTTTTCTTGTGGAAAAATCTTTTCCGCTCGTTGCTGCAGCATTTAATGCATCAATGAGAAGATCGAAGTGGCAAGGAGACGAAACAATGCACACGTCATTATTATTCACAGATCCTCGAGAAGAGATGAGCCAGATAATATTTTTACCGTCTATTCTTCCTTTTACCCAATTGGTAGCCTTCGGTGCATATTTTCTTACCGCGATGCTGGCAACTTCTTCCCTGACGGCTAATACCAAATCAATGAACTCTTTGGGAGTGCGCTTGGGAATCGCATCATGACCTACGCTATTTGGAGATATAGCTACAGTAACCGTTTTTCTTCTTGACCAACCCTTGAAGATTAAAGTGTCTTTAACCATTAGGTACAAGGTTTGTAATGCAAATGAAAATTTATACTTCAATAACGTCTGATTCCACCACAAGATTATAGTGCAAATAGAGACGATAGAAAGTAACCACTGAAAAAAGATGAGAGTTGTGGTATCCATATTGAGGGGCTAAGAGAGGGTGGACTTTTGTAGTTTATGAAGTGAAGGTTGATTCAAAGAATCCGCTATAAATAAAACATTTAAAACGGCTTTTGTCTATGATGCACAGTTAGTTTAAAATTGTCCTAAATTCTTTCTAAAAAAATCCTTTAATTTTTATCCAGATCCGTTCAAAAAATCCCGGAGACGAAGTTGCTTGAATTTCAGTATCATTTGATTCAGCATCGAAGATAATAACCTTCTCCCCTTCTTTGGAAACTTGAAAGCGACTCCTTATTTCAGCCTCTACCCCTTCATTTGTTCGGAGTGCTGTTACTTGTTTCTCAAGAAGTGCTTTTCTTTCACTGAGTGTTTGTACTTCATTTTCAACATGCGATAAATTTGCTGTA
Source organism: Minisyncoccia bacterium (assembly GCA_038227435.1). GTDB lineage: Bacteria > Patescibacteriota > Minisyncoccia > Phycocordibacterales > CALRBL01 > JBBRNV01. Next base: position 5,221 of record JBBRPW010000004.1, on the reverse strand, counting down.
CTTTCTTTGTTTTTTAAAAAAATATTCCAAACACCTCGAAACGTCAGTGCGCAAAATATTAAAAGCAGGGCAGGTACCCAAGGTGCAAAGGCTTTCTTTTTATTCTTTTTTTGTTGTCGAATTTCATTCATTACTATTCTAATATTTAGTCCAATTTATTTTGCAACCTTTGATGCCTCTTCGAATGCAATTGAAAGCATTTGAGATGAACCTTCTCCACTCATAGTGATTCCATATATTACACCTGCTCGCGACATTGTTTCTCTGTTATGTGTAATTAAAATAAGTTGTGAGTACGAAGCAAGAGTTTCGATCATATCTCCATATTTTCTCGAGTTTGCTTCGTCTAATGCTGCATCCGTTTCATCGAGAATAATAAATGGAGGTGGATTAACTTGCGACATTGCAAATAATAATGCAATTGAAGTAAGGGCTCGCTCTCCTCCTGAAAGCATCATAAGACCCTTTGTTTTCTTATGAGGGAGTTCAACGTTAATATCAATTCCTTCTTTAATTTGTTCTTCAATTTCTGCTTGAACGGTTCCGTCAGAAGCTAGGGTTATTTCATCATCTATATCACCCTTCTTTTTTCGTTTTTGCTCTTTTACAATGATGAGTCCTGCTTTTCCCCCGCCAAACATTGCACTAAAAAATGAATGGAATTTTTCGTTAATATGAGAAATTCCGTCTTTAAATTTTAAATCAATTGTATTTTCTAAATCTGAAATAAGAGATCGGAGAGATGTTGATGAGGATTCCAAATCAGTTACTTCGCGTCTTAAAAATGAATCGCGTTCTTCTGCATCTTTATATTCTTTAAGTACGTCCGACATATTCGAAATTCCAACTTCTTCCAGTTTAATTTTCATTCGCTCCAAATCTCGTCGTACTTCCATTTGTTCTTCTCTTAATGGTATAGAAACTGCTTGTGCAACTTCTTCCTTTCGGAATTGCAATATTTCATGACCAATGAGAGCTGCGGCTTCTGCTATGTCTCGTTCAAGCATTGTTTGATCACTTTCATAATGGTCACGCCGAATCATGATATGAGATAAGTCGTTCTGTAAACTATTTTTTTCTGTCATCAATTTAAGCATATCTCTTTCGGCTGCAATTTTTTGATCTTTATTTGAATCAATTGTTTCCTTAAGATGTAATAAATTTTTATTAAACATTTCTTCTCGTTCTTCAAGCTCAACTACCTGAAGTTCAAAATTCTTCCTGGTTTCTTGTAATTTAGAGATTTCCAAATTGAGTGCAGAGAGCTCAGCCTTCTTTGCTTCAGTTTTACTTTGAGTAGAAACGAATGCACCGAATTCTAAGCGTAAATTTTTTAATGATTTAAGTAGTTCATCAGTGCTTATTTTTTTTGATATGAAATCTGCAATCACTGCGTCAATTTTTTCTTCAATTTCCTTTGACCATTCTTTGAACGTTGAAAGTGGAACAAGTACATCATCTGCCCTATCGGCTTCTCGCTCTTTTTTGTCTCGCTCACGTTCCAAATAACTTTTTTCTCCTTCAAGTTTTCCTGCTTCTCGAAGTAAATTATTTTTTTGCTGACGCAGTTGTTCCAAATCTCCTGTAATCTTTTTAATTTCAGTTTGAGAATGAGTCTCAGCGTCTTCTTTTGATAAGGTCGCTTCTAGGTTTTTTATTTGCCTATCAATTGCAATTAACTTTTCTTTTGGACCACTCTCATCACTTTCAATTTTCTCTTTTTCTTTTGTTAGGCGGTGTTCTTCATTTTTAAAATAAAATAAAAACTTGTCGGTAAGAGTTGTACGAAGTTCAGTTGCTTTTTCGATTTTTTCTACTTGTTTTTTTAAAAATTTAACATGAGGTGCAAGTTCTCGAAGCAGACTTTCAACTTGCTTCATATTTTCCTTAGTTTTTTCTAATTTTTTTAAACTTTCAATTTTTTTATATTGAAATACATTAAGCCCGAGTGCATCTTCAATCATTTCTCTACGCTCTAATATTGATGCGGTAAGCACCCTGTCGGCCTCTCCTTGGGAAATAATATGGTGACCTGACGAACCGATTGATGCCTGAGCCAGAAGCTCAACAATATCTTTTAGGCGCACTTGCGAACCATTAATAAAATATTCATTACTTGAATCACGATGTACAACTCGCTCAAGTGTTATTTCATCAAACTGACCGAAATCGAGTACGGCTGTTTTTTGAGGTTCACCACGTTCTTTTTGTTCATCATGTTGAACTTGTTCTTTTTCAACTCCACCACCACTCATTCTTCCTGTAAAACGTCTATCGGAATTATCGAAAACAACTTTTACACTCGCCCGGTTTCCACGTGCCAGTTGTTTTCCTCCATTAAAAATCATATCTTCTCCACGCTTTCCCCGAAGCGATTTAATTGATTGCTCGCCCAACACAAAACGAAATGCTTCAGCAACATTTGATTTACCCGATCCATTAGGACCCACAATTGAAGAGATAGGGGTGTTAAAGTTTAGGACGCTTTTTTTGGCGAACGATTTAAAGCCTGAAATCTCAAGCGTCTTCAATGTCATATAATGATTGTACCAAGAATCACCTCTAAGTTGAAGAGTTTTTATTTAAAGAAATTATAGAGCAATACGTGCTTCAATCATTTGTAAGTAATGCTCAATGTTTTCAAGATCTCCATCCATCACTATTGCCGACCCAGTTTCTTCTGCTACTTTTTGCGCTGGTCTTGTTGCAAAATGTGTAAAGGCTCCAATTGAAAGTACCGTATCTCGTACATCTTTTAGTATCTCGGTTGCCTCCTCAAAAGTTACACGAAGTCTATTTGTTGTTGCGTCAAATTTTCCAAGCAAAGTTTGAATTGCAACTTCTTGATTTTGAGCGAGTAAAATCGCTTCGTTCATTCCCTCAATTTCTTGTTGAAGTTCCTCGACCTTGACTACATCTGGAACAATTTCTGATTGAGTCTTCTCTAAGGCTGTAATTCTTTCATTACGCTCTAACTCCATTCTACTCACCGCTTTTCGAAATAAATCTTGAACATTATTAAACTGAGTTGCTGTTTCTGGTTTAATAAATGCTTCTGGTGGCTGCCCTATTCCTCCTTCTGGTCCAACGCTCATTAGTGACATGTGAAAATAATTTAAATAATAAAACTTAATACAATCTTTTAGCTATTTCTAGAATTCTATCATTAATTCCACCCCTTCGCTTTAAGTCCATTCAGTGCCGCCTGTTGCTCTGCATCTTGTTTTGATTTCCCCTCGCCTTCAGCAACGAGCTCTGTGTCTATATATAGTCCAACCACAAATTTTTTGTCGTGATCAGGGCCAACTTCTTTAAGTGTCTTGTACACAGGTGTAAAGCCTGCACGGTCTTGTGCTCGTTCCTGAAAACGGCTTTTTCCATCAATCCATGAGCCGCTCGCATGAATCTCATCAAATTTTGATAAAATAAAGTTTAAGATAAACCGCGCAGCTTCCGTATATCCTTGATCAATATAAATTGCACCGATTACCGCTTCAATTGTATTTGCCAAAATATACTGTCGTGCTCGGCCCGTATCTTTTGCTTCACCTTTTGACATTAGAAGATATGCATTGAAATCAAGTTCAGAAGCAATATCAGCCAATGTATTTGCATTTACTAATGCCGATCGAAACGCCGTTAATTCTCCCTCGGGTTTATGTGGAAATTTTTTGTATAAAAAGTCGGTTACTGCAAGTTCAAGTACCGCATCACCTAAAAACTCTAGGCGTTCGTTATGTTCGAGTTTTAATCCTCTATTTTCATTTAAGTATGATCGGTGCGTGAATGCCTGCCGCAATAATTGCTCAGTGATGAATTCAACACCGATCTTTTTCTCAAATTTTTTAAAATTTATTGAATGGTTAATCATTTTAATTTCGCTTTAACTTTCGAGTATTGCTCTTTTCACTATTTATTTAAAATCTGTACTGCCTTTGTGATAATTGGGAAAATATCATTATAAAAATTGAGTTCAGCAATCTGGTTAATTGGAAACCAGCGCGCATCGTCGAGCCCCCCTGTTTCTTTCAGCTTTAAAGTTTCATAATCTGATTCAACCAAAAAATACACGACTTGTTTTCGAATTTTTCCGTCTTCAGGATGAGTAGCGATATATTCATTTCGAGCCAATTCCTCTTTTACTTTTACATCGAGGCCTATTTCCTCTTTAATCTTTCGAACAACACCTGTATTAATATCTTCATCTTTTTCTAATTTTCCTTTAGATAGTGTCCAGTGCCCAAATACATCGTGCACAAATGCAAACATTAATTGATCGTCATGTTTTGCAAATACTACTGCTCCAACTAAATTTTGAATCGGCATTTGTTCATAGGGAATATCAATAATTTTTTTCTTTTTTGAAATTTCATCCTTTCCGGGTTCTCCTAATTCTTTATACACCGCGCCCAGTACTCCATTTACAAACTTTCCAGAAGTTTCTCCTCCGAATGTTTTAGCAAGTTCAATCGCTTCATTAATAGCAACTTTTGCAGGAACTTCTTTTCGGTCTGCAAAAAGCAATTCGTATAATCCCATACGCAAAATATTACGATCAACCATCGCGATTTTATCAATTGGCCATTCAGGCGCCGCTTTTTCAATTATTTCATCGAGTTCAGGGCGCTTAGCAAGAATGCTTTGCACCAAATCTTTAATAAAAGAGACATCACCCATTCCCGGAGCGAACTCATTTACATTTCGTTCAATAATTTCAGATACCTCAGAATCAACATGGCCTCGAAAGTCCCACTCAAAAAGTGTTTGCATGACAACTGATCGTGATAAGTGTCGATTGGCCATATGTTGTTAATGTTCGAACAATTCGTTTATCTATAGAGTATACAGAATTATTTTAAGGTTAGATAGGAAGCTGTAAATTACCTACGCTTTTTTTCCTTCCTGTTTCTTAATTTTTTTATTAATTTTCTTTGTAACGTCTAATACTTTTCGTCCGTTATACATTCCAGTTTCTAAAGAAACTCGATGCTTCATATAAAGGCCCCCTATTTTGTCTGTTGCATAGACAGGAGATTTGAGCGCATGGTGTGCTCGTCTATTAGCTGTGTGGGCGCGTGTGTGGCGCATTCGTACTGTCATAGTTGGATTAATATAGCGTATATGTGTGGTTTTGGCAACTATTTTTTTGACTTAATCTTAAAGTTATAAAAGACTATTGACAATATGATTATTTGTATGTATAAAGCTTATTGAAAGTCCT
>JBBRPW010000003.1:0-33728 GCA_038227435.1 Minisyncoccia bacterium | reverse complement strand
TTCAAAGAATTTCATCCGGAAGATCGAAGAGAAAATTAATCGAAGATTTATGGAAGTGCTTGGTCATGAGACACCTTCAGAAGCTCTGACGAGATTTAGACAAAGAAAAAGACCTCGTTCTAATTGAGGCCTGGCGGTAGGTTAACTGGGTTAAAAAATTACACAAAGATTTTACAGTAAAACAAGTAAAGGAAGAGATGAGAAGGGCTGTATACGAAATAGGTTCTGCTATTTTGAGCGCACTTGCATATGTGTATATTCTATTCTCACTTTTCAAAGATGTTAGATCAGGAGTTATTTTGGTCGGAGGTTTGGTTTTCGCACTTTCAGCCATTCAAAAATTCGAGTCACAGTTTACAGATTTCTTACGAAGTATTTCAAGACAATATAAAGATTCATTGTTTGTACTAAACATAATCAAACTACTTGAATGGAAAGATGGCGTTGTCAATAATCCAACAGCCAAACTTATTTCTAAAAAACAAAATTCTGTATCGTTTAAGCCACCTCATATTGTGTTTGAAGATGTTTCGTTCTCATATGAAGGTAGGCCGGAGCCTGTTCTTAAGAATATTTCTTTTGAAATTAAACCAGGAGATAAAATTGCTTTTGTTGGTAATAACGGAGCAGGAAAAACGACACTGATTAAATTAATTAATCGTGTATATGATCCAACGTCAGGTAGAATATTAATTGACGGACACAATTTAATAGACCTTGATATTGAAGAGTGGCGTTCAAAATTAGCGGTATTATTTCAAGATTACACAACTTTTGAATTTCCAGTTAATGATTTAATTGCATTTGGAAATACTTCTCAACTTCCAAAACAAAAAGCAATTATCAGTGCTGCAGAAAATTCGGAAGCAGATGAATTTATTAATGAGTGGAAGGATAAATATAATCAAATGATTGGCCGGGATTTTGATGGGGTAGAGCCATCGAAAGGACAAAAACAAAAGCTAGCCCTTGCTCGAACTTGGTATCGTAATGCACCAATTATTATTTTGGACGAACCAACTTCAGCAGTTGATGCCGAAAGTGAGCAAAAGATTTTTGATAAAATAGAATCGCTTCCAAAAACTACTTCTGCAATTTTGATTTCACACCGTTTTTCAACTGTTAAAAAAGCCGATATTATTTTGGTGGTAGAAGAGGGGACCATTAAAGAAAAAGGAAATCATAAAGATTTAATGAAACTAGATGGCCGATATGCTGACTTATTTAACCTTCAAAAGAGCGGATACGATAATTAAAAAGTAATGGTATGGTAAATAGACAGACTACACTTTGTGCCGTTATTTGAGTATATTAATATCTCTAAATGTCACAGTTTTAGTATTCGGTCGTTATATACATGAAAGAACTAATTGAAAAAGCTAAAAAAGGTAATAAAGAAGCATATGCTGAAATTTTCAGGCTATGCTACTCATCTGTATATAGGTATGTTCTTTTACGTGTAGGAAATAAAGATGAAACCGACGATGTTGTTTCAGATGTTTTTTTAAAAACATTTATGTCACTCGATCGGTATGATCATAAAAAATCAACATCAAATACGATGTTGCCATATTTATTTACAATTGCCCGAAACGCAATTATCGATCTTAAAAAGAAATCAAAAGATATTATTGTTGATGATGAAATTTTATTTAATTATGCCGGTGTTACCGAGCTTCCAACAAATGCTCTTGAAAAAAAGGAATGGGCCACCTGGCTATACAAAGCACTCACTGAACTTTCGGAACTTGAAAGGGAAGTGCTCGAATTAAAGTTTTTATCGGATTTAAGTACTGAAGAAGTTGGACAAATTTTAAATAAAGAAGTTGACGCAATTAGACAGCTCCAATCAAGAGGAATTAAAAAATTGAGAGATATTTTAAAAAGAGATCAGAAAAAGTTTCCGTTAGAAACGAAGTAGAAAGAAAAGTTAAAAAAATCCAAAAATTTTATTGTAAAATTATGAATAATGTAACCGAATTAGAATTAAAACAGCATGTTGGAAAAAGCGAAGAGCAGCTCATTCAAACTGCCTTTTCAAAATTAAAATTACAGTTGGAACCAGATTCAAAATTATTCGACACTATTTTACTGAAAATGAATGAAGGAGATTTGAACAAAACACTTCCAAAAAGCCCTATAACTGTGGTTATTAACGACATTGTTCTAACTAAACAAGCAAGTGCAAGCACTGTCAACGTCACACCATCGCCCTACGCTCGTTATATAAATAGATTCTCTTCAAAAGCAATTATAAGAAGTGTAGGTGGTGTTTGCGTCGCAGTTCTCGTTATGGGAAGTGTGTACGGAATCCACATCTATCAAAAGAAAGTTGGAACAACCGGATCAAATCAGGTTGCAACCGATACAGGAAATACACAAAATCCTGCAACTATTGATTCACTTCTTACTGAAGAGGATCCATCACTTGATAACGAACTTGCATTAATGGATTCAGATATGTTTGATTCAAACCGCATTCTGGCATTAGTTCAAAGCGATACCGCTTCATTTACTGATTATAACCAAGAGTTGTATTAGTTAATTATCAATATCTTAAACAAAAAATTTAGAAGTGATTATTTATTCAATAACTTATTCATTTATGATTCAATATAGAAAAAACATTACTAAAGCAGTAGCAACAATGGCACTTGTAGCAAGTGTCGCTACTCCTGGATTATCATTTGCGCAATCTGCAAGCTCAACATCTCCCTCAACATCTGTAAAAGCTTTTTGTGCAAATGTTGATGCTTTTGCTCAAAAAATTAATACAAAACTTACAGAAAAACAAACATCGTACGATGAAAAGAAACAGGAAAGAATTGATAAAATTAATACAAAACAAAGCGAGCGCGAGGCAGCTCTTGAAAAGAAACGAGGAGAATGGGATGGAAAACGGCTTGAGGCTTTTACAAAAGTAGAGGTTAAAGCAACTACAGATGCACAGAAACAAGCTGTGACAGTATATGAAAATACGGTTAAACAAGCGGTAAGTACAAAGCGTGCTTCAGTAGATTCAGCTATCAGTACCTTTAATACTGGAGTTAGCTCACTAATTACTTCACGAAAATCAGCAGTAGACGGATTAATCGCAACTTTCAGTGCTTCAGTTACTGCAGCGACAAATCTTGTTAAAACAGAATGTGCCGGAGGAGTATCTAGTGCCGACGCTAGAGCTCATCTGGAAACTGCAGTTAAAGCAGCACGAGCCACTTTAAAAAGTTCAGTAGCAGCATTACCTAAGGTAAAAATATCGATTCAACAATTAGCTACAGCTCGAAAAGCAACAGTTACAACCGCTGAGTCAACATTTAAGACAACAGTTGAACAAGCCAAAGCAACGCTAAAGGTAGCTTTCGGAAAATAATTCAATATAGATTTATCCATAAAACTTTTTTAAGTTAAATAGAATACCCTTATTAATAGGGGTATTTTATTTTTTTACAAGGAGATTTAATTTGAAACACATAAAGTGTTACAATGCATAAATGATTAAAGAAAATCTTAAGAAATTTTTTGGTAGATACGGCCTTTTGGTGGCTTGGATACAAGCTATTGTAGCCATGGGAGGTAGCTTATATTACAGTGAGATTGCTTTATATCCGCCTTGTGTTTTATGTTGGTGGCAACGAATTGCAATCTATCCTTTTGCTCTTATTTTAGGAATTGCATATGCAAGGCGTGATGCAAATATTGCATATTACGTTCTACCCGTAGCTATTATTGGGTGGTGTATTTCGCTCTTTCATAATCTTTTGTACTATAAATTTATTTCAGACAGTCTTGCACCTTGTAAAAATGGAGTTTCGTGTACAACCGTATATGTTGAGTATTATGGTTTCATTACAATTCCTCTCATGGCATTCACAGCGCTCACCGTGATTATTATTTGTGTCTATTTAAATAAACAGTATGCTACGAACATCGTTAACAAAGCGGTATAAAATTATAAAATAAGTTTCATCTTAGTAGACGTTATTCCACCCAAATATATTTATGAACCAAATTACTACAGAAGTAAAAGTTGCTGTCGGAGTTATTTTAGCCTGCATCCTCCTTGTAGGAGTCGGAGCTTATTTCTATAAAGGAGAGCAAGTAACAACTCCAAAAATTGAAGTTACTCAAATTCCGAATATTCAACAATTAAATAGAGAAGGACAGCATGAAGTAAAAGCAAAACAAACTGAAAAAGTAAAAGTAATTGAGTTCGCTGATTTTCAATGTCCTGCTTGCGGATATGCATATCCTGGTGTTAAAAGTCTAAAAGAAACATACGGAGATAAAGTAACATTCGTATATCGAAACTATCCTTTGAGTATGCACTTAAATTCTTTGACTGCGGCATATGCTGCAGAAGCTGCAGGACTTCAAGGAAAGTTTTTTGAAATGCACGATATGCTTTTTGAAGGACAAGCTGAGTGGTCGGAACAAGTTGATCCATCAAATGTATTTCAGTCGTACGCACAAAAAATTGGTTTAAATATTGATCAATGGAAAAAGGATAAAGAAAGTCAGTTTGTAAAAGACAGAGTAGAGGCTGATAAAAAGGATGCTGAAGCGGTTGGGGTAAATTCAACACCAACGTTCTTTATCGGTTCATCAACGGTTCGAGTAGCGGATAAAAACGTATTGATTGATGCAATAGAAGCTGAGCTTGCCCGCGTAAAATAATTTGACTAGATTAAATTGTAAATGAATAATTTTTTCCATCATCTTTTAATTTTCACACAAAACCACTTTGGAATGTGGGGCTATATCGTTTTGTTCCTATCGTCACTTTTTGAGGGAATTCCAATTATCGGAGTTGTTATTCCTGGTTCGAGTATTGCAGTGGGAATTGGTATTTTTTCAAAATTTAGCCACATCCAAGTAATGCCACTTATTGCCACAGGAACAATCGGGGCTTTTTTAGGAGACATTTTAGGATACGCTATTGGCTATACGTGGGGAAATGAGGCTGTGAGGGTTTTAGGAAAATGGATGTTTTATACAGAAGAACGAAAGAATTCTCTTGAAAATTTTTTAATAAAACACCCTGCAAAGTTTATAATTTGGGGAAGGTTTAATACACTTGCCCGGGCACTTTCTCCAATGTTGTTCGGTGTTTCAAAATTTAATTTCAGAGAATACTGTAGTTATGCATTTCTCTCTTCGTTTATTTGGTCAGTTATTCATATAGGTGGGGGATATATATTTGGAAGAGCAATTCAGGTTGCGCTAAGATATGCAAGTATTTTTGTATTATTCGCGCTGGCATTTTCTGTTTTAGCTTACTTCTTATATTCAACGATTAATCGAAATCATCATATATTTAAAAAATATTATGTTTACATTCTCGGATTGAATCTTTTTTCAGCTTTCGCGTTTATCGAAACATATCGTCAAGTGATTCATCACGGCTGGCTTACTAAAATTGACCTCGCTGTTTTTAAAGTAATTGATGTATTGGTGTATTCACACATCACTGACTTTTTTGTGGGATTGACGGCTCTTGTTGATCCGATTAATGCCGCAATATTTGCCGCAATATTTGTATTTTATATGCTCTATAAAAAATACTATTCAGATGCAATATTGGTTGCACTTTCATTTTCACTCAGTACAGTTGTCGATTTATTTCTGAAAGGATTTACCCAGATTGCTAGACCAAATGGAGCATTGGTAAATATTCTTACTACAAGTTTCCCAAGTGGTCATGTTACTTTCGCTACAACCTTTGCACTTTTAATTAGCATTGTCTTTATTCCAAGACTATATATAAATAAAAAATTTATAAGTATGTGTGTCATCGGCATCCTATCATTTTTATTTGTCATTTTAGTTGGAATAAGTAGAGTATATGTACGAGCGCATTGGGTGTCAGACATCATTGGGGGAGTATTCGTTGGTATTTTCTCAGTTACACTTTCAATGATGTTAATACGATTAATTCGCCTTATTCATGGCCATTATGCGAGAATGATCGTAAAATCAGAGCATACCGTTTAATTTAGATTAATTTTTAAACACCCTTTTGACTTGATAAGTCCTACTATATTTATGAATGACAAAACACCTCAAATTTTAGACGGAAGACCACTTAAAGAAGCTATTTGTAATGTCTTAAGTTCTAAAATTTCCGAAAAAATTAGTGTATCTTCTTTAAAAATACTTCCCACACTTGTGATTATTCGAATTGGAAATAATGAAGCAAGTAAAACATATGTAAAGAATAAAATTGCTTTTGGTAAAAAAATTGGAGGAGAGGTAATTGAAGAATGTCACGATGAAAATGTAACAACAAATGAGATTGTTCATTCAATTCAAATTCATAACACAAATAATTCTGTCCACGGAGTTATTGTACAAATGCCAATTCCTGTTCATTTAAATCAAAATGAAATTTTAAATGCAATTGATTCAAAAAAAGATGTTGATGGATTAGGTGAATCAAGTATGTACAATCTGCTCGTTGGAAAACCAAGTTTTATTGCCGCAACAGTAAAAGGAATTTTAACAATGTGTAGAGAATATAATATTGAACTTGAATCAAAAAAAGTTTTAGTAATTGGCCGATCATTAATTGTAGGTAAACCACTTGCCCTTGCACTGATAAATGCAAACGCCACAGTTACGGTTGCACATTCGCATACAAATAATTTAAAAGAATTGGTTGCTCAAAATGAAATTATTATGATTGCAGCAGGAAAACAAAATTTAGTTTCAAAAGAAATGGTGCATGAAAACCAAATTATTTTTGATATTGGAATTAATCGATTGGAAGATGATCAATTAATCGGAGATTTTTCGGCTGATGCCCGCAAGCATGTTAAGGCGTATACTCCGGTTCCTGGAGGGGTAGGGCAGTTAACCGTCGCATCACTTTTTGAAAATTTAGTGGAAGCATATTTGAAGAATTCTTAAGGTTTTTTAATAGTATGTTTTTGATGCTAGAATGGCCGCATGAATACAATTATGGACAATAAAAACACTCGAGGGCTCGTATACGGAGTGCTCGTATTATTAATGGTTTACTTACTAAGTTCGGCTATTTATAACTTTAAACAAACATCGTATTTAACAAATACATATGCTTCTTTTTCTGTTTCTGGAAAAGGAGAAGTAATTGCAAAGCCGGATATTGCTACTTTTAGTTTTAGTATTACAGAAAAAGCTCCAAAGGGGGCTGATGCTGAAGCGGCAATGTCTAAAAAAGCAGAACCTATTGTTTCTGCTCTAAAAAGTGCAGGAATTGCTGAGGCTGACATTCAAACATCGTCATATAACTTATATCCAACATACGACAATACAAAACAGGGTGTTTGCACGTATCAATATTGTCCGCCAAGTAACCCTGTGATTAGTGGTTACGAAGCTTCAGAATCTTTCACAGTTAAAGTTCGAGATATTGCAAAGGTGGGAGATTTACTTAGTCTAGTAAGTGATAAGGGGGCTCAAAACGTAAGTAGTATTACGATGAATCTTGATGATCCATCAAAAATCAAAGAGCAAGCTCGTGAAAAAGCGATAGCCGATGCCATGGCCCAAGCAAAAAGTATTGCTAAAGCGTCTGGAATTAGAATTGGCAAAATCACAAGCATCTACGAAGACAACAATGGTGGTACTCCTCCATATGCAATGGATTCTATGAAAACTATGTCAGCTGGGGAGGCGAGTCCATCAGTTCCTGTTGAGGCTGGATCACAAACAGTCACTTCAAATATTACAATTACCTTTGAGATTGAATAGTCAAAAAAAGATGAAAATTAGTTAAAATAATACGACCTAAATTGAGCTAGAGTTCTCCACATTTAAAGTTAAAAATAGTTAGGAATAGCAACATTTTTAGCGTAAAATGGCATGGTATGTTTCAAAGTACCGACACTACGGAAATTATTGTTCAAAACACGAAAAATAAACGTGTAATGTGGACAGGCCGTTTGTGCGGTATTTTTGTTTTCGGGCTTATTTTTCCCCTTGTCTTTACATCATTGATTCCGGTCTTTTCGTTAAAAACAGAAGCTCAAACAACAACTCTTTACATTATTATAAAGAAACCTCAAGTAAGTGGAAGTTTTTATGGGAATTTAGTGGTTACAAAACCAGTAACAACTCCTATTAATCAAACCTTAGCGATTTACAAATCGTATTATCCAAATTCAGAAGGACTATCGCTAACAGAAATTTCAAAATTAATTGATCGAAAGATTTCTGAATATGCGGCACGAGATATTAATACATCGGGATATAATTCATCAACGGGTTCGTACGGAGGTGTAACAAATATTACGTATGTATCAGGGGGCGGAGGAGGTACAAGTGGAACAGGTTTAGGAGATGCGCTTGGCCCCCGCTTTACTATTATCGACGCACGATTATTAGCTCTTGAAAATCGACCAGTTGCAACTTCAACAGGCGGAGGCAGCAGTTCTTCAACTGATGCGTGGTTACTTTTAGGAAATGCTGGAACAAATCCATCGCTTAATTTTATTGGAACTACTGATACGCAGCCTTTAGTGTTTAAAACAAATGGAGTTGAGGCATTTCGTGTTTTAGTAAATAGAAATTTTGGAATCGGTACGACAACACCTGAAGAAAAACTTTCAGTTGCAGGAAATGGATTGTTTACAGGCAATGTTTTATTAGTAGACCAGGCAACATCAACAATTATTGGAGGAAGGGACGGACATTTTATTAAACAAGATTTAGTTATTAGAACCGCTGATATCACAAGGCCAATAGCCGACACGGGGACTGTTACAATTAAAGCAGGAGATGCATATGCGACATCTGAATCAACATGTGATGACAGTGGTTGTACAGTAAGTGACGCGTATAATTCACAGGGAGGTATGGTATTTATTCGCGGAGGAAATTCAAGCCTCGGACCTAAAGGAGGAGACGTATTTATTATTCCAGGTTCAGACGCCTTTGATCCTCTTATTCAAAATGGAAACGTATTAATTGCCCCAAACGGAGGAAGTGTCGGAGTTGGAACTACAACACCAACCGATACGTTAGTTGTAAGTGGAACTAGTACCGTAAGTGGGATATTTAAAATTAATCAGCTTCCTTTTTCATCTCCTCTATTAGGTACGCTTTTCATAGGGTTAAGTGCTGGAGAAGGAGCAACAAATGCACTTCAATCTAATTTTATTGGAAACGCTGCAGGGGCAGGCGCTACACTAGCACAACAATCTAATTTTATTGGGCAAAGTGCTGGAGCTTTAGGTGTAAATGCTGACAATTCAAACTTTTTAGGAACACAGGCGGGTCTCAGCGCGACAAACGCTAATGATTCTAACTTCATCGGAGCAAATGCAGGTAGGAATGCAACAAATGCAAACGATTCTAATTTTTTCGGTTTGTCTGCTGGAAATGGTGCGACAAATGCCTCTTTCTCAAACTTCATTGGTGTGTCTGCGGGAGCAGGAGCTACAAATGCTAAAAACTCTATTTTTATTGGAAGAGGTGCTGGTAGTTCTGATACTGTAGATAACAGTTCGGGCGGAGCATCAATTGCAATTGGTCAATATGCAGGAACTGGTGGATTTTCAAATTCAATTTCTATTGGACAAGGAGTAATTAACAATGCCGCACAAGAATTAAATATTGGAAATGTTTTGTATGCCACAGGAATTTATAATAGTAGTAGTCAAACAGGTGCGGCATTTGCAGGAGGAAAAGTTGGAATCGGAACAACAACTCCAGGGAGTACTTTGGGAGTTCAAGGCGATATTACAGCGACCGGCATCACATATTCAAACTCCTTTAATGTAAATGGAACTCCAATTTCTTCACCAATTTCAGGTACCTTTTTTGCTGGAATTGGAGCAGGTAGTAATGCAACTAACTCTACCGAGTCGATATTTATAGGAACAAATGCTGGTTACTCTGCCGCTCAAGCTCAGTATTCAAACTTCATTGGAAATAATGCTGGTAATGGTGCAATTAATGCAGTGAGCTCAAACTTTATTGGGGCAGGTGCAGGTAACGGTGCGATTGGTGCAGCCTCATCAAACTTCATCGGTTCTAATGCAGGAGCAGGAGCCACAAATGCTGTAAGTGCAGTTTTTATTGGATCTGATGCAGGTAATGGTGCAACCGGCGCAATACAATCAAACTTCATAGGAACTACAGCAGGATCTGGTGCAACGAATTCATATAATTCAAACTTCTTTGGTTTGCTTGCTGGTAATGGAGCAACTGATTCACCTTTCTCAAACTTCTTCGGAGTATCCGCAGGAGCAGGAGCTACAAATGCCGCCTTTTCAAACTTTTTTGGAAATGGTGCAGGTGCAAATGCAACTAGTGCAGCTAACTCAAACTTTTACGGACAAGGTGCGGGAGACACTGCAATCAATGCAGCTAACTCAAACTTCTTTGGGTATCATGCGGGAATTGCAGCAACAAATGCAGCTAACTCAAACTTTATCGGAAACCAATCTGGTGTAGGTGCGACTGAAGCAGCTAACTCAAACTTTATCGGTGCAATTGCTGGAAATAATGCAACAAGTGGATACAGTTCAAACTTTATTGGATACCAAGCTGGCTTAAATGGAGGTCAAGCAAATAATTCAAATTTCATTGGTACTAATGCGGGGACAAACGCAAGTAATGCAGCCAACTCAGTTTTTATTGGAACAAACGCTGGTAACGGTTCAACCTTTGCCGCCAATTCTATTTTTATAGGTCGATCAGCAGGACTGACTGATGTAGTTGACAATACTTCAGGAGACTCATCATCAATTCTTTTGGGTAATTACACCTCAACCGGAGGATTTATAAATAGTGTCGCAATTGGACAAGGTACTGCAAACGATGCGAACAATCAATTAAATGTCGGTGGAATAATATATGCGACAGGAATTGGAGCAAATACTACCGCATCCGCAGCGCCAGTTGGCGGTGCAAAAGTTGGAATCGGAACGAGTACTCCAACAGAAACATTAAGTGTCCAGGGAACAGGATTATTTACAGGGCTTACAACTTTTGCATCAGCATTTACATCATATGGTTCAAGTAATGTTAATGGTGATCTTACTATTAGTGACGGTTCGTTATCAGTAGCTGGAAATATTATTGGAGGAGAAGGAGCTTTCTGGTCACTTGATGCTGCCGCAAATAGAGTTGGATTAATTAAACAAGCTGGGCAAACTGGAGAATTTGCATATGGTAATGCAAGTGCTTTTGTAATCGGTCAGTCAGATGCTGCAGACATAGACGTTTCGCATACATTTACAAATCGATTAATTATTGATTCAACAGGAAATGTTGGAATTGGGACAACAAATAATCTTGCAAAACTTCATGTGGTAACAACAAACGACACAACTTTCGCTAGTTTTAGTTCATGGGACAATGAACATTTTGTAGTTGGAGCAGATGGAAATACTGGAGGTGTAGGAATTTCATATAATCAAACAGGTAATTTTGGAATTATTGAAGCAGTGTCTCCCGGAGTAACTTCTCGAGATCTTATATTGCAGCCAGTTGGAGGAAATGTGGGAATTGGAACGACAACTCCCAATCACTTAATCGCACTCTCGGGCGGTGCTTATTCTGATGGTTCAACATGGACCAATGCATCAGATAGAAATTTGAAAGAAAACTTCGTGACACTCGACAAACAAGATGTTCTTTCAAAAATTGCTTCACTTCCTATTGAGCAATGGAATTACAAAAAGGATCCGACAGGAACAACTCACATAGGGCCATTTGCTCAAGATTTTTATGAAGCCTTTCATGTTGGAGGATCTAATACTTCTATCTCAACAATCGACCCAGCAGGTGTTGCACTTATCGGTATTCAAGCGCTTAATGAAAAACTTGATCGACTATATGGATCTTCAACAATTCTTTCAGCAACAAGTTCAAATGTATTGAATCCCGGATCTACATCTATTTTTGATGTACTTAATTCATTCGGGACATCAATAGTTAACGGAGTGACAGCACTCAAAAATATTTTTGTTGAAAACTTTACAGCTAAACATGCAACGATTGAAGAGGGGATAACAGTGCGAGATAAATCAACAGGACAACTTACCTGTATCACTGTAAACAATGGCGCAATTAGTACGCTTGCCGGATCATGCGAAAGCCAAACTGCAGCACAACAAGCACTAAGTGGTGGAACCGGTTCATCTCCAGCAGGAATAAGTACCTCAAGTGCAACATCTACTCCGACCCCAACACCTTCTGATACTGGAACACCCAGTACTGTAGGAAGTACATCAACCTCATCAGACACATCAACAATAGTAATTCCGTTAGCTTCATCAACAACACCTGTGCCTGACCCAATTGTAATTCCACCTACTGACCCGATTACCCCCTAAAAGGCCTCAATAGAGAGCTTTATTATGAGTTTTTAGGATTTTTCAATTAAAGAATTTGACAGTGCGAAGAGCAAGGCGTAGTATACGAAATGCCCCTCGGAGGGGTTTTTTAGTACCGGATTTTAAGAAATTAACACTCTATATATGGGACTCTTCCAATACATCAAAGAAACTCGAGCAGAACTAAACCACGTTACATGGCCTACTCGAGAGCAGGCAATATTTTTTACCATCATGATTATTATTATTTCAATCGGCGTTGCATTATTTTTAGGATTTTTCGATTATCTTTTCTCACAAGGAATACAAAAACTTATTTTAAAATAATTTTTAAACCTCTACATTATTAAACTAGTACATTTTATGAACGAAGAACAAAACAATACAACAAGTAATACAAACGACGCAGCTGTAGATGTAACAAAAAAGCAACATATTGCTGAACGAAATTGGTATGCAGTCCACACATATGCAGGATACGAAAATGCCGTTCTCCGAAATCTAAAACAACGAATTGAATCTCTTGGAATGGAAGATAAAATTTTTAGTGTAATCGTTCCCACAGAAAAAAAAATTAAAATTAAAGCAGGGAAGCGAGTTGAAGAAGAAGAAAAAATTTATCCCGGATATATTTTAGTAGATATGATCGTAACTGATGATAGTTGGTACGTTGTACGAAACACACCTCGTGTAACTGGATTCGTAGGGTCTGGAGTAACTCCGGTACCTCTTGATAAAAAAGAAGTTGAAGAACTATTTAAGAGAATGGGAGCTGGAAACGTGAAGCATGCAATTGATTTGGTTCCAGGAGACAATGTAATGATTGCAGACGGACCATTTAAAGAGCTCGAAGGAAAGGTAAGTGAGGTTGATAATGAGCGAGGAAAGGTAAAGGTACTTGTTTCAATGTTCGGACGAGAAACACCGGTTGAGCTCGACTTTCTACAAATTAAGAAGGTTTAAGGATTAGTTAAAGTTCTGCTAAATTGACTTATTGCCAAAAAAGCGGTTTTAAGGTATTTTAACTTAACTGTTACGCGCTTCAATATCGCATCAATATATGGGCCGAGCTTCAAATCGACCTATAAAACTCAATCAAAAATAACAAATTAAACTAAATTTATATGGCTAAAAAAGTAACTAAAGTAATTAAGCTCCAAATTGCTGGAGGAAAAGCAACACCAGCTCCACCGGTTGGAACTGTGCTTGGACCCGCAGGAGTTAACATTGGAGAATTCGTAAAACGATTCAACGATGCAACTCGTGATCGTATGGGAGAAATTGTACCTGTACTTATGTCGGTGTACGAAGATCGATCATTTGATTTTATTCTTAAAACAGCTCCAGCTGCTCAAATGATTTTGAAAGCAGTGAATCAAGAAAAAGGATCAGGAACTCCAAACGGAAAAAAGATTGGAAAAATTACTGAAGCTCAAATCGAAGAAATTGCAAAAATTAAAATGGTAGAAATGAATGCAAACGATTTAGACGCCGCAAAAAAAATGATTAAAGGGACTTGCCAATCGATGGGAGTAGAAGTAGGGAAGTAATACTAATCTAGTTTAAATCTCACACAAAAAAACACCTTCTGGGTGTTTTTTTGTTATTATATTCAAAAATTAAATTGATTTGTACACAAAGCTAAATAAAGATATATTTTAAACAAGTAACCCACATTCTGTGGATAGTTCCCCACAATACAATTGAATATGACATCTAGCATACTTACGCCCGTGATCAGATTTGTTCAGTCTATTTCGCGAATCCCTATTCCTGTTTGGCAAAAGTCGTTCTATTGCGCAATGTCCCTACAGGTTGAAAATAAGACGCGCATTCAAACTTGCTTAGCTTGGGTCGAAAGGTTTGCACAGTTGGGCTATACTCACAATCCGTTCAGGATTATTCCTCCTGACGAAGTGCCCATAAGACCAAGTATTGCAAACCGTGCATTCGAAGGTTGGGAAGAATTTGGTGGAAATTTGGTTGAACACGATTTTTCTCAAATTGACCATTCGGATTTCCTAATTCGACTCAATGCCGGCACCTTAAGTGAAGGTGCTACCTCTGAGGTATTGTATGCACTTTTCTCAGGTAAGATCGTCCTTAGCCTTAATGTCCTTGAAGGAGGTTCAGGAATTAGTGCTTTTTCCGTTGGAATCGGTAGGCGATTTCCGAGACTTTTTCATAACTTCTGGATTGATAGCCTTGATCAGTTAGCAGATCCCGACGATCAAACCCATGTGAGAGTACAGAAAATAATCGAAGCTTCGTTCGATAAGAGAAAATATCGACTTAGCTTGTTCGATAAATAGAATGAATAGTACAAGACGAGACTCGCATAAGACTTTCGATTTTGAAAGCGCTCCTTTCGGGGAGCGCTTTTTTGTTTTTATTTGCGTTAAATGCTAGTCTGTTTTTGGAAGCAAAGTCGTTTAACACATACGATGAGCTCAGCTAGGATACTCTGGAAATCGTACTAAAGTGGACAGACGGCACTTCGTGTACGTGTCCCGCCGAAGAGAATCAAGCAACCGAAGACAATCGCTCATTGGCGCAAGCTGATGTGTCGATCTACAGCCTCGGCCGGTGTTCATCCGGTGTTTCCCACAATAAAGGAAAATAACTAGGGAAATAAAAACCCTGGAATAAGCGCTGAAAAGATGCTGTGCACCTGTGCATATACTCTAAAAGCCTAATACTGTAGGGTATTAAATGGGTGATGTTCGTCTACACCTATCAAGCGGCATCTTTATCTCTTCTTAGACAGGAGAGACAAAATGTGAAAAAGAGTGAATTATTGTTAGACAGCACGGATCTAACGTAGTTCAGCAAATTCTAGGAATGTGGCCTTTTCCAACCAATACATAATTCAATGTTTGGAAATGAGGAAGGATTCATGTTTCATTTTATGTTACCAACATCCGAAGAAATAAAAAATAAAAATATTCGGTTCTCTCCTTGATTCGCAGGGAAAGAATAAAGGAATGAAATCCCTAAAAGAGTCCTCTAACCAATAGTTCTGAATCTAGATTGGAGCAGCAGCGGCTCTAAGATGTAATCCGTGCGCAGTTATTCAAGGGTCGTATCAAAAGACATTGATGCGACCTTTTTTATTTTTTCTTTTTAATATCTCTATCGGTATATACTTTTGGCAACATTGCATCAGGCTTCCATATTTTTTTCAGTTTATTAATATCTTGAGATGATTGATATTTTCCTGCTTTGGCGTAGTCAATATTTGTATCTAAAATAGGGCCGGTTTCAAAGAAAATAATTTGTGCAATTCGGCGACCAACTACAAGGGGGATAGCATAGTGGCGTGAGTTATTTGTGATTTCCATAGTCCATCGATTAATATATCCAACGTCACCCCAGCCTGCGCATTTACATACTTCAATAAAACTTCGTCCGAGTGATGATCGTGCTTTCATCATGGTTGTAATATGATTGCGTCCTCCAATAAATTCATTAGTGTGAGCTAAAATAGTTTCACCTGGTTCAAGTAAAATAATTTTGTCTTCTGGAGAAATTCCTTCCCACTCAAATGCGGTAAAAGTTTTAAATACTTTGTCGGCTCGTTCGGCTTTTATAGGTTTCTTACCCCACACATGGTCGGTATGTTTCTTATTATAAATATTATAGTGCGACAAAATATAATTTGGTTTTTGTTCTCGATAATAATATTCACCAAGTGTTACATCGTAACTTGAGGTTGCTAAATTTCGTCGATCAAACGGTTGAATAATAATGTCACCCTTTTTCATTTCCTCTAAGATTTTTCTGTCTGATAGTGCCATGTGTATATTGTAGCAGAAGGAAAATAGGGGAATAGTTTACATCTTCTTTATTAAATGTTTATCCTATATTTGGCTAAATTTAATGCCTATTTTGAAGGAGAATCGATGCGTTTCTGAGTAAGAAACGAGTATGTTAAGCTATCTTTTTCATCAACTAAATCTACCTCGTTTACTATTAACCATTCAGTAGGGAGGTATCCTTCAAAGTAAGTATCTGCAGGGCGTGATACACCAGAAGTATTGTTTTCATCATGTATTAAGGTTAAATCTATAATATCTGCAACAGGCAATGCTTCTTTATATAGTGCAGACCCGCCGATAATAAAAATTATTTCTCCAGGCACACCCTCAGCTTTCTCTAGAGCTTCTTCAAAAGAATTGGTAATTAATACTGATTCATTATTTATTTTAAAATCTTTATTTCTCGTTACTACAATATTAGTTCGATTGGGAAGTGGGCGAAACTTTTCAGGAATTGATTCCCATGTTTTTCGTCCCATAATTACTGCGTGTCCAGATGTTAATTCTTTAAAGTGCTCCATGTCTTTCGGAAGACAATAAAGTAATTCACCTTCAAAGCCAATTCCTTTATCACTTTCTTGCATTGCAACAATAATATGAATTTCTTTTTTCATCTTGATATTTCTTTTTTAAAAACTTAAACCGCGATAGGTGCCTTAATTGGTGCTTGTGGGTTGTAATCAATTAATTCAACATCTTCCATTTTAAAATCAAAAAGATTTTTAATCTCTGGGTTTAATTTAATTGTTGGAAGTGTTCCGGGAGTTCGTGAAAGTAATTCAGCAACTTGATCCATATGATTTGAATATAAATGTACGTCGCCTCCTGTCCAAATAAATTCTCCCGGTTCGAGCCCAACAACTTGTGCAATCATTATTGTTAAAAGAGAGTAGCTGGCAATATTAAATGGCACCCCTAAAAATGTATCGCAACTTCGCTGATAGAGTTGGCATGAAAGTTTTCCATCTAAAACTTTAAATTGAAATAAACAATGGCACGGAGGAAGTCCTGCCTTTGCCATTTCATCAATGTCGGCTGGATTCCAAGCAGATACAATTAATCGTCGTGAATTCGGAGATTTTTTAATATCCCCAATTATTTTAGAAAGCTGATCAATTCCTTTCGGCTTTCCATTTTCATCGAGGTTTCGATGATCGGGCCAGCTTCGCCACTGATATCCATATACAGGACCTAAGTCTCCATATTTTTTAGCAAATTCTTCATCTGCTAAAATTTTTGCTGTAAATTCATTTAAACCCGATTTCCATTCATCAGAATTTGTAGCAGGAACAGGCATGTTAAGACTTTGTAAATACCATTTGTATGGCCATTCATCCCAAATATGATTTCCATTTTGTAAAAGTGTTTTAAGTTGCGTATCTCCTGCAATAAACCAAAGTAATTCACTTAAAATGAGCTTAAAAGGTACCCGTTTTGTAGTTAAAAGAGGGAAGCCAGGGCCATTTTTACTTAAATCAAACCTCATTTGATGCCCAAAGATAGCCGTAGTTCCGGTGCCTGTTCTATCGTCGGTCTTAATACCTGTGTCTTTAATATGTTTCAGTAAATCAAGATATTGCTTCATATCGATACTATCTCACATATTTTAATTGCTCGAAAGATTGAAGGATTAGGGTTAGGTACGTACAATATAAACATGATCTAAGTGCCTATATGTAATGTGAATGTTACTAAAAAATAAAAAATTCTTTTTATTACCCTTATTACTTTAAATATTTAAAATCTAACTTACTCACATGAAAGATAAAAAAATTGCATCGCTCATAAAAACAGAAAGAGAAAGACAGAAACGAGTTATCAACTTAATTGCTTCTGAAAATTACGTAAGTGCTGACGTACTTGAAGCACTTGGAACTGAGCTTACAAATAAATATGCTGAAGGATATCCGGGCAAGCGATACTATGGAGGAAATACAATTGTTGATGAAGTAGAAGAATTGGCACAAGCTCGTGCTTTAAAATTGTTTGGTCTATCTTCAAAAAAATGGGCAGTGAATGTACAAGCAATGTCTGGGTCGCCTGCAAATTTTGCGGTGTACGCAGCACTTTTGCCACATGAGCATATTAATAAAGATGGAATGCAGGTTCCAGCTGGAAAAATTATGGGAATGTCGCTTGATCATGGAGGACATTTAACACATGGGCACAAAGCCTCAGCCACTGGAAAGTTTTGGAAACAAATTGCATTTGGTGTAGATCCAAAAACTGAAATGATTGATTACGGTGCATTAAAACTTTTAGCGATTAAAGAAAAGCCACATATTATTGTTGCAGGTTTTACAGCCTATCCTCGAAAAGTTGATTGGAAAAAATTCCGTGAGATTGCTGATGCATGCGGCGCTATTTTAATGGTAGACATGTCACATATTTCAGGGCTTGTAGCAGGGAAGGCCTATCCATCTCCATTTGCATATGCCGATGTGGTAACAACAACAACACATAAAACATTGCGAGGTCCACGCTCAGCTCTCATCTTTTCAAAAATTGATGAAAGAGAATTTAATAAAAAAATTGATAAAACTGTTTTCCCAGGTCTTCAGGGCGGCCCACACATGAATCAAATTGCTGCTGTGGCTGTATGTTTGGAAGAAGCGGCTCAGCCTAGCTTTAAAACATATGCAAAGCAGGTAATGGCTAATGCTAAAACGTTGGCAGCTGGCCTTAAAAAACGTGGATGGAAAATTGTGTCAGGAGGGACAGATAGCCATATGGTACTCGTAGACACATGGATGGGAGGAGTAAAAAAAGGAGGAGAACGTGGCGCAGGTGGAGTACCTGGAAAAGTAGCGAGCGATTTGCTTGAAGAAGTTGGAATTATCGTTAACAAAAACACAGTTCCTGGTGATATACGAAATCCGATGGATCCATCGGGAATTAGATTAGGAACTGCTGCCGAAACCACTCGTGGAAAAAAAGAAAAAGATTTTGAAAAGATTGCCAATACTATTGATATTGTTTTACGAGAAGGTAATATGAGGGATAGAAAAGAAAATTCTACCCATAAAACAAGTAAGAAACATATAAAATAATATGGAAAATACTCGAGGAAAATTTATTGTTCTTGAAGGGGGTGAGGGATCAGGAAAAAGTAGCCACATAAAAAGGCTGAAAGAAATATATAAAGACAGTGTTGTTTTTAGTCGTGAGCCCGGCGGATCGCCATACGCTGAGCAAATTAGAAATTTAATTTTATTTTCTGAATTTGCACACGAGGCAGATGCATTAACAATGCTTTGTTTATTCAATGCTGCAAGGCAAGATCACATGGTTCATACCATTATCCCTGCACTTAAATCAGGGAAACATGTAATCTGTGATAGGTACGATTCTTCAACGTTTGCGTATCAATTGCACGGAAAACAAAATCATCATTTAACTGAATTATTTCATGCCGTGAGAAAAGAAATTACTCGCGAATATGAACCAGACATTTATATTTTTCTTGATGTAGATATTGAGATTGGATTGAAACGAAAACAACAACAAAAAGATCAAAGTGAAATTAATCATTTTGATAAAGCAAAAGTTGATTTCCATATCCGTATGCAAGAGGGGGTGACTGCGTTTAAGAAGTTAGTTAATCATTCTATTGTAGATGCTAACAACGATTTCAATACAGTCGCTAAAGATTTGGACGAGGTTTTAAAGAAATTAATAGGATAGTTCGATAATTTGTTCGACTGCCGCATATTTACTGTGCGGCAGTTTTCTGTAGACCAAATATTTTTTTTGCGCTAGTATCGCTTCAGAGTAGTTTAACCCCAACCCATTAATTTCATGGATATCATCTCCGCGGTTCTTAGCACTAAACCCTTTTGTTTTGTCCACGAGCCTCTCGTCAAAGAACAATTTGAAAGAAAGTTTACAGGTCTGGGCGCTTGGTTGACTCTTTTCAGAGAAATTGAAATAGCTGCCCAAAAGCAGCCCTATCTCATGGAAAGATTTTTGAAGGCTTTGGTCAAAGTTCTTTGGGCTAAAAACCCGGGAAACAAAGCCAAGTTTTCGGAGCGCAAAGTTGAGGCTCCTGACTTCGTCCTCATGCTCCGGAATGCAGTCGGTGAGTATATTTCACCTTCACTCCCTCGAGGGCACTAATACCCTACACGTTTTCATCAGGCCGCTAAAACCTACGGGTGTTAGCGGCCTTTTTAATTGCCAGCCCATTTGCTACAGTAAGGCCATGGATATTACTGAAATGATACGAAATGTAACTGCTTCTGCAGCTAAAACGTTTGCGCCAGAAATCGGGGATTCGGAAATCAAACTCGATCATCCAGTAGATATTTCTCATGGAGATTATTCAACTAATATTGCTCTTAGTTTGGCCAAACAATTAAAGAAAAATCCTGTTGAACTTGCAGTACTTATTGTGGCTGAAATTACAAAAAATTTACCAACTGAAATTTCAAAAGTAGAAGTGGCGGGTCCTGGTTTCATCAATTTTTATCTTTCAAATTATTTTATCTCAAATAAAATTATTGAGGCGCTTAAATATCCGCATAATTTTGGTAAAAACGAATTACAAAAAAATAAATTAGTAGTAATTGATTACACCGACCCGAATCCATTTAAAGAATTTCATATCGGGCATGCCATGAGTAATGTAATCGGCGAATTTTTAGCTAATTCATACGAATGGGCGGGAGCTACTGTTAAGCGAGTGTCTTACCAAGGAGATGTTGGGCGCCATGTTGCAGTTACTATCTGGGGCCTACGTCTTTTAGACGAAGCATGGCCAACGGACGAAGCAGACTTACAAACTAAAGTTGGATTTTTAGGAAAAGCATATGCGCTTGGTTCTTCAAAATCAAAAAGAGAAAAAGATGATAAGGGAGTTTTAATTCCATTAAATGAAGATCAACAAAAAATTGAAAATGAAATTCAAGAAATCAATAAAAAGATTTATGACCGATCTGATAATGAAGTAAACGAAATTTACGATAAAGGAAAAGAGTGGAGTTTGGAAGCATTCGAAGAAATTTATGCAGAATTAGGAACAAAATTCGATCATTATTTTTTTGAAAGCCAAACAGCTACTCCAGCTTTGAAAATTGTAAAAGAACATACAGGTATTGCGGAATCAGGCAAAACATTTGAAGTAAGTGAGGGGGCCACTATATATAGAGGAGAAAAAGTTGGTTTGCACACCGCAGTATTTATTAGTTCTCAAGGAGTACCTATTTATGCAGCAAAAGATTTGGCATTGGCCGAATTAAAAACCGAACGATTTGGAATACAAAGTGATACAAAAAAAGAAATTGATATTTCACTTATTGTGACTGCTAAAGAACAAAATGAAAATTTTAAGGTAGTAATTGCTGCAATGAGAGAAGTACTTCCAAAAGAAGGTGAAATAACCTCGCATATTGGCCATGGAATGATGCGTTTTGCCGAAGGACAAGGAAAAGTGAGTTCACGAACTGGAAATATTGTGTCTGGAAAAATGCTAATTGAAGATGCTAAAAAAACAGTAAAGGAAGTGATGAAGGATCGGAAAATACCTGATGAAGAAATAGAAAAGATCGTTTCAATTATCGCAGTAGGAGCTATAAAGTTTTCTGTATTAAAACAAGCAATCGGACGCGACATTGTGTACGACAAAGAACAGGCACTATCAATAGAAGGGGATTCAGGACCGTATTTGCAATACACTCACACTCGAGCACTTTCAATTTTGAAAAAAGCTGATGAGAAATTTGGAAAAATTGATACGAATAGTTTTACAAATGAATTTGAGAAAGAACAAGCAAAAACACTTTCAAGATTAGTTGTTCGTTTTCCAGAAATTGTCGAATCATCTCTCACTGAACGTGCTCCTCAACACGTTGTAACATATGCACTTCAACTAGCTTCACAATTTAATTCGCTTTATGCCGAAGAAATGATTGTTGGTGATGAAATAGAAAAGAGTAAATCACTCATCAACTTAACTCATGTTGTTGCAACTACGATTGAAAACTGCCTTTCTATACTTGGAATCAAAGTACCACTCAAAATGTAAACTATTTCATACCTTGAACCCTTTCTCTTTATATGGTTATAATGCGACATCATGAAAAACATATTAATTAAGTCGGCATACACAACGGTGGCTATAATGCTTGTTTTTGTGTCGGTATTTATGGTGCCTACGGCAACAGTGAGCGCCGATACTAGCTATGGTGGCTATTATTCATACCCGCAATCAAATTACGGGTATACAAATTATTATGGAAATAACTCGAATTATTACGATTCTAGTTACTACAATAATGGATATTCTAACTATGGTTACAATAATACTTACACAGCTCAACCTAGTTATTATTACAATTCGTATCCATCGTATCTAAATTATTACGGAAACAATTCAAATTATTCAAATAATAATAATGGATACTCTTACGGTAATTATACTAATGGCAATTATAGTTACGACAATAATTACTATGCTGGTAGTTATGGAAATAATTATTCAAACTCTTATCCATATAATTATGGAAACGGAAACAGTTATGGATACGGAAATAACTATGGATATGGAAACGGATACGGAAGTGGATATGGATACGGAAATAACTACAACAATCACAACTGCTCGGCTGGCCTACAGTATATAAACGGAAGTTGCGGAGTAGTGGCAACAGGATATTACATTAACGGCCGACTTTATTGCCCACAAGGATATACAATCTGGCAAGCTACAACTTGTTATCGAATTTGGTAATTAAATCTTAGAAAGAGTTAATTACTAGCTGAATATTTCTTTTGAAAGGATATTAGCAACTTCTTTAGGAGATGAAGTATAAAAAATAACTTCCTGCACAGATCCGCTTCCGCGGATTTTTGCTTTTATACCTCCTGTTACTTTTAGAAATTTAATATCTTTCCGACCACCGCCTGTACGAGTTCGCTTTATAATGCCAATACTAATTTTTGAAACTTTCTCGAGAGAGAGTGCAACCCTAACAATCTCTTTCGCTGTTTCGGTTAGGGTAGAGTGACTCGCGGTGATTTTGTTTCGATTGATCATTATTAATTTATATCCTATTTATAGGAGGATTGTTAATTTTGTTTTTAAATTTAGAAAAAACAGGAAAATAAATTTAAAATACTCTATTGACTTTATAAAAATATGTTGTATTATAGCCACAGACCATAACAAACCTCATTCCGAGGCCCTGGTCATTGAAAATGAGAATCCTAATCGTAGTAGTTGAGTACTTCGTTGTGTTGATTATTCTTGGAGGTGTTGTAACGCAAGTTGCAATTCCACTTTGGAAAAAAACCCCAATACTTCCATGTCTCGACAACCTTATTAAGATGCTTGAAAAAGTACTCCCAAAAGGCATGCTTCGAAACGGAAAAAACAAAACCCCTAAGAGCAAGTAAACAAACCCAATCTCAATCCCAATCCCAATCCCGTAAATGAAATTACCAAGCGAGTCCGACAATATGTCGGGCAAAATCAAGGCGGCGGTCATTACCGCATTCTGTTTAATACTTGTCATCACACTGCTCATTGGAGGCTCAAAGTCCTTTGTCAGTGTTGATGCCGGCGAAATCGTGGTCGTTCAGTCGCCCTTCAAAGGCGAGCTGACCTTTCACAATACCCCCGGCATGAAGTGGCAGGGTTTCGGGTCAGTGACCCGGTATCACAAACGAAGCCAGTTCTGGTTTTCGTCAAAGTCCGATCAAGGGAATCCAAAAGACGAGAGCATTACGGTCCGTTTTAATGATGGTGCCCATGCTCAAATCTCCGGATCCCTCTCTTGGGAAATGCCCCATGACCAAGCGATGCTTGAGATGATTCACTCGAAATACGGCAGTCATGCCGCGATCGAGCAGCAACTCATTCGGACCGCACTCGAGAAATCGATCTTCATGACAGGCCCTTTGATGAGTTCAGCAGAGTCGTATGCCGCACGGCGTAATGACATGTTGAGTTTGATCGATGACCAGTTCGTGAATGGTGTCTACCGGACAGAGATTCGGGAAACCACCATGACCGATCCCGTAACTAAGGAGACCAAGCGTGTAAAACTCGTCGAGCCTATCAAAGGCGCCGACGGAAAGATTCAACGCGAAGATGTCTCGGTCATTACGACCTACGGGATCAAGACAAACAACCTCTCTCTCAATCAGATAAAATATGATGAGAGTGTGGAGAAACAGATCTCCAAGCAACAGGAGGCGATTATGGAAGTACAGACTTCCATCGCCCATGCCAAAACGGCCGAGTAGCGCGTGCTAACTGCAACCAAAGAAGGTGAGGCCAAGGCGGCCGAAGCCAAATGGAAACAAGAAGTGTTCCGCTCGGAAGCCGTAACCAAGGCTCAGCAAGAAAAAGACGTCGCCGAAATGCAGGGCAAACAACGGTTAGCGGTAGCTGAGCTTGCCACCAAGGCGGCTGAGCAAACCAAGCAAACCGAAATCCTTCTCGGTGAAGGAGAAGCCCAACGTCGCCAGTTGGTAATGACAGCAGACGGCGCGCTCGAAAAAAAGCTCGCAGCCTACGTCGAGGTTAATAAGATGTATGCCGAAGCACTCGGCGCCTACAAAGGCGCTTGGGTTCCTGGCATCGTGATGGGTGGAGGAGGTTCCTCTGGCAGCCCTCAAGTGAGTGGTCCCGCTGATCTCATCACACTCCTTACGGCGAAAGCCGCGAAGGACTTGGCGCTCGACCTCGCGGTCACTTCCGGAAGCGGAACACATCCGATGGTTCCGACGCCAGTCAAGAAATAGTTCCTTAGACAGTAGGGGAGGTTAATTCCTTCCCGCCTCGAGCATGAAAATGCTCGAGGTATTTTTTTATACAAATTCTATATTGATTTTTTTTCACAAAAAAAGACCTCCGCTTTCGCGAAGGTCCTCTGAGATCTAGAAACTTACTTGAGTCCGGTTGAACCGAAGCCTCCTGTTCCACGATTAGTACCCTCAAGTTGTTCGTAATGCTCAACAATTTCAATTCTCGGGATCAGTGCGATCTGAAAAATAAGTTGTGCAATTCGCATTCCTCGTTTGATTCTGAAACCGTGCTTGTTTCGATTGTATACCAACACCCCAGCTTCACCTCGATAGTCGGGATCAACAGTGCCGGATGCATTTGTTACCGTGATGCCCCATTTGGAGGCGAGACCACTTCTTGGGGCAAGCTAGAAAAAAATTGGAAATTTCATTTCCGTAACAAAACCGATACCTACAAGTACTGATTCTCCGGGAGGAATTTCGTATACTAACTCGCCGTTTTCTGTGTATACGTTTTGAGCCATTTCCGGATCATCTGGTATCTTGTTGAAATCAAATAATGTTTTTCTCAATCTTGGATTTGTTTGATCCATTTCACTGTTTGAAACAATTGCTCGAATGTGGGTGTCGTATCCTACTGCACCATCTGTCTGGCGAGAAGGCGATGTTCCTCCTGGAATCACGTAAAATCGGACGAGTCCCGCCTTTATAAACAAGTAAATGATGCAGGAAAAAAGGAACTGAGTAACTGGATTCATGAGACCTCCTTGGTTGGGTTTGCTTGATAGTAGTTGAGAAGTGGATGAGTGGCAAGTATAAAAAAAGAAAATGCGGGTACCCGAAGGTACCCGCACGATTTGCCTTTTCAGGACTTATTTCCGAGTCTTATTTTCCTGCCGTTTCAGTCCCTGGGGACTTGAACATTTTTTGAAGGACTTCCGCCATCTGTCCTCCACCAAGGGCCTTTTGAAGAATTTCGACGAGACTCTGACCGCCCAGTAGTTGCTTCAATAAACACAGAAATTTAAAACACCTCACATGAATTGAGGTGTTTTAAATTTTGTGGAGATGCCGCTCATCTCGGCTACGCCGCGTGGCTTTCAGGTTTTTTTCAAATCTCGCTTCACTCAATTTTTAAAAACATAGAAAGCCTTTCGATTCCTGCCACAATCAAATAAATTTGATTGCTTCCTACTCAAGCATATAAAAGAAAACACCCCGAAGGGTGTTTTCTTTTATATGTGGACTTAGTCATCGAAAGTTGGAACCAACTCAATGATTGGGTTTTACTCTCAGCAGAGGGGATTCTGAGGATTATGGGATATAAAAATAGTTATTAAAATTAATATTAGTAATGTATAATTAAATTATGATTAAATGGAATGAATATACTTGGTATTCGAGATTAGCGGCTATTGTCTTTTTTATTTTAATACTACCTTCGCTTACTTTTTATATAGGTGTTCAATATCAATTAACAAAATCGAGCATAGAGTCTGAAATTTCTTCTGTTAATACACCGACGCCAATTATTAATACTCCATTGCCTAATACAAGTGCGACCTTATCAGCATCAAGTAATGTTGCTTGTGTAAAAAGTTCTCAATTCTTTGTTGCTTACAGAGATTCAACAATAGATCTTGGAACTGATTATTTGATTAAACATGTAACCGGTCAGGAAAATAATCCTCCTTGTGTTTTTAATGCAAAATATTTTGAGTACGCAACAACCAGTTGGTATTTTAAAGGAGTAATGAGTAATATGCTTATTATGGATGTTGGTACAACCGCAGGAATTAGAGGATTATTAATATATAATTTGGATACTCAAAAAGAAGTTTTCAGTGATGAATATGAAGATCTTCATTTATCATTTGAAAAAAATACTATTAGTTACCTTAGTCCAATCGATGAGAAAGCAGACGTAAAAAATTGTACTGAATTTAATGAAAATACATCTAATGGCTTTAAATCTTTTATATTAACTCATATTGTCTTGAGTCTAAACGACTTTTCAAGAAAAGATTTAGGTGAGCATATTTGTTCTGCAAGTGAATAAAGGGAAAAGTGGTTCAAATTTTGTGGAGATGCCGGGAATCGAACCCGGGTGCAAAAGGTTTTTCTAAGTGAGTCTACAACGTGTAGTGAATCTTTTCGATGACAAGCATCGATTTAAAATACGTTCTTAAAGAGACACAGAACGAACGGATTCGAGCCTCGATTTTTAACCTAACGTCTGAGACAAAACGTTATGGCGATTTCGATGTTATTACACTCAGTGGCTCCCCACGAAAATGGGAATCACGAATGTCACTCAGGGTAAGAGCACTAACTAGGTTAGGCTGCTACGTGAGCGAAAGCGAAGTCGTTAACTCCGAAAAACGGAGAAACGATTTTTGCTGAAGTGTTTTTAGCACTTGAAGTTTCCAGCCTTTTTAAGAGTTACTGGAGCTCTACGTTGCACAAGAAGAAGAAAGCCAATTGTCGAGGCCAATCATCCCCAAGGGAGAATTTTTTGTTTTTGTAAAAAACAAAAATATTCGAACACTTGTGTCACGTTCGTTCGATTCTAGTGAAACTAGAACGAACGGGACCAAGATCTATTGAAATTTCAAAGTCCTATCTATATCTCGTTTGTCGTCGCGTTGTTTAAGTGTTTGCCGTTTATCAGCCTTCTTTTTACCTCGCACGATTCCTACCGAGAGCTTAACATATCTACCGCGAGCAAAAAATGCAAGTGGAATAATAGTTTGTCGACCAACGCTTTCTGCATCGGCAAGTTTAATAATCTCTTGTTTATTTAGTAAAAGTTTTCGGCTTCGTGTGGGGTCGGCCTCAATATTATTTTTACCTCCTTTACCTGCGCTATTTTTACTTCCACTTTTCCCAACGTTTTTTCCACTCCCTTTATTTCCTTTAGATTGAGACGGTTGATATGGCGAAATCTGTGTACCAATTAAAAATACTTCATTTCCGCGCACCCCAATATGCGATCCTTCAAAAGTAACATTTCCTAAACGTACGGCTTTTGTTTCATTTCCGGTGAGTTCAATACCAGCTTCCATTGTTTCTAAAATTTCATAGTTAAAACGAGCTTTTTTGTATTCGGCCAACATTCCCGAATAGCCCAAAGCCACCGCTTTTTTAGAGGCTTCTTTTTCGCTCAATTTCTGAGGAATATTTATTTGGGGATGTATAGCTTTCTTTGCCATTAAATTGTTCGTTTATTTTTTCTATCATATCATTTATTAAATGTAGCTTTTTTGCAATCAAGTAAATATTCAAAAAATATTATTGATATTGAGATAAAAGCAAAAAAAAGCGCACCGAAAGGAATTGAACCTGTCGGCGCGGCTGGGTATGGTTTCATCAATGAGAAAACTCTGTCAAAATCTGCTCGATTGGAATTAGCTTTTTTGGATGCCAAATTCCTGGAACCTTAACTTTGCCTCGTAGTCTCCATCTGGGAGCTTTCATGCATAAATTAAGGAATGTACGCGATAGTTTATCTGGCTCGCTGGTTTGAATAAGTCGACGAACCAAAATATCTTGGTCTTCGTATACAAAATTTCCGAGGAGTACTGCAATACTTCTGTTTAGTTTGCGCGCGGCATGAATAGAAAACACCATATCCGACAATCCGCTTACATAACGGTAGTTTTGGGCCCAAAATTGATTCTCACCAATGCGAAGCGAAAGTTCTCCGGGTGTTCTAACATTAAGGATGCTGAAACCTCGGCAAATAATGTTGTAAATTTGAGGTGGATTTCCGTATACCTCGATTATTTCTCGTCTCAATGCGCGAGCCTCTTCTGAAATTGTTAAGTACATAAATTCCTTTCTTTCTTTGTTCTTGGTTGGGGAAGGAAACTAGTTCGCAGTTAATATACTCCAAAACGAGTACTTGTCTATACTATTTTAGCTATTGTTTTCGTGTTCGAGACACGTATAATCGGGACATGTCGAATAATACACACCAAGATAATATGGAAGAAAAAACACTTACACAAATACCCGAAGAGAAGTTAGAGGAGAAGGATAATACTGTGAAATCTGATACATCTGAGGCGCCTGATCAATCAGCCGACCAAACACCTGATATTAAAAAAACTTCGAAACGAAAAAGAGGGGGACCTCTCATGCCAAAAAATTCATTTGTTAATAATATAGTAGGCGTAGTTCTGATCTTCTTCACTCTTATCCTTATATATACACTCCTTGGAAATGGATTTACCAAAACGGATTCAATTTCTATTTCAGAATTGGCCCAAGATATAAATAAAGGAGTCGTTACCGAAATTGAAGTAAGTGGAAATAATTTAAGTATTAAATACGCAACAAGTACTTCTGTTGCTGGAGTTGTTGCGGGTACGGGCAACACGAATAATACAAACAACACCAATAGCACCTCTTCAAAGCAAATTGTAAAAAAAGCGCAAAAGGAAACAGAGAGTTCGCTTTCACAAACACTCTTCAATTACGGAGTTGATAAGGTCATGTTATCGGCTGTAAAAATTAGTGTAAAAGATGAAGGAGGATTTTGGTATTGGATCATAAACCTTCTTCCAATTGCTGCACCAATATTACTGATGCTTGGATTTTTCTGGTTCTTATCTCGACAAGCGAAGGGGCAAGGAGCTCAGGCATTTAGTTTTGGGCAATCACGAGCAAAATTAATTTCTCCTGACGATACAAAGCAACGAATTACATTTAAAGATGTAGCAGGCGCTAAAGAAGCAAAAGAAGAACTAGCAGAGATTGTAGATTTCTTAAAAAATCCCAAGAAATTTATTGAGATCGGAGCAAAAATTCCTAAAGGAATTATCATGATGGGAGCGCCCGGAACCGGAAAAACATTACTTGCCCGAGCGGTGGCAGGGGAAGCAGGCGTAGCTTTCTTTTCAATCTCAGGATCGGAGTTTGTGGAAATGTTTGTAGGAGTTGGAGCCTCACGTGTGCGAGATTTATTTCAAATGGCTAAAAAAGCAGCACCAGCAATTATTTTCATTGATGAAATTGATGCAGTAGGACGATCACGAGGATCGGGAACTGGAGGTGGAAACGATGAACGCGAACAAACACTTAACCAAATCTTGGTTGAGATGGATGGTTTCGAACCAAATGAAAAAGTAATTATCATGGCGGCTACAAACCGACCCGATGTGCTCGATCCAGCACTCCTTCGACCAGGGCGATTCGACCGACGCGTTACCATCGACCTTCCTGACCGAGGCGACAGAGAAGCCATTCTATATATACATGCAAAAGGGAAGCCCTTTGCCGAAGATGTAAATTTAAAAGTAATTGCTGAGCGAACTCCTGGATTTTCTGGAGCCGATTTATATTCACTCATGAATGAGGCTGCAATTTTAGCTGCACGTGAAGATAGAATTACCGTGAGTCAGTTCGACATGATTCGCTCAATTGAAAAAGTAATGCTTGGTCCTGAACGACGGAGCCATCTACTTGGAAAGAAAGAAAAAGAATTAACCGCATATCATGAAGCCGGGCATGCAGTACTTGCATCAGTACTCGATTTCGCAGATCCGGTTCATAAAGTGTCGGTTATCTCACGAGGGCGAGCACTTGGTTACACCCTCAAACTTCCTTTGAACGATAAAAAACTTCAGTCTAAAAAAGAATTTCTTGATGACATTGTTGTATCGCTCGGAGGATATGTAATTGAAAAAATGATTTATGACGATATCACCACGGGCTCATCAAATGATTTACAAGTTTCAACCGCTCTTGCACGCAACATGGTAACTAAATATGGAATGTCAGATAAATTAGGACCTATCGCTCTTGAAAGTTCAGGAGGACGTCCGCTATTTGGAATGGGAGTTAATGATAAAGATTATTCAGAACGAGTAGGTGCCGAAATTGATAGTGAAGTTTCAATAATTATGAATAATGCTCGGGCTCGAGCTGAGGAATTGTTAAAGAAACATAAAACACTTGTTGAAGCGATTACAAAACGATTAGTTGAGGTAGAAACAATTGAACGAGATGAATATGAAAAGATTTTAGTGGTTCATGGAGTGATGCCAAAAACAATTGATGAGAACGAGGTGAGAGTTTAAGTAATTAAAAAATAAAAATTAGGAAAAGAAAAAAGCCAGCGCCCTGTACCACTATAGATATATAAAAGTGTGGAGTTAGGGGCGGTGGCTTTTTATTGTCGCACGCCGAAGCGTGCGACTGTTATCGAAGATTCTTCAGGCAGGAGCAGGGACAGGATCGTGCATGGCGAGAGTGGCACTACAATCGACAACCTCCTCCTTTTGCTTTTCGAGCTCCTTCTCTTGCTGCAGAATTTGTGCTGCAACAGTGCGAATACAATTCGCAACAGCCAAGTTGTAGGGAATAATCAAATGATCCATTCCATCACGAACTTCTAATGCATAGTTCGGGCTACCCGTACCTTGACGTGGGATATTAGCGCCAATGTAGCGAGCTATCTTTAACAGGTGGACGTGTTCGCCTGGAAGAAAACCAACAGTGAGCAGTGCTTGAACTAGACCTTCATCACTACTTTTCCCCGAAATCATTGAGAAGGCTGTATTGAGCTTTTCCACAATAGTTTTGGTGATCCGATAGACTTCCGACGGATCCACTTTTGGAAGTGGAGGAAGTGCTTTAATCGGCACACTATTGGGTTCTGACGGATACCCGCAGACTTGATCTTCTATTGATGGAGTGTCTTTTGGTGTCGGTGTGCCCTCTCTTCTGCCCCTGTACGATCGTTTAATTGATGCCTTTCTTTCAGGAAGATCTTTCTTCTTTGTCCGGTCAAGATTGACCAGAACAATGATGATAAAGATCAGAAAAAAAGTGAGTACTCCGTAGGCCATCCACAGCCAGTAGTCACTGAAGAAATTCTTGATTGCGTTCCAACTGCTTTGAAGCCAATGCAGCTTTGCAGCGGCCTTTGCTTCAGGTGATTTAGGTTTTGATCCAACAAGGGATTGTAACCTGTCAGCAGCGTTGGTTGTAATGATCTCGTTTGCCTCTGCCTTTGGCAACGGCGTAACTTGAGCTTTCGCAATTGCTGCCTTTTTGGCGGCCTCGGCTTCGATTGTTGCTTGCGCAGCAATCATTACTTTGGCCCAATCGACGGATTTAATGTTGTCGATTGTTATTTTTCCATACATCCCAATCTGTGAAAACAGGGAAGAAATGAATGGATGCACTTTTGCAACTGGAGCTTGAATTACCACCCCTGGTTTTACAGGCACGGGCGGAGGAGGAAGGTGATTCAAACTCTCAACCCCGATCTCATTGAACGGACCGGTTTGGATAGCAGTTGTCGGCTGGGCAGCAGCTTTAGGAGCTGGTGCTTTGACGACATCGGGTTTCGCTGGTGCTGCGGTTGCGGGTGCAACCGGAGCAATGATAACGCGAGTTGTCGGTGCTACAGGAGCTACAACTTTTGCTTCTGGCTGAACCTTCTTTTCAACCACAATCGGACTCGCTGGCTTTACAGCTGCGGGGGGTTGTGGAGCAAGAGTCGGTGCAGCTGCGGGAGCATGAGCGGGAGTCGCTGAGGCCGGAGGAGGAGTCTCAGTCTGAGAAGCGAAATGCTCGCTCAAAATGATTCTCATTCCATTGTTTTGTGCCGAAGTTCCGCGATAGCGGATACCCGGCGTGATCACTGCCGCGATTGCGCGGCGGTGGGCAAACGAATTCTCGTAACCTTTCCCCCCGAGGAGATCGGAAACAGAGACTTCGGGTTTGCAGCCTTTGCAGGGCTGGGCGACAGCGCTCTTAACGAGCACGCTGTTCAAATCCACCGAAGTGGAGTTGGCAGCATTGACGTCGGCAGCCAGAAAGGCAAGCGCGAAAAGGGCAATAAAGATTGCCACAACGAAACGGACGGTTGTTTTCATGTTTTGGAGTGTGTCTGGGGGCGGGGGTCTTGATTTCTGTTCGAAGAATCTTTCGATTTTCAACGAACAATTTCTTATACAGGATGCATAAGAATTTCATCAAAAACAATACGTTATAATATTTGTATTGTCAAGCAACCTCTTGACATAATATGGGGAAGTCGTTTGCTTTTTAATAAATAGAATGTATGTTTAGGAAAGGTTAGTTTAAGGCAGTTTACATATGCGGCATCCCGCCGCATTTGTTCCTTCACATCACAAGGCCCCGAGCCTTTTTGCAGAGTTCCACTATGAAAAAGTATCCTCATGCAGTTATGATTGCCGCCTTTATGGTTGCAATCTTCAGTTTGGCGTCGCCTGTGGACGCTCAAGTTCTGTCGTACGCTGACGAGAATCCGTCGGTGTTCGCTAACATGCCGGTGCCCATTACAAATGCAGGCCCCGGGTCTGTGTTTCTTAATGTCACACTGAACCCGATGACGCTCGCGAACGCGGAAGCTGGGGGTACACCAACCCTCAACGTCGGCTCGCCCAGCACCTTCGTTTACATGTCTTTCAGTACCCAAGGGATGGGAGGCAGCGCCGTGAACGATCTTCACTTTAGCGTCGATGGCGGCGCGAACGTGAGTTTGAATTTGGCACTGTATGGGGTGGGCTCATTGCCCACCTACTTCGGTGTTTTCAACTCAGTGACGATTGCCACGGGTACGCCCATTGGTGGAACTCAAGCAAATGAAACCACCGTGTACAACCTTCGTCTCTCTGGGCTTACGGACCACCAAGTAAATTGGACCATTGGCAACACGGCCGCCGAAACCTACACAGGTACTACCGCATTTCATATTGTCGCAGTTCCCGAACCGGGAACTACGGCGATTGGAGTTCTCGGTGGACTTGCACTGCTTGGAATGACAGTCATACGACATCGTTCGGCTGCGTACGCACATTCG
>JBBRPW010000002.1:0-35553 GCA_038227435.1 Minisyncoccia bacterium | reverse complement strand
CGACTCAAACGTCTTAAAAAAATATCCCTCCTCCGCGAAACCTACGTGTTCCAAACATTCTTTTAGAGTGGCGCGATGTTTTACATTTATTTCCTTTTCTTGATTTGAAGGTTTTGAAATACCCGACATTCCGCCCAAAACATATGTTGATCCGTTATCGGTGAAATAATATAGAAATTCAAAATCAACTACCTCTTCCTTAAGAGTTTCTACAACTTCTTTTTCTTGTGATTTAAGATAAGTAGACCATTCTTTTAGCTTTTGTAATTTTCCCTCTTTTACTTTATATATGTGGAGTTTCATTTATTGAATAATTGTAGCAAAAAAATTATGCGAATAAATATTTTGACACACTGAAAGTGCATTATATGCTTACTATGGTTAGCGCCCTTCCCTCTTTTCAATCAAAATGAATATAAATTTTAAATACAGCGGAATATATGAATCTAGACTAAAGGGTTTTAACTACTTTAAAAAAGATGAAACTCTTTCTCGAAAAGAGGCCTTTAAAATTATTGATAGATTTGAACTTGTGTGGAAAAAAGAAGAGAAGAGAATCTTTAATGCAATTGAAAAAATAACAGGATATACATTTAAAAATAAAAAAATGGATTGTTGGTTAAATAGTAGAGCAACCTTTTCAGATCCGCTCTCAATTCGACTCGAAAATATTGAAGTGATGGTTGATAATCTACTACATGAATTAATTCATGTTATTTATTCCCAAAATATAAAAACAATTGATAAAAAATGGCTAAAACAACAAAAACAAATAAAAAAAATATTTTCAAAGTCTGATTTTTCAATGGCTCCAGTTTGTACAAATCACGTGCCAATTCATGCAGCTCAAATACTAATTACAAAAATTGTTCGACCTAAAAGGTTACAACAAATTGTTTCGTATGTTGATTCATTCAAAGACTACAAAGATGCATTTATAATGGCATCAATTTTAGGAGAAAAAAAGGTTGCTGATGATTTAAAATAATTTATATCAAAAACTTCAGTAACTTTCTCGATTTACTTTTAGCATCCTTTAGGTAGCCGTCTAAGCTTTTAACTTTTTTAACATCTCCTACTTCAAATACATAAATTCCAGTCGCTCCTAGTTTTTGTAAAAAGAAGCGATCGTGAGACACCGCAATAATTGTTCCTGTAAACTGATCGATTGTTTTTTGAAGTGCACTTAATGCTTCAAAATCTAAATGGTTTGTGGGTTCATCAAGCACAAGTGTATTAATTTTTTGAAATGAAAATGATGCAAGTACTAATCGAGCACGCTCCCCCGGGCTTAGTGTGGAAATATTTTGTTTAATTTGAATTTCATTAAATCCAAATTTTTGAAGGGTGTTATAGCTTTCAGAAATTGACTGATCGGTTGTAACACCGGTATCGCCCATGTTATTTGTTATGCTTACCTGACTCAGCATGTGTGCAAGTAATGTAATTTCTTTAGGTACATTTTCATGCTCTTGCATTAAATTTCCAAATCGAATTCCTGATCCAATTAACAGTTCGCCTTCGAGTGGTTGAATTCGTCC
The DNA here is from genome assembly GCA_038227435.1 of Minisyncoccia bacterium. GTDB lineage: Bacteria > Patescibacteriota > Minisyncoccia > Phycocordibacterales > CALRBL01 > JBBRNV01. The sequence goes on along the minus strand of JBBRPW010000002.1, from coordinate 34,012 downwards.
AGTAATTGTTTTTAAAAAAGTAGACTTGCCGCTTCCATTTTCTCCAATAAATAACATGCGGTCCCTGAATCTTATATCGAGAGTAATTGGACCAATTGTAAAATGATTACTCTCAGACGCTTTAGTGTTATTCTTTTGTTTTTCTTCTTCGGTATAATTTTGCTGTATTTTTTCTTCTCCGTATCCCACCATTAAATCTCTCACTACAATATCGAGTGAACCTGACTCCTTTGAAACGTCAACATCGATCACAAATTCCTTCTGACTTTCTGGTCGATCAACTTTATCCATCATCTCAATTTGTTTTCCAATTTTTTTACCTTTACGTGCCGAGCCTTCAGCGTGTTCACGGTTATATCCCATCAAAAATTTGTCATTATCAGTTCCAACCCATTTAGCACCTTTTGCCGCTTTTATTTTTAATTTATTTGCACTTTCTTCGAGTCTCTCAATTTCTGCTTCTTGGTTTTTAAACAACGTCGCCTCGGTAATTCGAGCTTTTTCTTTTTGCTCTATATATGAGGTATAGCTCCCTCCAACAATTGTAAGCTTTGGTAATTCATCTTCTTTTGCTTTTTCATGTTCATATGCGAGCTCAAATACTTTATTTGTAATATTGTCTACAAATTGCCGATCATGCGAAATCACTAAAATAGCCGCATTTGTTTTTTTCAAAAAATCTTCAAGTACATATACAGAATTAAGGTCTAAATTATTTGTTGGCTCATCAAGCAAAATAATATCGGGGTTTTGTACCATCAATATTGAAAGAGCCACTTTTGTTTTTTGACCACTGCTTATATTTTTTAATGTTTTATTTTGAATCTCTTTCGACAAACCAAATATATCGAGTGCCTTAACTGCTTTATGAATTTCAATATTATATTCTTTACACATTCGCTCTATGTAGGTAAGGACGGTTTCATTTTCGTCATCATTTCCCAATGTTCCAATATCTTGCGGAATATAGACAACTATTTTTCCTTTTGTAATGCTTACTTCGCCTGTATCAGTTTCTTCCAACCCAGCAATCATTTTGAGTAATGTTGTTTTACCCATTCCGTTTTCACCCACCAAAGCAATTTTATCGGTTTGTTCAATGGTAAAAGACATGTCTAAAAAGACTATGTGCCCCTCGTACGTTTTTCCAATATGAGTTGCGCGAATCATTAGAAAACCATTGTACTACATAGTGATATCTGTCATATAATTATTAGATGAAAGCAAAACATGCAGATGCAGTTAAAAAATTTACTGATATCCCCAATATAGGCCCAGCCATGGTAAAAGATTTTGAATTACTTGGAATTAAAACCCCGCTCCAATTAAAAAATAAAAATGGATACAGTCTTCATAGAAAATTATGCAAAATTACAGGCTTTATACACGATCCATGTGTGATTGATACTTTTTTGGCTGCAATCGACTTTATGAATGGTGCACCTGCAAAACCTTGGTGGAAATATACAGAGCAAAGAAAAAAATTCCTTAAGTCTTAAGGACCTGAGCATTTTATTGAAAACAAAAAACTGCCTCAAGTGAGACAGTTTTTTATTTTGCAAAAATACTTAATGATTACTTTACGTAATCTTTATCGCAAGTTTATTATTGCTTAATCTTTACTGTTGCTAGAAGCTTAATAAATGTTGCTTCGTCTAAATTACCTCGTGTGATACTCATGATTTGAGTTGGATCATTAACTTTAAGTGGAAGATATACGGTATTTCCTACTCGGAATCCTGACCGATTACTTACTGTTATAGTTGATTTTACTTTCACATTTTCTACAAGCTGCGCCAATGTCATGTTTTTATCAATTGATTGTCCGTAATATGTTCCAGTAGAAACTTTTACTGTATTTCCAAAATCAACAACATATTGATCTCCCAATGTTACTGTTTTTGGTGCAGCCCAAACTCCTGGATAATCTACTGTGAATAGATTATTTCGGTCGGTATATGTTTTCCAAGTTCCTGATACGTCGATCGTTGTTGTTGCTGCAACTGTTGTACTTCCTGTTCCACCTTTTATAGTTCCACCAGTATTTGTATTTCCAGTTGATCCAGTATTTCCGCCTGTATTTGAGTTGTATGTTCCTCCTGTATTTCCGCCTGTATTAGTATTACTTGTTGTACCTGGTGTGTTGTTGTACTCATTTGTACCTACTTCACTACTATTTCGATTTGCGAAGTAAAAACCTGCCCCAATTAATATAACTGCGACAATAATGGCAATTATGATGCCCGTTGATCCACGTTGTTTGTTTTTCATACTAATAGCATAGCACTTATCCGCAGAAAGCAATGGTTATTATTTTAGTGATAGCAATACAAAAATTCACACCCTTCCTGTTATTGCAATTTTATTTGAAAAATAAAAAAGAGAATATTGCTATTTCAGGTCCTGTTTAGAAACTGAAGCCTCGCCTAATCCCACTTCTCCGAACACGCCATATGCAGTAAGCATTCGGCTATATGTATTTAATGCATTTTCATGTTCAGTAATTCTTGCCAAGGCCTCTGCGCCCGATGATTGATTTAAATCGGCAACAAGCTCTACGTCATCGCTCATATTTCTACCAGGATGAAACATTGGATCGTCAAATACGGAGCTGTTAATTATTGGATATAGGTCAAGCATTCGGCTAAAAACAGGATCAGATAAGAGATCGGTAAATTCCTTACTTTTTCTTGTTTGTTCATCTGCATAAATAATTGTAAGAGCAAAATCTTTTTGCTCGACCATTACCTTAGAGAACGCAATTAGAGCTTCGTCTTTTTTCTCAGCTTCAGGTGATCCTAAGGAGTCGTGAATCTTATCTAGCGTATCAAGAAGTTTTCCATTGTTCTCTCCAGCACCTTCATGTTTTCCAAAGTGCGCCCGTGTTTCTTTCATTGGATCTTCGTGATTCATATAAAAATTATACCACAGACAACACCCAACATCTCCACAGGTTTTTGCTTAGTCTCCGTGTCTAAGAAATAGTAATTACCAACTTCCACCTCCACCACCTCCGCCCGATGATCCGCCTCCACCTGAAAATCCACCTCCCCATCCTCCTCCGTTAGAACCGCCTGAATCTCCACCACCTCCTATAAACCAAGGCATTCCACCTCCACCTCGGCCTCCTTTTCGATAATTTTTCGAAACAATGTAATCAAACAATAAACCGAGCAATGCCAAACCAACGATAGAAATAATTCCAACAAAGAAAAAACCGAAAAATATTCCCACAATTATTCCGGCTACTCCTCCAAGCACCCCTCCTAACCACCATGATTTTGTACTTCCTAATATTGAACTCAAAATCTGAAGCAGGAACAATCCAAAAAAGAAAAGAATTTGGATATTTCTCCCAAAAAGACGATTAGCACTCCTAGAACTATATGATGTATCTTCTAAACCTGAGACAGCTTCACCTATTACTAGTTTTTCAATTGCTTGCGTGCCGGCCACAATTCCCCCTTCATAATTATTATTTTTAAATTCTGGAATAGAAATATTTCGAACAATAGATGATGATTGGAGGTCAGTTAATACTCCTTCTAGTCCGTATCCAACACTAATGAAAGCTACCCTTTCATTAGGAGCAATTAAAAATAATACACCGTTGTTTAATGCAGTGCCGTCAGGTTTTTTCCCATGTCCAATTCCCCATTTTCTAAATGTTTCTGTTGCTAAAGATGAAATTTCATTGCCATTAAGTGAAGGAAATGTTGCCACAACAATTTGAATACCATTTTTTAGGTCATAATCATGTAATTCTATATTGAGGTCTTCAACGCCACTCGGACTCATAATTCCGGCAAAATCATTTACATATTTAGGAGCCGAATCCGGAATTACAAAGTCAGCCGCATTCGCAACTTGAGTTAAAGAAGGAAAAATTCCAGAAAGCAATAACAAAATTCCCAAAAAAATAGAGAAAAGTGTAGTCACTATTCGAGGAATTTTATATTTCATTCCTTACGTTAATTAATTACTGAACCAAAACTGGTTTTTGTTGTGTTCCTCCTTGAACTCCTGTTCCGAAATCTACTTTAGGTACAGTTTGTGCGGCTGCGTCTGCTGCGAAATATCCTCGTTCTTGAAATCCAAATATTTTTGCGAAAATTATTCCTGGAAATCCTTTAACTGCAATGTTGTAAGGTTGTACTGTGTTGTTAAAATCTTTTCTTGAAGTTGCAATTCGATTTTCTGTTCCTTCAAGTTGAGATTGTAAGTTAGCAAACGCCTCTGTTGCTCTTAGTTGTGGGTAATTTTCAGAAACAACTAACAATCTACTAAGTGCTCCTGATAATTGCCCTTGTGCTGCTTGAAACTTAGCAATATTTTCAGGAGTCGCATCTGATGCATTAAAGTTTACACTCGTTGCTTTTGCACGAGCATCAACAACTGCCACTAATGTTTGTTGTTCAAAACCAGCAGCACCTTTTACGGTACTTACAAGGTTTGGAACAAGATCTGATCGACGTTGATAATCAGTTTGCACAGCTCCCCATGAAGCGTCTACCGCCTGACTCTTGGCTAAGAGTCCATTGTATGAACTTGCAGCGAATAATCCTAAAATAACAATAATAACCAATGTGATAATTAATCCTTTTTGCATATGAGTAGTATAGATTAAATGGCTACAAAAACAATAAAACGCTTTTTTACATTATTAATTCTTCTACAAGGTTAGATTGACTTCCACGAAATCTTGGCTATTATTGTGGAAATGACATTCGTCACATCATTATCAAGGTTTCTCCCATATATAGAGATTATTTTAGCCGTTCTTATGATTTTAGGCGTTGTTTTACAGCGTTCTGAAGCCAGTTTAGGAAGCACTTTTGGAGGTGCGGATTTAGGATCTACTTACAATACACGTCGAGGGTTTGATAAATTCCTCTTCAGTTTTACTATTGTTATATCGATTTTATTTATCGCTACTACCATTCTTACGCTCGTTGCTTAATACTAAGCTCGTTCTATATATAATATATTCTAATTTTGAGGGCTTGGCCCTTCTCGCACCATGAAGCATCGATTCTCTAATGCATTTAACAATTTATATCGAAAATTCGGCCCACTTGAAAAAGCGGTTTTTTGGATTGCTGCAGTAGTGCTTACAGTTAGTGCTCTTACTCTTACATGGTTCAGCGCTCAGGCATTTACTGTTGAAGTACCAAAGCATGGCGGAATTTTACGTGAAGGTGTTGTTGGCTACCCACGTTTTATAAATCCACTCCTTGCAGTAACAGATACCGGAAAAGATATAGGTGCTCTTATTTATTCAGGACTGGTTCGAATAGATTCAAATGGAAAAATTGTTCCTGATTTAGCAGAAAAAATTGATACGTCGGCCGATGGAAAAACATATACAGTGACAATTCGAAAAAATGCAGTCTTCCATGATGGAAAACCAGTTACTTCAGAAGATGTGGCTTATACTATTTTAACTGCGAAGGACAATAGCATTAAAAGTCCAGAAGGAGTGAAGTGGCAAGGAGTTGATGTTCAAACTCCAAATCCTCAAACAGTTGTGTTTACACTGAAGGAGCCCTTTTATCCTTTTATCTACAACTTAACGCTTGGTATTTTACCAAAACATATTTGGAATAATGCCGACACTGATGAATTTACGTTAAGTATTTACAATCTTGAACCAATCGGTTCTGGCCCATATAAATTTGATTCAATTATTCGCGATACAAATGGGCTTCCATCGGAATATCATATAAAAGCATTTAAGAAAGCAATTGGCGGAGAACCATACATTAGTGAAATTGTATTTACATTTTATAAAACGGAAGATGAAATGCTTCGGGCATATACCGAAGGTAAAATCGATAGCATGCAAGGTCTTAGCCCTGAAATAGCTCTTCAAAATAGGAGTATTATTGAGGGGAAAAATGGTGTGCTTATCCCCCTTTCACAACCGCGCCTTTTTGGTGTATTCTTTGGACAAGGAAACGCCTCACTCTCTCCTCAGCTTAAAGTGGCACTTTCAAACGTAAAGTTTAAACAGGCCCTTTCATTATCAATTAGACGACAAGATTTAATTGATAATGCATTATTTAGTTTTGGAAATATCGAGACGGGACCTTTCTCTTCAGCATTTAATCCACTTATTCCGATAGCTAGTTTTGTAGGAAGTACCACTGCTTCAACAACCGCACCAACACTTGGTTCATATAATGTAGAGGCTGCAAAAAATTTATTAACTGAAGCAGGATACGTATTAAATGATGAGGGTAAATTAACTGAAAAGAAAAGTTCTGAAAAAGTTCCGTCACAAATTAGTATTACCTTAAGCACTGTTTCAGGTACCGAACTTGAACGAGCAGGAAAAATAATTCAAGAATCATGGAAAGCATTAGGGATCGACGTTAAGTTACAGACATACGAAGGTGAAGAATTAAATCAAAAAGTAATTAAGAATAGAAATTTCGACGCATTACTTTTCGGTTTAGTAATTCCACGTAGTCTCGATCTCTATCCTTTCTGGCATTCTTCGGAACGAAAAGACCCAGGGGTAAATATTAGTGGATATAGTAATAAAAATGTTGATGCAGCCCTTGAACGGATTCGAAAAGCAACAACAACAGATAGAACTATTCTCCAAAATGATTTCAGAATCGTTAACGATTCTATTACTTCCGAACTTCCAACAATCTTCTTATTCTCACCGTCATATGTATACGTGATACCGAAAGAAATGAAAGGAGTGTATACCGGAGGAATTTTAGAACCGTATAACCGATTTACTAACATTACCGAATCATCCATCGAACAACAGCGTATCTGGCCAATCTTCAATACATTCAACCAATAAAATTTACATATTAGAAATCAAATATAAATTATAAAAAATTATTAATTAACATTATTATCAAATACATATATGAACACATCAGAAAACAAATCACCATTAGGAGCAGTTGTTGCAGCCCTTACTCCCGACCCAAAAAATACGAGAAGTACCGGAGTACATGCCGCAACCGACATGCTCGGAACTGAAGGAAGCTTTAGAAAATCTTCATATCCACATCAAAGTCGTGGAAGTGTGGCCGCAGTAGATGCCGCTCCAGCCATGCCTGCTGCCACAACAACAGCCGCTCCTGGAGCTCCAACGGCAGCACCAGCTGGCCCCGGAACAGGTGCTCCTGTACGCGCACGGAGTCGAAACCGACCAATCTCACGAATGAAGCGCCCGGAACACAGACGTATTCGACCTTCAACATCTCAACCTCTTACAAAACGAGAGAATGAAATTCCACTCGTAGGACAAAACATTCGAATCATTCCACTTGGAGGAGTAGAGGAAATTGGAAAAAACATGACTGCCATTGAAATTGGTGATGACATTATTGTAATCGACGCTGGTTTTCAATTTAAAGAAGAAGGGACACCGGGTATCGATTATATTTTACCTAACACTCGATATTTAGAAGATCGAAAAGATCGTGTTCGAGCTATGATCATTACGCACGCCCACCTCGACCACATTGGAGGACTTCCCTTCATTATGGATCGAATTGGAAACCCACCACTCTACACTCGAAATCTTTCGGCATTAATGATTAAGAAACGACAAACAGAATTTCCTCATCTTCCCCCTGTTGACTATAAAATTGTAGAGAAAAATGAAAAACTAAAAATTGGAAACTTAATTGTGTCGTTTTTTGGAGTAACACATACGATTCCAGATTCAATGGGAATTATTATTGAAACTCCATACGGAGCCGTTGTAACTCCTGGAGATTATAAACTTGAGCACACTGATGGAATTCCATCTGAGCGAGAAGAAAAAGAATATAAGGTGTTCGACACTATGAATGTGCTTTGTATGCTTTCCGATTCTACAAACGTTGCCAACCCTGGATTTTCAACTCCTGAACGATTAGTACATGAAAACCTTGATGAAATTATCAAATCAATTAAAGGACGATTAATTGTTGGATTGTTTGCTTCACAACTTGAGCGAATCATTAATATGATTATGAGTGCGGAGAAGTACGGAAAGAAAGTCGTGGTTGAAGGACGAACAATGAAAACAAATGTGGAAATTGCCACACTCGCTGGTCTTTTGAATGTAAAGAAAGACACGATTATTGATGCACGCGACATGGATAAATATGCGCCTGATAAAATTGTAGTTATTGCTACAGGTGCTCAAGGAGATGAATTTGCGGCGCTTAGCCGAATGTCAGTTAAGAATTACAAATACTTACAACTAACTCCACGAGACACAGTGCTTCTTTCATCATCAATTATTCCTGGAAATGAAAAAGCGGTGCAGAAATTGAAAGATAATTTGTCGCGCCAAGGAGCCAAGATTATTGAATATCGAACGTCAGATGTATACATTCACTCAACAGGTCACGGAAACCGAGGTGAAATTGAATGGCTCCACCGAAAAATTAAACCTAAATTCTTTATTCCAATTCACGGATCTCACTACATGCTAAAACTCCATGCTCAACTTGCAATGGACTTAGGAATGAAAGAAGAGAACATTGTAGTACCAGATGACGGAACTATTATTGAAATTCAAGATGAAGGAAAGAAGATGGTAGTGCTTAAAGAAAAGGCTCCATCAGCTGCAGTTACTGTAGACGGTTTTACTGTGGGAGACATTCAAGAAGTAGTGATGCGAGATCGACAAATTTTGAGCCAAGACGGAATCTTTGTAATCTTTGCTTTGCTTGATCAGAAAACTGGAAAGATTCGACAATCGCCTGACATTATTTCAAGAGGATCTGTGTACTTACAAGAATCACAAGACATTTTGCGAGAAGTTCGATTTATTATTAAACGATCAATTGAACGAAATATTAATCTTAATGCCGCTCCCCGCCCAGGCGCACAAGTGCGAACTGACAATGATGGAAACAACATTAATTTCGACTACGTAAAAAATATTGTAAACGATGAAGTTGGACGATTCCTATTCCAAGAAACTGCAAAGAAGCCGATTATTATTACGGTTATTAGAACTGTATAGATTTTACGTTATACTGGTTGAATGAATAAAAATCTTTCGATCGTATACGGCGCGACAATTCTTTTTTCCCTACACTACTTCCTCACTACATATATTAGTTCTAGTTTTCTTCTTCAATACTTCAGCAATACTACAATTAGCTTACTCTATTCGGTCGGATCGATCCTCACTATTATTGCATTCCTAACGATCAATCCTCTACTTCAAAAAGTTGGAAACAATAAGTTATTTTTGTGGTGTGCAATTTTAGAGTTTTTCACATTAATTGTAATGGCATTGTCTTCTAATCCATATCTCATTGGCGCGGTATTCATTATTCGTCACGCACTCATTCCTCTTTTCTTTCTATCATTCGATATTTATTTAGAGCATTGGAGTGAGCGAGCAAAAACAGGTTCTATTCGAGGTCTCTTTTTAATGATCTTTAATGCATGTGCCCCTGTTGCTGCACTGGCATCAGGGTCTCTCATTGTTGTATCTGTGAACGCACAACAGGTGTATATGGCGCCCTACCTACTTTCGGCAGCCTTTATGCTTTCTTTAGTAATTGTTAATGTAGTCTTTTTTAGAGGATTCAAAGACAGTGTATATAAGCAAGTTAAAACAGGTGTACTTGCTCGTGAACTTATTCACAATAAAAAGATACGATCAGTGTTTGTTGCATCATTTTTACTACAACTTTCATACACATTTATGATTGTGTACGTTCCACTCTATTTGAGCTCAGTCCTTGGTATGACTATTAAAGATGCATCAATTGCAATCGCCTTTTCTCTAGTTTCATTTATCCTTTTTCAATCACCACTTGGAAAATTTGCCGATATGTTTAATGCCGAAAAAAATATTATTCGAGGAGGGCTTTGGATTATGTTTTTCTCTTTTTTAGCAATTCCTTTTGTTACGGCGCCCACAATTCTACTTTGGGCAGTCACATTATTTGTATTACGAATGGGAGCAAGTTTTGTTGAAGTTGGAACTGAAAGTTATTTTTTCAAACAGATTGACGACACCAATAGTCAGGTAATTGAGTTTTGGCGTCTCTCTCATCCGTTTGCGTTTGTAATCGGACCACTCCTTGGTGCAATTATATTAAGCTACACCACACTTCCATATTTATTTTTTGTAGCGGCAGCGCTATTAATTAGTGGAATTATTTTGGCTAAGAATATTGTGTATTCAAATACTTCAAACGTTTGTTAGGTCGAAGTTAATTAAAAATCACTAAAAAAGTTCTCAGTTTCGCTATTATTGACAAAATAACAATATATTGTATTGTTTTATTCGGCGTGGCGAATCCAAGTACCCACACTTCTGTACCTCAAAAACCCGGCCGAAAGGCCACAATAGAACAGTAAATAATGAAAGTAACCTTGAACGTCCATCCCGGACCTATCGAGCTGGATCCTGAGCACTATGATCATATTGCTAATCGTGATTTTCTCCGCCATTGGTGGAGAGAGAATGAATGCCGACCGTGCATAGGTCTATATGCCACCCATGATGGCCTCTACCTTCACTGGAATGCTGTGCCTGGCTTTTTCTTTAAGCCTCCGCAGTACCTTACCAAAGTGAAAGATGAGGACATCAATCGATTTGGTATGAGCCTTCGTCCGCTCACCCAGGAATGGTCTCCTTCAAAGACTCACGAGAACGGCCTTCGAATACTTGTTGCGACAAAAACTCACGTTAATGTTGTTTTCAATATTTTGGGAGGACGCATGCTTTACGTTATGAATCAAAACGGAAAGCTGAACTGGATCTCAGTGTACTCACCACTTAACCACAAACTTCTTCGGAAGGACTAGGATTATTGGTCGGTAAAGCTAGAATTGGTTCGAAACAAATTTGTTTCGATTGGTTTGGGTTTTTGTCCAAAATACTGGATAAATAATTTTATTGAAAAATTGATTTGTACAAAAAAGACAATATATGTCATGTTACAAAAATATTTTTTATTACACTTTCATAGAAAGAAAAATGAGACAAGCTTAAATGGTTGTCTCTTTTCATTTATATAGATCACTACCACAACTCAATCGTATAATAATTACCACTTCTTCACCTCAATCATCATAAACATTGGAATTTCTTTTCGAGCTTTATCTTCTGCTTCTTTTCGTGGACCTTGCTCACTTTCTCTATGAGAATTCCATTCTTCTAAGCGAGAAATACCGAGACCGTGTTTAGCAAGCATTTTTGTAAAATATTGAAGGGGGCGGTGAAATGAAACCGTTGTTTTCTGATCTTTAATAAGTGCGCCGGGGTTCATAATAATTTCTAATTCTTTTTCAGAAATATAAGTATCAATTACTCTTGATTGTTTTGCTTCCATATTCCCTCTTGCTTCGCGATATATCCAATCTGAATGCTGTGGAATTCTAAATGATGGATGATTGAGCACCATAATCATTGATCCATCTTTTTTTAAGACTCGTTTTGCTTCAGCAAATACCCCACCAACATTTTTAATATTTTGAATGGCTAAAATAATAATCGCCGCATCAAAACTTTCGGTATCGATTCCGTGTAGATCATCTCCTTTTCGAATCTCAAATGAAATTGTTTTTTTGTTTTTTACCTTGTCATTAGTATCGCGCTCTTCATTTGCTAATTTAATTAAGCTTGGAGATGCATCAATACCAACTATCTCAGCTCCCTCTTGATGTAGCACAAATGAAAAATAACCCTGACCACAAGCAATGTCGAGCACTTTTTTACCCGCTACTGGCTCTAGAAGGCGTAATACGTGAGGAAGTATTACTTTATTTTGAAATGTATTTTCACCTGAGAGTAGGGTGTCGTACCAGGCAGAAACAGCTTCCCAAGAGGTGTCTTTATTGGAATCTTTATTTGAACCTTTAATAGAGTCTTTCATACACCATTCTTATCACAACTTAGGACACTCTCAAAATACCATGACAGGCATTAAGAAAGCCAAAAGATTATATAAATATTTGAAAAATTATTTAGCTGCCTTCTTTACTTCAGCAACTGCTTTTTTTGCTGCAGCTTTAATTGTTTTTGTGGCTTTAGTAACTGCCTTTCCACTTCCTTTTGTTTTTGAGGCAACATCTTTTCGAATATTATTCCAATATCCTTTTAATTCTTTTACGAGCTGTACAATTTGATCAGGCTCTCCTTTTTTAAGAGCTTGGTATTTTGAGACTACCGTATCAACTACCATATGATAGTCCTCTTCGGTTACATCTTTTAATTTTTCTAATCGCTCAATTACTTCTCCTTTAGCTTTCACTACCCATCCTTTTACTTGCTTTCGATTATGTTTAGCGTCTTTTGATCCGTATAAAAAGTAAGCTCCGGCAATTCCAGCAAGTGCTGCTACTGCAATTCCAATTGGAGCTGCAACGCCTCCCTTACTATTTGTAGTTTTTTTGCTTGACATGTTTTTGTTTAAATTTTAATTAATTATAAATGAAGATAACCGAACTTTTTAAAAAAGTATACCTGCAAAGTTACTGACCTATATTTATTCTACTATTCATTACCGCTGTTGTCTTCATCTTCAATAACTACTTTATTCTTTTTATGAAGTGGTTTTGGCCTTACTTTTCCTTTGAATAAGTTTGAAAAGAAAGCGATGGCAGATCCGATTCCAAAGCCATTTCTTCCAACCTCTGATACTCGTTCACGCCATTCACTAAATTCATCCACAATTTCAATTCCCTCTTTCTTAAGGCGCTCTGAAAGTTTTTTCAGATTATTAAGAATAATGAGAACATACACAATAAGAACAGCGATTAATAGACCGACAACAATTACCACAATAGTTGTAACGAAAAAAAACAAATCGGCGTGGATTAAATTATTCATATATAAATTATAGCAGTAAAGCCTACGAGCGCTAAATTATCCGGCAATACTTCCTGAAGTAGCGATAAATGATTGGAAGAAAATAAGAAGTGAAAACATTAGAAGGAGAAGCATTAATCCGTACACATACATTGAGTGATGGTGTCGGTGTCGCTCAACTCCGAATAATAATATGAGGGCAAATAGAATTAAGCCCCCTATTAAACTGTAGGCGAGCGCCATCATTCGTTTTGGGTTGGTAGCGATTCGCTCTGCTTTTGTAATTATTCCACTTTCTTCTATTTGTGAAGAAGTAGCAGTTTTGTTTTCTGTATATACAACCGGCTTAGTGTTTGTTTTATTGGTCACCACTTGATTGTTAACTTCGACTCCTTTAACAGCTGGGTTTATCTTGTTTCCACTTGAATTAACTGAATTTTGATTTGGTGCTGTGGCTACTACTGTTTTTTGTGGCTGAGGTATATATGCAGCGTCTTGTACAGGTTCGGTAGGTTGCGTTGTTGCTGATTCAGCTACTGGTGCCGCAGTAGTTATATCAACATTTTTTGGTGCACCAAATTCTTGCGCAATAAAAATAGTTTCTCTACCATTATATATTCCTTTAGCCATTGCTACCCCCACTTCAGTAAATTTAGTATTAAGTAAGTTAGCTCGATGGGTTGGCGAATTGAGCCATGCTTGGTTTACATCAATTGAATCGGTAAAATCTACCGCTAAGTTTTCCCCAGCATATTTATAACTATATCCCTCTTGATCAAACCAATACCACGGCTCTTTTCCCTCAGGGCTTACGTGGGCAAAATATCCATACTTGGCCATGTCATTTGCTTTGGCCTGAGCTACGCGAACAAGCGTTTGATTTACCGTAAGTGTATTTAAATTATTTTGAGACCGGTCTTGATTTAACATTTGAGTTAAGACCTCAGGAAAAATAAAAGCAGTTAAATTAGTTTTTTTGAAAATTAAAACTTGAAAGGTACTAAATGCAAACACAAGCATAATTAAAAAAGCGAAGCCTGAAAAAGCCGCTTGCCTTAAAATATGAGGGTGATGATTATTCCCTTCGTGTGGAATAAAATATTTTTGAAACGATTTTCGAGCATTCTTAAACAAGGCAGATTTTGGCCTTTTATTTTTTTGATTGTATGAGAGATCACCACGCATTATGAGGAAATTATATCACTCTTTTATGTTTCAATATATCGATCACCCGCTCGGTCATTTCATGTACATTCATTGAGGTAGTATCTAAGATTGCATCAAAATGAATATCATCATCAACTTTTTCGATGCCAAAAATTTCAAAATAGCGCGAAATAGCCAATTTTTCTCTTGTTTTTGTTTCGTGTTCTACTAATTCCTTGGTTTTTCCTTCTCGTACTGACACTCTTCGAATCCGTTCTTCATCATTACAAGTTAATTTAATTTTAAATGAGTCGGGTACTGAAAACCAACAAAGACGTCCTTCGATTACAAAGTCTGTATTATTTTTTGAGAATTCCTTAATCATTTCTTCAACCCTGACGTCAATTGTTGTGTCGAGTTTTGCATGCTCCTCTAAATCAAGTAGATTAATTCCTTGCTTATCAGCAATTGATCTAAAAAAATTTCCCGCTGAAAGCGAGGTGATTCCGAGTTGAGAACTTAATGATTTTGCCAAACTCGAGGTACCCGTTCCTGCCCATCCAAATAAAGATATTTTAGCCATATTTAACCGTACCAGAAATTTTTAAAAAACAAAGTCAGATAAAATTGATCTAAATTTTAAATAGAGACTAAATAAAGAAGAAATAAAGAAGAAACAATAAGAACGAGTACTATTTGAGAAATAACTCCCAAAATCTCCTTTTGTGTGCTTCCCTTTAATCTAATGTCTGTATGAATCCATATGTGGAACTTTTGAAGTGAAGTAAGTGGTTCCCTTTTCATTACATAGTAAGCCAACTGAAGTGGGTCGGGTAACATCCCCCCGATTGCACCAAATGCAACTGAAAAAAGAAGTGTTATATTTGCAGCCGCAAATAATCCTCCAATATTTTTTGTAGCAAAATATGCAATTATGCTCGCACCGATAATTCCAATAAGCACATCGAGGCTAATTTTGAATAAATCTTTGATAAAGGTCTTATTAAAATGAACTTTTGTTTCTAACTTACTTACTCCCACGGCCGGTTCTTCAAATGAACCGAGCTTGTAATCCCAGTGTGGAATTGCATCAAGTAAAAAATGACTGAGGAAGCCAATAACAAAAGCGCCCGCAGGATTTCCCGCAATGGCGCCTAATGTTGCTCCTACAATTGCATGAGTTCCGAGTGTCATAAATTAAAGTGAGGAATTGAGTGCCGAGAAATTAGTTTTGAGCTAAATGTATTACACAGTTGGAGCTGGAGTTGCTACTGCCGCACTTGATGCGGTTGAGTTTACTTCGTAACTTGTATTTTGCATTTCAAAGAAGTTTACAAGTTCATACGTGTCAGTTACAGTCATCCATTTTGCTGGGTTTGATACATTAAAATGTTTTTCAAATCCAAGTTCCTCTAATCGTCTATCGGCAACATATTGCACGTACTGGTTAACGTAATCAGCGTTTAATCCCAAAATTCCTCGTGGGAATAAATCTCGGTTATAGGCTGCTTCAAGTTCTACTCCTTGGATAATAATGCTTCGAATTTCATCGGCGAAAGCTGGAGTTACCACATCAGCATTTTCTGAAAGAATTTCTGTAATTAAGTTAATACCGAATTTAAGATGTAAGCTTTCATCTCGAAGTACCCAGTTAATCATTGAGGCGAAGTTTCGAAGTTGATTTCGTTGTCGGAATGAAAGTGCCACCATGAATCCACTGTAGAACCAAATTCCTTCCATCACCAAGTTTGTAGCAATCAAGTTTCGAATAAAATCTTGTTTTCCAGAGATTGATTCAATGTCGAGTGACTGTTCTGTCATTCGAGTAACGTATTTTGCAATGAAATCTTCTTTGGCTTTCATTGAAGGAGTGTCGAGGTGTAAATTGAAAATAGAATTTCGATCGAAGTTGAATGTTTGAAGTACATATTCGAAGCTCACACAGTGGTTTGCTTCTTCAAACATTTGCCTTGCTAGGTACAAGTGCGCTTCGGGTGCTTTTACATATGGATACACACCAAGAGCAAGTGATCGGTTTACAATCAGTTCTGCTGGATTGAAAAAAGCCATCAAAAACTTAACTGCTTGCTGTTCATCAGGAGACATTGCCTGAAAATCTCGCAAGTCTTCTCCCAAAGCAATTTCATGTGGAAACCATGAATTTCGAACTGCTTGGTTATATAAATCATACGCCCATGGGTATCTTAATGGGTGCAAATTCATATCATCTGGTGTGGCTTTTCCTAACAACATATATGTAAAAGTTAATTAATAATTAGTATCAATACTATACACCTAAAATAAATAAAGTTTTTTTATTTATCCCCTTTAATTAGCTTTAAAAATAAAGCTTTTATAAAGGACAGAATTGTCTTTCTTTATTGACAACTATCGCACTGGTTTTCGAGGGCAGGATCGGTTTGCGGAAGTAAATTGTATTTCGGTTTATTTACTGCGCCTGAATTTGTTTGTGATTGAGCTACTGCAACTGGAACAGATTGAATTGGTTGAGCTGAGCCAGCATTCGCCACTGATTGCATTACAGGGGCAATGGGTTCGGGCTGAGTAAATAATGTTTCAGTTGTTGCCCCTTGTACCTGAGCAAATGGCCCAGCACCTGCCACAACACTTGCATTTGTAACCGGCATACTTGGTTCAACAACGCTTGATTGTGGAGCTGTCATTACGGCTCCAAATCCTGCACCTTTTCCAACACTTTTAGGCTGATCGTACGCTTGCTCTTCTAGAGGTTTCTGTACTGGCACCATTACCGGCTGTGGTAAATCTTGTTGTTGAATTGATGAGGGCACTGAAACTTCGGCCGGAGGCATTGTTGTTCTTGTTGATGCAAATGCTCCAATTCCCTTTTTACCAAATTGCTCGGCTTTGTTTACACTTGTTGTACTCTGCTCTGCGGTGTGACGTGGCTTCATGTGCAAGTAATACGTAGACTTCAATCCTTTTTGCCATGCAGATAAATAAATCTTCATGATATCGTCCATGTCACGTGTATCTAAATACATATTTCGTGAGATGGCTTGATCAATCCACTTTTGTGCACGTGCCGCTACTTCGATGAATCCGTATGGAGATGTATTAAACGATGTTTTATAAATTGCTTTAAGGTGTTCAGGAATTCCAGCAATGTCTGAAATGTCTCCTTGTTTTTCAATAATTAATTCTTTAACTTTTTCCCACAATCCCATATTTTTTAAATCTTTTACTAAGTTATGATTTACGTCTAAATATTTTCCAGAGAATTTACTTCGTGAAAATACTTGAGCGAATCGTGGATCAATTCCAGGAGTTGTTCCAACGAGCAAACCGATGTTTGCATTCGGTGCAATCGCCATAAGAGTTGCATTTCGCATTCCCTTTTTCACTTTAGCTCGGAGCAAATCCCAGTTTAGTCCTTTATGTTTACTTGATTTATCTACGGTTACAGGCATTCCTCGCTCCTTTTCAAGTTCTGCAATTGTGTCTACCGGAACCATTCCTTTTGACCATCGTGACCCTTCAAAGTTTTTATATGATCCTCGTATTTGAGCCAAGTTTGCACTTTCATCGATGGCCATGTAGCTAATAAATTCACAGAGACGGTCGGTAAAGTCGTAGGCATGCTCGGTGTCATATGCAATTCCTAATTGTTCAAAAGTGTCGGCCAATCCCATAATTCCAAGTCCTACCGCACGGTTTTCTTGATCTGATCGTTGTGCCTCAATTACAGGAAGGGTGTTGATATCAATTAAGTTATCGAGTTGCCTTACCGCTAATCGAACTGATTCTTCAAGTCGTGACCAATTCACTTCTTTTTTAAGAATGTGTGCTGAAACATTAATAGACCCTAAGTTACATACTGCAATGTTGTTAATGTCTTGTGGCAAACAAATTTCTGTACACAAGTTCGACATGTGAATTGTTCCCGTATTATTGTTGATTGCTCGAACGTTAATACTGTCTTTCCATACAAGCCATGGATGCGATGTTGATTGAAGAGAACTTAAAATAGCTCGGTATTGTTCTTCAGCGGGAACTTTTTTAAATGTTCGCAGTTTTCCCGCTTCTGACATTTCAATATATTCAGCGTACCGTGTACTAAAAGCTTGTCCGTATAATTCATTTAAATCAGGAGTTTCTTTTGGATCAAACATGTACCACATTTGTTTATTCTGTACGCGGTTCATGAATTCATCTGAAAGGAAGCACGCTGTGTTTGCTGTTCGCATTCGCATGTAGTCGTCGCCCGCATTATGACGCCAATCAATATATTCAGGAAAATCAACGTGCCAGTTTTCCATGTAAAAACACAGTGCTCCTTTTTTCTTTCCTCCTCGTTGTACGGCTCGAATTGCAGTGTCAATAATTTTTGCAAATGGTGTAGGCCCAGTAGACACTCCGTTATTACTCATTAAAGGCGATCCTGCCGCTCGAAGTTTTGTAATTGATGCACCAATTCCACCTGATGCTTTTGAAAGCATGAGAACATCTGAAACAGATTTTGCAATGTGCCCCATGTCATCGTGAATTTCAAGAAGGAAACAATTTGAAAGTGGTGGCTTTGGAGTTCCGGCGCCTAAGTTAGTTGAACCTCCCGCAATATATTCAAACCTACTCATTTTGTCGTAGAACAGTTTGGCTTGCCGTGTTGGGTTTTCTTCGTTGTATGAAAGTCCCATGGCTACGCGCATGAAAAAATACTGAGGAGTTTCTTTTGTAGATTGAGTATGTGGATCCTTTAATGAATACCTGTTTAGGAAACCTGAGAGGCCGGCATATTGAAATAATTCATCTCGTTCAATGTCGAGGGCATTTGCTAATTCTTCCAAATTAAACTTTTCTTCCATCCGAGTATCGAGGCGCTTAAGGGACACATTGTCCTTTACAAAATTTATAAAGGACAATTTATGCTTTTCCTTTAAATCTTGTCGGCTGTCTTTGTCGTAATCACCCACTACCGAGCGGTATATGGTTTTAAGCAGAATTCGTGTAGCTACCTTATCGTATTTAATGTCTTCACGAACGTTTTGAATGGCAGCGCCAATGGTAGCTTGATCAATTTCATCAGTAGTTATTCCATCATACAAGGTAAGAGAGGTTTCAGTGGCAATTTGAGTAACCATTGAAATAGGGTCGGGTAAGCCGAAACAAGCTCTCTCGATTGATCGGTTGATCAGATCGGCATTAAAGGGCATTTTAGACCCGTCTGCCTTGGTGATGTTTATGTTCATATGCTCTATATTTTGATGAAATAACTAATTTGTACTATGTCTATTTGTACTAATTCGCTGTTAATAATGATGAATTGATCTTTTTTACTATAGTGCCTCCCTTAAATGTACCTGGAACTCCCAGATTTAGAGCAATTCAAGAGTGAGACTTCGACGACAATATATTAAAAAATAATCTTACGAATTTTAGCATTGACCACCAAAGTAAAAAAGAAAAAGCGACCAAATTTAGTATGAGGAAATAAAAATGAAATGGATGCAATAGCCCTCAAAATTGGTAAGGATGTGTATAGCTTTTTAGTCCCCTCCAAAAAATTTGTTTACGAATTTTTAGAGTGAAAACTTGCCTTTTCCAATAAATATTTCCCTCTCCTCAACACAGATAAAGATTTGTTAAAGATTATGATTGTTGTTTGATGGGGTGTCCTTTAAAATATAAGAGGAATTAAAAATTAACTTATACTAAGATGAGAATTTTAATAATTGAAGACGATAGTTCACTTAGAAACATGTTGCGAGTTGCCTTGGGAAGTGAAGGGTACAATGTCGATGATACTGATGATGGAGCCAAAGGATCATATGCTGCTCGAACTCAAGATTATGACCTAATATTACTTGATAGTGGTCTACCTACAAAAACCGGTAAGCAGGTGGCAGAGGATATTCGAAATAGTAAGAAAAATACCAAAATAATATTAATGTCGATAAGATCTGAGGTTGATCATAAGGTTGATCTGTTAGAATTAACTGACGACTACATTGTAAAACCTTTTACTTTTTCGGAACTTTTTGCACGCATTAAAGCAATACTTCGCAGACCTTATGAAATAACACCGAACATATTACATGTTGAAGATTACACTATAGACGTTACGAAGCATAAAGTTATGAAAGGAGAAAAAGTAATTAGACTAACACGAAAAGAGTTCGGAATTTTTGAGTGTTTGGGAAGACAAAAAGGGAGTTTAGTTACGAGGACTCAAATTATGGAAAAAGTTTGGAACTCGACACTTGATCCATTTTCAAACACAGTAGAGACCCATATTAGAAACTTAAGACTTAAAATCAGAGATTCAAAACAAAAAGTAATTAAAACTGTTCAAGGTCATGGATATATGATTGAAAATTAATTTATCAAAACTCTACCTATTTTTTTAATAAATTTAATGTAATAAAAAGTAATATTAGAAAGTACTCGGTCGGAGTACAATTATTAGTGGGTGTGCGAAATAAAAATTATGGACGAAAAACTTAGAAAGTTAAATTTAAACAAAATCTAACATCAAATGAAAACGCTTGTTGCAACACTCGTGAGGAATGTTTGGAATAAGTGTTTTCGTTTCCCTACTTATACTACCGAGGTTCTAGATTCCAAAGAGCATGTGATGTTGATTGTTCTAAAGATATCAACCTATATAGTCGGAGGATTATTTTTTCTAGTAATTTATAAAAAAATAGTTGCTGGTTATGCCTACCATGGAGTGACGATACAAATTTTTTCAACTCTCCTACTGTTATTTCTTTTTTGTATTTATCTAACCAAGAAGAAGTTGGTTGTTTTATCTTCTATGTTATTAATAGGGACATATTTAATTGGTAGCTTAACAACCGCTATTTATTGGGGGTTCGATGTCCCCACAGTTACCCTTTCATATGTTCTGGTGATTATAATCACTAGTGTTCTCTTGGGAACAAGATCAGGTTTATTAATGACAGCTTTTCTAACTCTTTTTATCATTACACTTGGTTACTATCAAATTAAAGCTGGTCCTATAGATAATAACTGGAGATTAGAAAATCCTGAAATAATAGACACTATCACCTACAGTATTATCTTTTGTGGCGTTATGAGTCTCTCCTGGTTAGTTAACAAAGAGAAAGACAAGATACTTAAAAAGTTGATCATTTCAGAAGACAATATAAAGGAAGAGCGGGATAATCTAGAATTTATTGTAGAAAGAAGAACTTTAGAGCTTAAGGTTTCCGAACAAGAAAGATTGAGAAGGGATGAGCAAATTATTTCATACGGTAAAAAAGCTTCTCAAATATTACACGATATAGCAAGTCCTTTTACTTCTCTTAAATTTTATGTTGAAAAAATCGAGGAAAGTAATGTACCTAGTATTAAAAATCATTTATCTGAAGTAGGAATTGCACTACAAAGGATTACTAGTTTCTTTAGTGCCTTTAGTAATAGTGTAAAACAAGAAGAGGAAAAAATAGACTTAAATATAGACCATTCTATTGAACAATTGATTAGATTTGAAAAATACAGAACTGATAATTTAAATATTGAAATTATGTTTACTGAAAAAAGTAATTCGACCATTTTTGGAAATGAACTTTGTTTTTACCAAATCATTAAAAATATCATATGCAACAGTATTGATGCCTTGCATGATATTTCAAAGAATAAAACTATTCGTGTTAAGACATATGAAAATGATACCGAGGTTTTTATAGAAATATTTAATAATGGCCCGAAGATACCTCTAACTATTTGTGAAAAGATTTTTGATCCGTTTTTTACTACAAAGAAAAATACCGGGGGTTTAGGTATTGGTTTGTATGGTGCTAAATCGATTATTGAAAATCGATTCAATGGAACTATTAATTTCACAAACTCAATCAAAGACACGGGAGTTACTTTTATTTTAACTTTAAATAAAAAAAATCTTAGCAATTAACTCACCCACCCCAATATCGGAATATCTAAATTCCTTTTCTTGTGATACGTTCCCATCTTTTTTGAATCTTTTACTGCGGCCTCAGATGCATTAAAGCTCGATCCTAAAAACACTGTTCCTCTTCCAAACTTTCCCGCTAAAGAGTCAATTGCAGAATACACGTCATACAATTTTTCCGCTTTACTTGATGCTCCAAACAAATCTTCGTGTCTGGCTGTAATGTCTACCAAATGTCCCAGGGTAATACTCGACGCTCGAATAATATGTTTCCCTTGAATTGAACTTTTCCACAAGGAATCAAACTTTAATCTTAAGTGAGGCAAAATCTCTTCAGGTACTGCAGTAGGACGCGGCAATAATAAATCAACATTTTTGTAACTAAACGACTGAGTTTTAATTGATAAGCAAACAACACTCGTTCCTAACTTATATTTCCTTAATCGAATACATAACGATTCAATATGGCGGGATATTTCACTAAATACAACTTCCTTGTCTTGAGTTGGAATAAAGGTATGAGCCTTCATAATCGATTGGTAGTCGGGCACACTTCCTGTTTTTAATTTAAAAATAAATTCACCGTGGAGTTCCGCCCAAATTTCTCTAAAGGGTTTACTTAAATTGTCATCGACCCACGCCATATTTTTTTTAGCTAAATCAAGAGCTGTTTTAATTCCCAACTTATTAAATTGAGCAGTGGTGCTTGGACCTACTCCACAAATTTTTTCAACAGGCATGCCATCTAAAAAGATATGGACGCGCTTTGCGGGAACCGGAGTAAAACCCGATGGTTTTTTATATTTCGAGGCTAATTTTGCAATTGTTTTATTAGGACCAATTCCCATTGAAAATGTCATACCGAGTTCGGTTTCTAAATCGTGTTTAATTTTTAAAGCAATTTCTTCGTATGTAGAGTGGTGGACAATACGAAGTCCAGTTAAATCTGCATAGCATTCATCGACACTAAATTCTTCAATATCAGGAGTGTACCGACGAACAATGCTGTACATTCGAAGTGAATACAGAGAGTAAAGTTCGTAGTGAGAGGCCATGACAATTACTTGAGGAAAAAACTTTTTGATGTCTGATACTTTCATTCCTCTAACTACTCCTAATTTTTTTGCTTCGTAGGTAAGTGAGGTAGCAATTCCTCTTTCCCATCCGGTCACCACAGGCTTCCCTCGTAGCTGAGGATTGTGAGCAATCTCGCATGATGCAAAAAAAGAATCGCCATCAACATGGAGAATACATTTTCGATATGAATGCACAGCTAAAGGCGTCTGTTCATTCAACAGTTGTTGGTTGGATTTTAATTCCATTATTATTTTATGAATACTTACGGATGACCGCTTTCACCACTGCCACTACTTTTAAATCTTCAGTTGGATACAAAGGCTTGTAGGCTTTGTTGGCGGGTTCGAGCCAGATTACACTTCCTGTTTTTCGAATATATTTCATGGTAAATCGTCCATCAATTTCTGCAATGACAATATCACCTAAATGATAATCTTGTGTTCGCTCAACCAAGACCATGTCGCCTTCAATAATTCCCGCATCAATCATTGAATCTCCTTTTACTTCGAGCATGTACGTAGCTTCCCGATTATCAATTAAATATTCGTCGAGCGATAACGTATCCAACACTTCTTCTTCAGCAGGAGCGCCGAATCCAGCTTCAACAACACCGAGCACTTTTATTGGAGAATCAATTTGAGATGGAATAATTTTTCCAGTTACATCTTTATCGAGGAATCCATCATCAATTAATTTGTGCACCAATTTAGATGCAGCATTTTTAGATGCAAAGCCACAAAGGTCCATAATTTCACTGTACGTAGGTACACGTCGGTTACGACTGTAGAAGCGACCTATGTTATTTTTATACTCTCCATATTGATCTCCCTTTTTCATATCTATAGTATAGGTGAACGTACGTTTACTTGTCAATCTTTATTCTTCTCTGATCGACTCCGAATTCATAATAATCTTTACATCTGAAAGCACTGCTTTGGTAACACTGAGGTTCCAAGCTCTCATAGTACTATGCCATTTCTTATGTTTTAAAAACTGTTCCCATGTTACCTCTAATATTCTCTTAGGTCTGTAATTTTTATACAGTTGAACAATAATCACGTACTCGAATTTCTTTTCAGGAATATTCCCATCATCTTTTTCTCCAATACCATAAAACACACCTGTTGTACTCCCAGGTTCACTTATAGTCTTAATACTATATCTTTCTCCTTTTCTACTTAGAGCATCTACATTTTGAGTTCCTTCTGGAGCAGCTTGTAGGTTTGGTAATCCGCTTATTGAGTTATAAGTTTCAATAGCTAAAAACTCACCACGTTCACCAACTATGTTGTTTGTTCTAACCAGACCTCTCTTTTTAAGTTCTTGTTGAATATCGGCATATCCGAGCCATAGGTCTTCATTATTCAGTTCTTCGAGATTAATTTTTTTCATATACAGTTTCAGTATACCTATCTCTTATGACTTTAGCTTGAGTTTCTGAGGAAGTTATTATTCTTTCGGATGATCGGATTACGGTCCGGTGATTCATCTGCCGGACCATATCATTATCTACTTCCAGATAAGAATCCTCTTCAAGAATCCAGCCCGCTAATAAAAAGCGGTTCTTTGATAGCGATAATGTTACTTCTACGTCTTCGTACCTTAACCCTGGCTGACTACCTATAGCTTTAGATCCATATTTTTTGAGTGCCTCTGGTCTTAAAAGTACCAATGGATCATCTGAAGTAACAAAGTCGTCTCCCAAGCTCTTTAATATAGACCATTTCATATTAAAAATAATTTGGGCTACGTCAGGAAGATGTAAAAGAACATTTGCCGAATGTTCTTGGTCGAAATTATCGAGGTATGAATCAAGTTCCTCCATATTAATAGTATTTCCAGAACTAGAAATTGTTGAGGTTATTTTTTGAGATTCAGGAATCATCTCAAATTGTTTTTTCCACTCCTCCATATTAGTCTTGAGTTTAGTTAGGGCATTTCTCATGCTTTCCCGATAGGGTCTTGTCCTTAGTAAAAGAGCGGCATAAAAAACTGAGACTTTTGCACGCTCTTGATCAGTTAAAAACTGATCTTGAGATATTTTTTCCTTGAATATTATTGCATAAGCTCCCTCAATCTTTGATAGAGTATCCTCCACTATAAGATTTTTATCACCGTTCTTTAGCTTGATAGTATAAAAATGATTCTCAACTAATATATTCTCTGGTTTGATTTTAAATATATTATTTTTAGTATCTAATACCCACAAAAAACCTTTTTTATCAATAAAGTTTTCGAGATAACATTTGGGTATTGTATGTTGACGCTTTTGCATAAAGATTCACGGTTATAACCTTGAGTGTATAAAACGTCCTAATTGAACTAGGTACTTTAACTAACTCATATTGGTATTGAAACGGAAAATCGAATTACTCTACAATCACCACGAACTCCCCCTTCTGCTTCTTCACATCCTTCATTAATACTTCTCTTACCTCACCCACCGTTCCATCAATTACCTCTTCAAACATTTTAGAGATTTCACGAACTATAATTACTCGCTTTGGTTTTGAATTTGGAAACTGTTTTGCACGTTCATTAAAAGCCTCTTCCAATTCCTGCAACGCTTTTGTAATTCGATGCGTAGATTCATAAAAAATCATAGCCATATCATCTGCTGCAGCAATTCGATTCATTAATGTCATTCGTCCTTTTTTATGAGGCAAGAATCCTAAAAATGTCCACTCTTTTGTAATTAAACCAGCAACAGAAAGCGCTGCAGTAATTGCTGACGCTCCAGGAATTGCTTCAATTGTTACTCCCTCAATTTGTCTTCGAGCTTCACGAACCAATTCACTTCCCGGATCAGAAATTCCAGGAGTTCCTGCATCCGTAATAAGTGCAATATGTTTTCCACCCTTTACCAACTCTAAAATAGATTCTAAACCTTCAAGCGAAGTATGAGCGTGGTAACTTCGAACTTCGGTTGTAATTCCATGATGTTTTAAAAGTGTTCGAGCATGACGTGTATCTTCAGCAAAAATAATTTCACACTCTTTAAGAATTCGAATTGCTCGAAGTGTTATGTCTTCTAAGTTTCCAATTGGTGTTGCTACAACAGAAATTTTTCCCATATACGTATAAAAATAGAGATTAGTTTTTGATATTAGTATTCTGCCTCGATGCTTTGGTACTCAGTTTTAGTAACTATAATGTGGTCGAGTACATTAATTCCGACAATTCGCCCTGCAGCGATGAGTTGATTTGTAATTGCAAAGTCGGCATCACTTGGAGTAACAATTCCTGAAGGATGATTATGCACTAATACAATAGCTGCCGCATTATATTCAATTGCAGCCCGAAATACTTCCCGTGCATGAACAATATTTGAATTAATTGTTCCAATTGAAATATACTCTTCGTGAATTACTCTATTATGAGTATCGAGATAAATACCTCGGAGATGCTCCTTTGGAAGATCTCTCATATCACGTACGTGATCGAACACATCTTTAGGAGTTCGAATTACCGCAAGGCCTACTTCGGGTTTTTTATAAAAACGTTTTCCAAGTTCTGCACATGCAACAATTTGGCAAGCTTTTACTAGTGGAATATCGTACTCAACCGAAACTTTTTTTGCATCAGTTTCAGTCATGATATTTTTTTCGCCATAATCTTTGATGAGACGTTTGCTCATACTCAACAACTCTTCTTTTTTTGTTCCTGTAGTTAAAACAATTGCAAGAAGTTCTTGAGTAGATAATACATGAGGGCCAGAATCTAAAAGTTTTTCACGCGGTTTATCGTCTCCTGGAAGATCTTTGATTGTTAAAACATATTGCTTTTGAGTAGATGCTGGAGCAGTATTGTTAGCAACAAAAAATAGATCAGAGTCTTTTATTTGATAAACCCCTTTGGTATTTATTGTCATATTCATAACTATATCATAGCGACTTAGAGATAAAATTCTCCTTAAGAAACCATAAAGATTCCCTAAAGTACCTCGATGTCGATCGAATTTGAAGGAATTCCCTTCCCCAACACATTCCCAGAAACCACCACCACCTTATCCCCTTTAACCCCTAATTTAAGCTTTTTAGCTAATTCTCGAACTGATTTCATAATGTCAGTCATTGAAGAAAATTTTGTAGAAAGGGCAGGAATTACGCCGAAGTTAATTTGCATTTGATTTACCGTTCGAGCACTTTGACTAAAGCCAATTACATAATGTTTTGGCTTATGTCTTGAAATCATGTTTACGGTATGACCTTCTGATGTAAGAGCTACAATTAATTTTGCTCCGGTGTCTTTTGCAATTTGTACAGCTGAGGCTCCGATGGCGTCGGTTACACTTCGATCTGTGTGCTCTTTTCCGAAAATTGTTTTAACGGGATAACTTTTTTCACAACTATTAGCAATTCGTGTCATCCATTCAACTGATTCAACAGGATAATCTCCAAGTGTTGTTTCTTCAGAAAGCATCACTGCATCTGTTCCATCAAAAATAGCGTTTGTTACATCGCTTACTTCAGCTCTTGTTGGTGTCGCATTTTTAATCATTGATTCCAACATTTGAGTTGCGGTAATTACAGGCTTTCCTGCTTTATTACATTTCTTAATAATCATTTTTTGAGCAACAGGCATGTTTTCTGCTCCAATTTCAATGGCTAAATCTCCTCGTCCAATCATTACTCCGTCTACTAATCGAACTAATTCATCAATATTATCAAGCGCTTCTTGATCTTCAATTTTGGCAATAATTTTTGCATCTGATTTGGCTTTTGCAAGGATGGCTCGAAGTTCAAGCACGTCTGATGGTCGTCGCACAAATGAGAAAGCAAAGAAATCAACTTTATTTTTTAATCCAAAGGCAATATCTTTTTTATCTTTATCTGTTAATGATGCAATTGATAGATGAGCACCAGGCAAGTTTACTCCTCGTCGAGGTTTTGTAATTCCACCTAATATAACTTTACAGATAACTTCATTTCCTTTAATGGCAGTAATTTGTAATTTCTTTTTTCCATCGTCAATTAACACAAATCCTCCTAGCTCTACTTCTTTTGGAAATGGTTTGTAGTTAATTGAGAATTTAGTTGCATCTCCTACAATTGTTTCAGTTGTAATGGTAACTGTTGATCCTTTAATCAGTTCAACGGTTGGAGTTGAAAATTCTCCTGTTCGAATTTTAGGACCGGCTAAATCTTGAAGAGTTGCCGCTTTTAGACCTGTTTTCTTTTCAGCAATTCGAAGGTTATCAATTTTTTCTTGATGCTCCGCAAAATCTCCGTGTGAGAAGTTCATTCGGATAATATTCATTCCAGCTTTGAGTAGTTTTGAAAGAGCCTCAACACTTGATGTTGCGGGGCCAATTGTAGCCACTACCTTCGTTCGTTTTGCGGTAACATTTTCCATAGATTTCTCGATTATTTATTACTTATTTATTAAAATTTCATGCCTAAAATGCAATATTTTCGGCTTTTTTTGTGAGTTTTGATAGTATCACAAAAATCTGGAGGGTGCCAGATTTTTGACCGTATGAAATCTTTAAGCTGAACTACTTCCACTCTACCCCGTCAACAAACAACTTTGTAATTCGTGCCACTCCTCCACTACCTACTTTAAGTTCAGCAACTACCCTTTTATTCCAAGGTAAATTTCCTTTTCCTTTTTCAACAAAAATATTTTCAACTCCATATTTAATAGTTATGGGTTGATAATTAATTGGTTGAACATTCCTTCCATATGGGTCGTATGCTGGATACTGATCATACGGACTTGGAACTTGCTCCGCTCCGCCAACAACCACCGTTCCTTTAACGTAAATTGTTCCATCTGGCACACTGTGTGCTAATCCATCCATTCCCATTCCCTCATCATTTACAGATTTCACCACTTTTCCAGAAATATATGATTCGTCAGATGAAATTTGTTTTACAGGCACATATACGGTTTCGCCATTTTGAGGAGTTCCATTAAATTGAGTAGGGTACGCTTGTGAAATTGAAAGTCGAGTAACAACGTAGTCACCTCGAAGTACGTCCGTTGGATCTACAGGCAGCACCGACACATACAGTGTTTTTCCCCCTGTTACAATTGCCGCGTTATATGCAACGAGCAAAAAAACAATAATAATTTGAGCAACCACCGCAATTAAAAACTTTACGGTCATGCTTTGATTCGACATCGTTTCTCCAATACTTGTATTATTATTTGGATTCATAGATTTTAGTAAAGTGATTAATAATTAATGAGTTACTCCAATGCCTCCTGCTGTTCCCATTCCATTTCCACCAGTTGCAGCATCCATTTTTTTTAATAATTTTGTTCGCCCTACGCTTAATCCAACTCCGAGAATCATTAGTAAAAGCCCTGCAACAATTAAGGTAAGTGCTTGTCCTGCTGAACTTTGAGCGTAGCTAAAGAATTTAATGATAACAAAGAGTGCAAAAAGTCCTGAACCTGTGTTGATAGCCCATCTTTCTCGCTTGTAATATCCAACGAGAATCCAACCAACTAAATATCCAAAAAGTAGAATGTTCATAATGATAAATAGAATCCATCCATTTGCATTAAGTGTTGAAACGATATATGAAGTAAATCCAGAATTATTTCGAGCAGCAATACTTACAAGTGGTGTTGGGAAAAATGGCAAAAGAAGAGTAAGAAATGAGAATAGAAATCCAACAATTAATTCAAATATTGATATTAATTTTTTCATCGCTCCCAAGATAAACGTAACGGCAATTAAAAGCGCAATAAGCACAATTAAAAACATTGCTCCAAATGATGTGAACACATGGTGATTTGAAAGTATTTCATTTAATCTTGCAATTCCAGTTTCAGATGACATGAAAAACAAATATATTCCAACTGGAATTAATCCAAAAAATACATAAGTCATGCCGTATCGTCGCCAGAGTAATTGTGAATCGTGCAATCGGCCAATTCCATAGATAAGCACTGAAAGAAGCACCAGACTTACAATAGTTAAAATATCTGATGTATTAGTTTGGCCTGTCCAAATGTACATGTGCCAATATACGCTACTAATTATTCCAACAATTCCAACAGGAAGTAGAACGAATACTTTAAATCGATATGCAATAGCTAAAACAAAAATGGTAAGCAAGAGTTGCACCGTTTCCCACCCTAGTGGGTAGCCGAGTGAGCGGTTAATAGTTGAAAGAAATAATCCAACAAAGGCTGTTCCCAAAAACATATATGTTTGATAGAGAGCATCATTGCTTGATCTAAATAAATGTCCTGAAATTCCTCGAACTTTCGGTTCAACCATAACTGCTTTTCCCGATTCGTCAGTAACAAATTGTGTTTTTGTTCGAACACCAAAAAGTGCCATCACAAAACGCACCACAATAAAACCGGCACCGACTAGTAAAAAGAGTGGCCATAAAAATCCTAAGTATCCAAGTCCGTAAAATAAATTCATAAAATAATAATTAGTAAGAGTTTAAATAATTGTAAAAATAGAAGTAAGAATGAAATTCTTTTAATAGAAATCTACTGGTTCTGCTGGTAATCGCTTTCGGAAAATGTGCGCTGCTGCATACATAGTAATTACTGAGAGAGCCACAATAAATGTTGATGTGTAATATGATGCAGTTCCAACTAATGTTCCGCTGAAATCAAATACATATCCTCCTAATCCTAAGATGGCTAAAATTACACCGAGTACTCGAAGTGCTTTTAATGGCACGGCATACAGAGTAAGAAATACGCCAAACATCCAAATCATAAAGCCGTCTGGCCATTCAACTTGAATATTATAAATTTGAGCTACTAAAAAAATGTTAGCACCAAATATAAGTGCACCTAAAAATACAACTCCCTGTCCTACACTTTTAAGCGATGGATACTGAAGAAGTGCATATCCAATTCCGTATGTTGCTATCATACTTACCATTAAAATAACCACCTTAAAAAAAGCTGGTAAGTTTGCCCAGTTTTGAGCGACTAAAATAATAATTCCGAGACCAACCATTAATGCACCAATGGTTACCACTCGTCTAATTGCGACTGACTGATCGCTCTCTGCTCCCATGTTGCCCGCATTATTCATATTACCCATGTTACCCATGTTGCCTCCCATATTAGGAGTGCTATTTGTTTGAGGATTCATGCCTACATTATAGCGTATTTTCGTGTGCGCGTGCCAGGATTCGAACCTGGGACCTAACGAGTATCAGTCGTTTGCTCTACCAACTGAGCTACACGCGCATTATTTGATTTTAACTTTTATCCATCCTTCCTTCTACCTCCGCGTTTAGACTACCAAAACAGCTACACGCGCATGTATAAGAACCTAAAATTATCATAAAACAACAAAAAAGCCAGCGCATAAGGTATGAAAACCTTAAGGCTGGCTTGTGTAGGAATTGAACCTACTCTTCCTTTTCGCTCCGGGCGCTAATCTCCTTTCGTGGTGGGATAACATCTTCGACCTCTTCTTCGATCGGTTGAAGGTAGACGAGTGCATCCGATGCATTTTGTCCACGTGGGAAAAACATCTGATGACGATCTCCCATCTTGGACCAAACAACGACATACCGGGCGACGTCGTCATTATGCAGGACGTCGCGGATGTCATCGAGGTTGGACGATTGAGTTAAAACGTCGGCTTCATAATATAGTGCGGAGATAGCCCCGCCTGGATAGTTATGAACCACCACTGTCGCTGTCTGATCTCCGGGTTTCACTACATTGATGTAGTAGACACGGGCGACCACTAATACTACGAGCGCGACAAGTATCGCGCTGAGTGTTTTCAAAATTTTCATGTTTTGAGGGGTTGTTAACGCTGAGTGATCAGCGTCAGGGTGAAGTTGCAGAAGTTCGTAACCGCCCGAGATTTGAAGTCCCAGATCATTACGATAACGATAACGGCGAAAAAAAATCCGCCGATGAAATTACACTTTTTTTGTTTTGCTCCGGGGATGTATTTCATGTCAAAGATCCGAAGGATTGGTTGGGTGTTTTTAGAATTATCTCACATATATCTATTATGTCAATAATGAGAAATTATTCATGAAATCAAGGATTTAAGAGGGTGGTTTACTACTTGACATAAACATATATATGTGCTTATATATACCTAGTTAGTAGCTGCCGAGTCCCGGTAAGCTTTTCTTCACATCCGTCTCCTTGGACAAGAGACATTAGACCCGACCCCATGAACACCCTCGCCCCTGCCTTCAATCTCGCCGTCCAGACCACGCCCGAGCAGCAGACCCCCGCCCTCACTTTGATGGCGGCTCCCGACAAGGTGGCCTCCTCGAAGAACAAGCCCTTGGCCGTTCTGGCCAAGGTCAAGTTCCTCGCGCTTTCGCGCAGTGTCGAGATCCTCACTGGCGAAGGCGCCGACGAGATCTCAACCCGTCTGATCATCCCTCACGGGACGGACAAGCCTACGACCCTGAAGGTCAAGGCCGGATATCTCCGCGCTGAACTGAACAAGCACGGCATCGCCGTGACGTTCAGCCGGTCGAAGGTGGCAGCGGCGTTAGCGCCGTCACCCACGTTTTGCCGAAGGAAAACGGAATCTATTTGTTCACCCGCGGCGGTCTCTCGAAGATCGCCGGCATCGCCCCCGTGGCGATGAAGCCTGTCGCTCCCAAGGCGCCTGCGGCACCGGTCGTCATCGACTCGCTCCGCGATGTGTTCGGGGTCATCGAGAACTTCGCTGGTCACGGGAATCGTCCGGCCCGGATCATCCTCGAGCCGACGTCGGCTTGGATGCGGAATCGTTGGAACCTCGACGACCGTAGCTCGTTCGCAAGCGATGTTGACGGCAAGTTGGGCCAGGAGCGCTCGGTGCGCTTCGCTATCTTCGTCGGTGCGAACATTGTGGCTCGTCACCACAACCACCTCGATCGGTGGTCTGGTATCTTCGAGCTCTACGTCCTGAAGGGCAGCCTTCAGTCGGATCTCGAGAAGGTCCTCGAGGACCTCAAAAAGAAGATGGACTGTAACATCACCAGCCGCCAGCAGCGAGTGATGAAAAACCCCTACCCCGCCACCGCTATCAAGGTGGCCTAAATAGAGTTGGGCGAAAACGCCCTCTCTATCCCAATCCCGTAGCGAGAAATCGCTGCGGGATTTTCTTTTTCATATTTTATTTTTTTATTTAAATTAAAGAATCATACATACCCGACAAAACAAAAAGCACCGGTTAAGGTGCTTCTTGCGTACTGAACTTTATTTTGTTCCGTTCTGCCGTCTATCCGGCTGTCTTTTGTAGTCTTTCCTACAGTCGTCCAGTGTTAGAGTGCTGGCCACTCATTATGTACTCGATCGAGATACACAATATCG
This sequence comes from Minisyncoccia bacterium, assembly GCA_038227435.1. Lineage (GTDB taxonomy): Bacteria > Patescibacteriota > Minisyncoccia > Phycocordibacterales > CALRBL01 > JBBRNV01. Next base: position 806 of record JBBRPW010000002.1, on the reverse strand, counting down.
ACGCGATAAGTTGAGCTTTTGGCTACAACAGTTTCACTTTGAATTAATCCACGAGCAGCTTCCGCTACCCGTGCCTTGTTACGACTTACTCCCTGTCATTAAGCTTACCGTAGGCCCACGCGAGGTGAGATTTCGGGTACTCCTAATTTCCTTGAGTTGACGGGCGGTGAGTACAAGACTTGAGAACGTATTCACCGCGGTATGGCTGACCCGCGATTACTAGCAATTCCAGCTTCATGAGGTCGAGTTGCAGACCTCAATCCGAACTTGGGGTAGTTTTCTTACGGTTTGCTCCACCTTACGGTATTGCATCGTGTTGTACCTACCCATTGTATTATGAGTGTAGCCCAGGATATCAGAGGGACATGCTGACCTGGCGTCATCCCCACCTTCCTCCCTCGTTTTAATTCACAATCTATTTATTATTTCTTTCGAAATTAATTAAACAAATTATGTACTAAAACGAGGGCAGTCTCGCCTGACACTTGTAACAGGCAACGGGGGTTGCGTTCGTTACCCCACTTAAGGGAACAATTCAAACCACGAACTGACGACGGCCATGCATCACCTGCCTAACTGCCTTGCGGGGGCTAAAGTTTCCTAAAGCTTACAGTTAGGTTTCAAACCCTGGTAAGGTTCTTCGTTTATCATCGAATTAAACCTCATAATCCACTGCTTGTGCAAGTCCCCGTCTATTCCTTTGAGTTTTAGCCTTGCGGCCGTACTACCCAGGTGCTTCTCTTAACGCGTGAGCTTCGCCTCTCAGAGGGTCGATACTCCGAAAAGCTAGAGAAGATCGTTTAGGG
>JBBRPW010000001.1:0-121196 GCA_038227435.1 Minisyncoccia bacterium | reverse complement strand
TTTATTTAAATTAACTTTACATACTATTTACTATTCCCAAACCTTCCACAACGCATTCTCATTTTGCCACATTAGCTCTAATTTTGTTTTATCACTAAGTGTATCCATTGGCTTCCAAAAACCTTCGTGATAAAAAGCTCTCAATTCGCCCTTATTTACCAGTTGCTCGAGAGGATCTTTTTCGAAGATGGTTTCATCTCCATGATTAATAAAATCAAAAACAGTGGGTTCTAACACGAAAAATCCACCGCTGATTTTATTTTTTGTATCTGTTTTTTCGCTAAATGAAGTTACTTTGACCTCTTCATCGACATTCACCACTCCAAATCTTCCTTCTGGACTTACCACAGTAACGGTGGCAATAGCTTTATGTTGTTGATGAAATTTTACTAAATCAGAAATATTAATATCACTTACTCCGTCTCCATAAGTAAGCATAAATGTTTCGTTTCCAACATATTCTTGAATCCTTTTTAAACGACCTCCTGTCATTGTTGCATCGCCTGTGTCGACCAGAGTCACTTTCCAATTCTCAGCTCTATTTTTGTGAAAACAAACTGTATTTTTTTCAGTATCAAAAGTAACGTCGCTATTATGAAGATAATAGTTATTAACCCATTCCTTAATATAGTAACCCTTATATCCCAAACAAATAATAAACTCATTATATCCGTAATGAGAGTAGATTTTCATGATATGCCACAAAATTGGTTTACCACCAATCTCAACCATTGGTTTTGGTTTTACTTGGGTTTCTTCACTAAGTCGCGTTCCTAATCCTCCGGCTAAGATTACTACTTTCATATATATGTATTATTTTGAGTTAAGCTTGAAAAACTCTTTAATTTGATTGTCGGTAAACTCTACAATATTTTCAGTTTTTGCATAGTAATTCTTATACCAAGTAAATGTCATGTCTAAATTTTGCTTAAATGTTAGGGTTGGCTTCCACCCTAGTAATGCATCTGCTTTATTAATATCGAGCTTTAAAATATGGGCTTCGTGTTTAGAGTGATCTGGAACAGTTCTGTGTTCACCTTGCTCTAAAATTTTAATTGCTTCATTAATAAGCGTTTCAACGGTGACGAAACTTTCATTGTTAGGACCAAAATTCCACGCACCTGAAAGTTCGGTGTTTTTTTCATATAATCCTTTTGCCAAAAGTAAATAACCTGAAAGTGGCTCAAGTACATGTTCCCAAGGTCTAATCGCTTTTGGATTTCGACTTTCAACTGCACTTTTCGTTTCGTAAATTGATCGAATAATATCTGGAATCAATCGATACTCTGCCCAATCACCTCCCCCAACTACATTCCCTGCTCGAGCAATAGCGATAAGTACATTATGTTTTACTCCATAATCTTTAATATTAAAAAAAGATTGAATAAATGAATTAGTTACAATGTCTGCTGCTGCCTTACTCGCACTGTATGGATCATATCCACCAAGTGCATCATTTTCACGATAAGCATGATGCCATTCTTTATTTTCATACACTTTATCGGTTGTAATAATGACCGCAGATTTTACAGTATTCGTTTCTTTAATTGCCTCTAAAATATGGGCAGTTCCTAATACATTAGATGAAATGGTGTCTAATGGATTTAAGTAACTAGTTCGAACAATTGCTTGCGCCGCCAAATGAAAAACGATTTCCGGCTTTTCATCTTCAAAAATCTTTTTTATTTCACAATAATCTCTGATATCTGTAAAGTAGTTTTTAATCTTTCCTTCAATTTTTAGCTCGTCAAATAAATTAGGATTCGTTTGAGGTTTTAGTGAAATACCTATAACTTCAGCGCCAAAACCGAGTAATACTTGAGTTAACCATGAACCCTTAAACCCGGTGTGTCCGGTAATAAGAACTCTCTTATTTTTATAAAAATTATTCATAGATATCTACTATATTTGAGGCACCGCTATTATACACAAAACTTTGTTTGGAGACAGTAAAATGTTAGTATCATCGGATAAATACATAAACATATATGAGCGATACAAAAACAAATAAGATGCGAGTTCCTTATGGATACTCAGTTCACGGGCAAGAAGAAATTGACGCAGTCGTTAAGGTTCTTAAAGGAAACACAGCTCTTGGAGATAAAACAAAGGAGTTTGAAGCGAGAGTTGCAAAACTTTTTGGAAAAAAGTTTGGAGTAATGGTTAACTCAGGGTCATCTGCTAACTTACTTGCATTTGAACTTCTTAATCTTCCACGTGGGTCGGAAGTTATTACTCCTATCCTTACATTTGCAACGGTTGTTGCTCCCATTATTCAAAAAGGTTTAACTCCTGTCTTTGTGGACGTTGATCCAAATACATATCTCATCAGTCTTGAGCAAGTTAAAAAAGCAATTACTCCAAAAACAAAAGCAATGATGATTCCTTCACTCATGGGAAATATTCCAAACATGAAAGCGTTTGCCGCACTTGCTAAAAAACATGATATTTGGTTTATCGAAGACTCTTGCGACACTATTGGCCCGAAGTACGACGGAAAACCAACTGGAATGTATTCAGATATTTCAATAACCAGTTTTTACGGCTCACACATTATTAACGGTGCAGGAGGTGGAGGGATGATTTGTGTAAACGATAAAAAATGGGTAGATCGACTTGTAGTACTCCGAGGGTGGGGTCGACAATCATCACTTTTTGGTGAAAAAGCAAATTCAGAGTTATTAAAGAATCGATTCAAAGGAAAGATTGGAGGAATTCCTTATGATAATAAATTTATTTTTAGTGAAATTGGATATAACTTTCTACCACTTGAAATTTCTTCAGCGTTTGCACTCGCTCAATTCAAAAAACTCCCTGAATTTCTTAAAAAACGAAAAGAAAACTATTCAGATTTGTTAAAGTTCATGGAAACACGAAGCAAATACTTTATCCTACCTTCACAAACTCCAAAAAGTGAAACTGCGTGGCTCGCCTTCCCCGTTATAATTAAACCAGGTTCACCATTTAAACGACTAGACATTGTAAAATTTCTTGAAGAAAACAATATTCAAACCAGACCCGTGTTTACTGGAAACATTTTAATGCAACCTGGATTTAAAAATATTGAAAACAAAAAAGCAACAGCTCTCTTCCCTAATACTGACCTCATTATGCGAAATGCGTTTGTACTTGCATGCCATCATGGATTAAGCACGGCACAAATGAATTATTTAAAAAGAAAGATTGACGAATTCTTAGGACGATATAAATAATTTTAATTTTTGTAAAAATACTTTATGCAAATCGTTGAAACAAAATTACCAGGTGTCTTTTTTGTTGAAACCGATGCATATGAAGATGAGCGAGGAAGTTTTGTTAAAACATTTCACGAAAATATTTTTAAAAATAAAAATATTGGCGTCGATTTTAGAGAAAGTTTTTATTCAGTCTCAAAAAAAGATGTGATTCGAGGAATGCATTTTCATTTACCTCCGAAAGCACACGCTAAATTAATATATGTAACGAGTGGGTCAATTCTTGATGTAGTACTTGATCTCAGGGTAGGTTCGCCTACATATGGACAATATGAAAGTATTATTATGTCCCAAAAGAATAGAAAAATGACTCATATTCCAGTTGGATGTGCTCATGGTTTTTTGGCATTGGAAGATAATACATGCACGGTATATCTTCAATCGGATGTGTATTCGAAGGAGCATGATGCGGGCATTCATATAGATTCTTTTGGAATGGATTGGCAGATAGAAAATCCAATTCTTTCAAAAAGAGATAAGGAATTTGAATCCTTTGATACATTTAATTCTCCTTTTATTTACAATGAAACTATTAATTAGCGGGGCTACTGGATTTATTGGAAGACACTTAACAAAAACACTTCTTAAAGAAGGTCATCGGGTTTCTATTATTGTTCGGAAAAGCACGAACATATCAAATCTGCCAAAAAAAATTAAAGTGATAGAAGAGAACGGAGACATTGATACACTAATTAAAACATTTAAAAAACAGAAATTTGATGGAGTAATTCATTTAGCATCACTTTTTTTGGCACATCATCAATCAAAAGATATTCCAGCGCTCATTACTTCTAATGTTTTATTTGGATCGATCCTTCTTGAAGCGTCTGAAAAAGCTGGTATTCCTTGGTTTATAAACACGGGAACATTTTGGCAACACTATCAAAATAAAGATTACTCCCCTGGCAATATCTATGCAGCAACCAAACAGGCCATTGAAGCAATTGCTCAATATTATATAGAGGCAGGTAATATTAACTTTGTAACATTGAAGCTGAGCGATACCTTTGGACCTGAAGATACACGTCCTAAGATTTTCAATTTATGGCTAAAAAATATTGAATCAAAAATAACTTTAGAGATGTCGCCTGGCGAACAAATTATCGACATTAACTATATTGATAATGTTATTTCTGGTTTCATAAAAATGACATCTATACTTCAAAGAGATACGAAGAGAAAACTAAATGGAAAATCTTTTGTTATCAGTGCAAAAAAACTTATGACTCTTAAAGAATTATCGAAGATTTTTGAAAAAGTAAGCGGCGAAACACTCAGTATTGATTGGGGTAAAAAACCATATCGCCTTCGTGAGGTCATGGTTCCGTGGAATAAAGGAAATAAAATTCCTGGTTGGAAACCTACTGTTACTTTAGAAGACGGGATTAGAGAGACTTTGAAGTATTACAAAAGAGGAAAAAAGATGTGATTTAAGCTAGAATAGCTCATAATCACGTATCTATTCTATGGGAAACATCACCTCAATCATCTCTTATATTAAAGAGAAAATAATTCAGCCAGGAGTTAGAAAGCATACAAAAAATATTGGATGGATGTTTTTTGCACGTATTGCCACAATGGTAGTTACGTTTATTGCTACTACTTATATTGCAAGACATTTGGGTCCTAAAAACTACGGAGAATTAAGTTACGCCATTAGTTTTACAAGTATTTTTTCATTTTTAGCATCGCTTGGAATCGACCAAATCTTATACAGAGACCTTATTAAATATCCTGAAAAAAGAAATGAATATTTGGGGAGTGCGATTTCCCTTAGAGTTCTTGCTTCCATTGTCACAAGTGCAATCTGTGTGGGAGCTGCATTTCTTTTTTCTTCAAAAGATGTTTCTCTTCTACTTATTTTTATAATTAGTCTTACATATTTCTTCTCATCGTTTCAATTACTGAGCACAGAGTTCCAAGCAGACTCAAATTCAAAATATCCATCTATTTTCTCCTTCTTCGTTGTTTTAATTTTAAATATTTTAAAAATTACAGTTGTTGTCTTTGATAAAGGAGTAATTTATTTAGCTGGAATTATCCTTTTGGAACCTATCTTGTATTCAATTGCATATTTCTACTTACGAACCAAATTTTATGGAACTATTAATAAATTAAAATTTAATAAAACAATTGCTATATCGATTTTAAAAGATTCCTTCCCACTTATTTTTGCCTCTGCTTTTTATGTAATCTATGCCCGAATTGATCAGGTAATGATTAAATACATGCTTGATGCTACTTCAGTTGGATTATATGACGCAGCGGTTAGAATTTCTGAGCTTTCTTATTTCGTACCAAATATTATCGTTGCAGCTCTTTTTCCTGCCATTATTAACGCTAAAAAAAGCTCGGATGAACTTTACTATAAGCGCCTAAAAAAGCTTCTGTATAGTTTAGCCATTATGTCTACTCTTATCGCAATTGTTACTACATTTCTCTCAAGAGAATTAATTTTAATTATTTTTGGAGCAAAATTTATTGAAGCACTCCCCGTTCTGCGCATTTATGTGTGGAGTAATATTGGTGCAGCACTTAACTTATTTGTTCAACAAGTATTGGTGGCTGAAAATTTAACCAAGCACATTTCTGTTACCACATTCTGTGGAATGATAGTAAACGTTGTTTTAAATATTTATCTTATTCCAAAATATGGAATGGTAGGTGCAGCTTTTGCTAGTTTTATTTCATATCTTGTACCATTCCTCTCTCTCTTACTTTTAAGAAGAGCTCGATTAATCGTCTTTAATATCTTGAAAAGCTAATATGAAATTAACAGTAGCAATTCCCTCATATAATAAGGAGAAATATATTAGTAGGTGTCTAGATAGTATCGTTGCCAATAAAGCCGATATTGAAAAAATTATTTTAATCGATAATTGTTCAGCAGATAAAACGTTTGAAATTGCTAATGGTTACGAACCCACTATTACCTGTTTGCAAAATAGCAGTAATTTAGGGATGTCGGGAAACTGGAATAGATGTATTGATGAATGCGAAACGGAATGGCTAATGATTTTTCACGCAGACGATATCATGCTTCCAGGAGCTATTGCTCATTACACAAAAATTATTGAATCTCATCCAACAATTTCTCTCATTCATGCCAATTCATTTTCAATGATAGAAAATAACATTGCCGAAAAAACATTTAATGAAAAGAATCAAAAAGAATTTTGGACAGCTGGAGCTGATGCACTTAAATGCCACTATGGAGTTTGTTCTGCGGTAATGGTTAAAAAAGAAGCTTATACAAAACTGGGGTACTTTATCAATAAATCCCTTTCATCTGATGCCGAAATGTGGTCTCGAGTTGCGGGATCATACGATGTTGGTTTCATTAAAGAGCCGACAGTTATTTATAACGTGAATGAAGCTTCGATTGGATTACACTCACTTACAACAAGAAGTGTGAAGGATATTAAAGAGGATTGGGATATTTTAAATGAACAAACTGCTAGCCACTATCCAACAGAGGAAGGTCGTAAACATTTTATGGATGAAGCTCGTAAACACGCCCCGGGGACTTATTTTAATGTTGTTAAAGCTAATTTGAGGGCTAGAAACTATATAAAAGCACTTCAAGCAACTAAAATAATAGTAATTGACTACAGTGGATTATTTCCCTTACTTGGCATTATTTTTTGTATTCTAGTTAAAAATTTAGTGAATCTATCCAAAAAACTCTTAAAATAGGACTACATTTATTGATCGAGTCAATTGGTGAATACTGAGGTGCGTGGTACAATTTATTCAACAATATCTTCAAACTATATTTATGAATGAGCTGCTTCTATCTATTACAATACCTACTTATAACAGGCCACAATATTTAAAAATCCTTCTAGAGAGTATAAAAATTCAACTTGATAGTAACGAAGAATTAAAAAATATAGTGGAAGTTGTGGTTTCAGATAATTCAACCAACGAAGAAACTAAATTGATGTTGGCGGAATATGGCATGAACTTTAAGAACATTAAATATCATTTAAATGAAAAAAATTTAGGGTTTGATTTAAATGTTTTAAATGCTGTAAAAATGGCGGGTGGAAAATATTGCTGGTACTTCGGTGATGATGATGTATTTATTAATGGAGGAATTCAATTTGTAGTTAATCAATTAAAAACTAATAAATATGACCTTGTAACCATTAATTCTGAACATGTTCCTGTAAAATCAAAAGACACACATAAAGTGGCTAAAGTATTTTCTCAAGAACAAGTAATTGAAGTGACGGATTTTAACGAGTTTTACTTTAGAAATTATTGTGAAGGTGGCTTGAGTGTTCTTATATTTAATCGAGAATTCTGGCTCTCTATTGTGCGTCCAGACGATATTCTTGAACATTGGCTTTACTACGAAACCGTACTACGCCTACAAGCGAAAACAGAAAAGCCGATGCTTCGGATCCCTGAGGCGATTATTCAAACAGGTCAAGAATGTAGATGGGCCGATGACGGTCTTGAAATTGTTACTTTTACTAACTCAAATATCTTACTTCGTCGAATGATAAATTTTGGTTTTGATAGTAAAAGAATTATGAGCACTTTAAGTTTAAATAGTAAAAAGATTTTAATTATCCTTCTTCGAGCTAAGGGACATGGCTTAAAATGCAATATTAAAACCCTTAAATATATATTACTGAACTTGGAAATACTTAATCCGTTACAAAAGATCCTTGTAACACTTATCTATTTTATTCCAAATCCCATTATCAGGTTTATCCGTGATTCACGAAAAAGGATTCAGGGAATAGAAGTTTAATTTTTTATATATGAACACCGTCACCTTTATACTTTTTAGTTTTAATGAAGAAAAAAGAATTGCATATGCCATTCGAAATTTAATTCAATTTGGAGAGGTTTGTATTTTGGATGGAGGAAGTACTGATAAAACAAAAGAGATTTCCGAGAGTTTGGGAGCAAAATTCTATACTCGCCCCGACGCAACATCAGGCTATGTTGAAACTGAGGCCAATTTTCAATTTGTTAAAAGTATTGCCAAAACTGATTGGATTTACTGGGGTTATACCGATAATATTGCACCTAAAAGCTTACTCACTAAGTTTATCGAGCTTTCTAAGCAAGATAGGATTAAGTTAGCTTTTGTTCCTCTTCATACATATATATGGGGCGATACAAAACATTTTGCTTTAAAATCCTATGCACCGATGATCTTTCATAAAGATTTTATGGACTTCAAAGGAAACTATATTCATGGAATGGGTAAATTTATTGGAACTGACGATCAAAAAATGTTTTTACCTAATACTCCTGAATTTGCACTAAAACATTTTAGTACATACAACGGTAGAAAATTTATATTGGGACATTTAAAATATGCCGAAACGGAAGCTGAGAACAAATTCAAAGCTGGGAAAAAATTTAGCCTATTTCTCATGCTTGCTGCTATTCTTAGATATTTTTGGATATACGGAAGATATTCTTGGAGATGTGGAAAATTAGGCGTAATTATTTTGCTTCATTATGCTTGTTTTAGATTAATGTCTTATACTAAATTATACGAATTAGAACATGATTTAACACTCGAAACGATTGAAGGAAAGTACGGTGTGGAAAAAGAAAAATTACTTCAAGAATTTAACTAAAAGTTTTTTAATTGTTTGTGGCCAATATCATATGTCTAAAATTAAGAATATTGTAAGAAATAGTATTCCACTAAAATTACGAATATTGGTTGGCCCTTATATTGCATATATTTTTTATATTTTTAAAATCTATATTTTAGGAAATCCTAATCAGCCAAAAGTACTCTCAATCGAAAAAACAATTGATGAAATATTACTTAAAGATTTATCTGTTATTAGGTTTGGTGACGGTGAAATGTCGATTATAAATAATATTGACTTAGGCTTCCAAAAAAAAGATAGTGTTCTGGCATTACGTTTAAAAGAGATCTTTCAAATAAATAACCCGAAATTACTTATTTGTATTCCCGGAATATTTGGCAAATTGAACTACCTTGAGAGTATTGGTTTCTGGTTCGCACTTCATCATTTATTTAAACATAATCATGAATGGAAAGCCCTCCTATCGCCTACTCAAATATATGGAGATACATTTATTACTCGACCTTATTTAGCTATCAAAAATAAATCTGGATCTCAAAAAATATTTGAGAAGTTGTTTTCAATATGGAGTCAAAAAAATGTAGTGCTTATCGAGGGCGAGCAAAGTCGTTTGGGAGTTGGAAATAATATGTTCGATAATACCCAATCAATAAAACGAATTCTTTGTCCTTCAGAAAATGCATTTGAAAAATATGAGCAAATCCTAAACGAGGCTAAAAAGCTTGAAAAGCAAGCGCTTATTCTAATTTCACTTGGCCCAACAGCCAAAGTGCTCGCCTATGATTTATTCCAACTTGGGTATAAAGTGATTGATATAGGCCATATTGATATGGAATATGAAATGTTTTTAAGAAAGGAAATGAAATTAACCAAAATTCCCTATAAATATTTCAATGAGATTAATGAGAGAAACCCTGAAGATTGCCAGGATCCTAAATATATAAGTCAGATTTTAGCGACAATAAAGTAAATATCATAAAAATAAGTAATCAAATACATACAAATGAAAAAAATAAGAATTAAAATTTGTAACTTTATAAAACAAGATCCTTTTAACTTGGGACATTTTTTAATGAATATTTTGAAAAAGTATTATGATGTTGAACTCACTGAAAATCCTGATTACATTTTCTACACTGAATCGACACCAGAATATTTAAATTATGATTGTATCCGAATATTTTTTACAGGAGAAAATGTAAGCCCGAATTTTAATTTTTGCGATTATGCAATTGGTTTTGATTATTTAAACTTCCAAGATAGGTATTATCGACTCCCCCTATACCTTATTACTGTATTTTATAGCCATGCTGAACTCAATCTAGCTGGCGATCCTGATTTTTCAAAACAAATTCCATTTACAAAAGATGATTTGGCCAAGAAAAGAGAGTTCTGTAGCTTTGTATACGCCAATTATTTAAGTGACGGAAGAAGAAAGGAATTTTTTGATACATTAAGTGAATATAAGGAAGTAAATTCTGGAGGACCATTTCTAAACAATGTAGGTGGAAAAGTTCCCAACAAACTAGCATTCGAATTAAATCATAAATTCTCAATTGCATTTGAAAACTCATCACGGAGTGGTTATACAACTGAAAAGTTAGTTAATTCCCTAGTTGCTCGAACTATCCCTATATATTGGGGAAATCCTGATGTATATAAGGAATTTAATGAGAAGCGTTTTATTAATTGTCATTCATATAAAAATTTTGACGAGGTGGTGGACAAGGTTAAAGAAATCGACAATAACGATGAACTTTATTTAAAAATGATCAATGAGCCTGTAAAAGCGGAGCTTGATTACGATAAAACTAAAAAAGACTTCGAACTTTTTCTACAGCATATTTTTGATCAAGATATTGAAAAGGCAAAACGACGAACTATTAACCCTATGCGTGCTCGAAACTTAGAAGATGGAGAACGATTCATTGCAAAACATAATGAAAAACTACTAAAACGAAAGAAGATTTTAGCTAAACTATATAGTCCTTTTAAAAAGTTCCCTCTGTTCGAAAAATTAAAACAAAAATATTTTTATAATAAATACTTAAAGAAATAAAATGGAAACACAAGAAAAGCAAAAAATAAAAGATATGGTGTTAAAAAACTATGAATTGTATCAACTTCAAAGCAGTCGTCTTGCTCGATTAATTAAATCTCCCTTTAAAACAATTCCCTTCTATATACTAAGTTTAATCGCTCGAATTCATCCATTTAAAATAAGTAAGAAAACATTATGGGGAGATACCATGTCTTACTATCTTCCTGAAGGTAATATGATTTATTACTATGGTTTTTTTGAAGCCAACCTCACAAATTTTCTTATCAATATATTAAATGATGGTGATACTTTTATTGATATTGGTGCTCATGTTGGTACATATAGTATGCTCGCTTCAAAGTTAGTTGGGGAGCATGGTTCAGTGTATGCCTTTGAGCCAACTCCACGTACATTTGAAACTCTAAAGAAAAATGTTTCTGTTTATAATCAAACAGAGCCTGTAAATATGGCTATGATGGATACTCCTCAAACCTTAGAATTCATGGATTACGGCCCGAAAAATAGTGTGTTTAATACATTTAAAGATAGAACATCTGGTGAATTAAAAAGTATTCTTCATGGCGAAAAAATAAAAGTAAATGCCACAAGTATCGACAAGTTTGTGGAATTAAAAAATATTCAACCAAATGAAAATAGAGCACTGGTGATTAAAATTGATGCTGAAGGTGCCGAATCAATTATTTTAAATGGTGGAGTAAAAACTCTTAGGGAAATTAAACCAATCGTGTCGATTGAGGTTGGAAGTGGAGAAGAGTGGAAAAAAAATAATACAGATGCAATTAATTTTTTGAAAAATAATTCTTACCAATGCTTTGAACTTAGCACCGAAGGGTACGTGCATCCACACATTCAAAAAGAAATGTATATATACGATAACCTTATTTTTATTCACACAGAAAAAGTTTCGAAATATAATGAAATTATAAAATAATTGTAATGAAAAAACCCCGTCTCACAATTCTAACAAGGGCCGTTGGTTTTCATCCCCTCTCTAAAGAGTGGCTTTCATCTATCGTTAAAAAAGTAATAGGAAGGGTGCGTGGCCCCGAAGCAGTGTTTCGAAGCCTAGTTGATGGCTTAAAAGAAGCTGAATACGCGTTTAATGTAAACCCACTATCAATGACTAATGTTAGCGATAAGGTAGTAGTGCTTTCAGGTGTTGATGCACTAGAGCAAATGATTGATGCAAAGCAAAATGGAAGTGTAAAAACACTTTTTGCAGGCCCTAATGTTGCTGTTTCAACAAAAGATTTTAATTCTATTCTTGAAAGCAACGATATAGATAAAATAATTGTAAATTCAGAATGGACAAAAGATCACACAATTGTTGTCTCCCCTGCCCTTTCAAATAAGGTAATTATTTGGCCGTGTGGAGTAAAAGTTCCTGATGTTCAAAAAAAAATAGATGCCAATAAAACATTAATTTACAAAAAAAATGTTTCCGAGGAAGTTTTAAAAGAAGTTACCGACTATTTTTCAGATATTAATCAACCTTTTGAAATACTTGAGTATGGATCTTTCTCACAGCAAAAATATTTCAATACCCTTAAGGAAACTGAAGTGTTAATTTATTTACAAAACAGCGAAAGCCAAGGACTAGCAATGTTTGAAGCGTGGGCAAGAAACATACCTACACTTGTATATGAACATGGAGTGTTTACCGACAAAAATGGAAATAAAACCGAAGGGAAAATCAGCGCTCCGTACTTAACCCAAAACTGTGGACTTTCATTCAAAAAAGCCCAATTTAAAGAGGTTTGGCACTCTTATCAATCTTCAAAAAATAGCTTTTCTCCTCGAGCGTATATAAATACTAATTTTACTGATAAAATAACCGCACTTAACTTAATAAACGAAATAAATAATGTCTGAATTGAAATCTATTGTTAAAATCCTTATTCGATTTATTTTAAGCCCTTTCGTCTTAGGTGACTTTTATTTCTTTGATCGACTAAAAAATAATATTAAAGATGATCGGTTCGAATTAAATGTACTTGACCTCAATCCGCAAATTAGAGACAAAACAATTGGAACTGGTTTTGATAGACATTACGTGTACCACACTTCATGGGCAGCTAGGAAAGTTAAAGAAATTAATCCAACAGTACATACCGATATTAGTTCGAGTTTATATTTTTGTGGAATCGTTTCAGCTTTTCTTCCAGTTAATTTCTATGATTATCGCCCAGCCGCTCTATATTTATCTAATTTAAAAAGCGAGGCCGGAAATTTACATAGCCTTCCCTTTCAAACTGAGAGTATAGATAGCCTTTCATGCATGCATACCATTGAACATGTGGGCTTAGGACGTTATGGCGACCCTATCGACCCTAAAGGCGATATTAAAGCAATTGAAGAAATTAAACGCGTGCTTAAATCAGGTGGTTCGTTTTTATACGTTGCCCCTATTGGTAAAAAGGCTTTGATCGAATTTAATGCACATCGAATTTATACCTACGATCTTGTAATGAGTATGATGGGAGGCCTTACCCTAAAAGAATTTTCATTAATTCCCGAATTTGAAAAAGATGGAGGAATAATTTTAAATGCCGATCCTAAATTATTAGAGAATGAACACTATGCCTGTGGATGTTTTCATTTTGTAAAATAAAATAATTAACACTGCAATCAAAAAATACTAAATTTATATGTTTTACATTCGATTAAAAGGAGGACTCGGCAATCAAATGTTTCAATATGTATTCGGTGAGGCGTTGTCGAATAAGACAGGGAAGGAAGTAAAATATGATACTCGTTTTTTAGAAGACATCGAATCATCAAAATATAATAGTTTTCGTTCATTCGCTAAGCGGCCTTTAGTGTTAAGTCATTTTCCAAATATCGATAAAAATAAATTTATCTCTCTTCCCACGTATGCATTACACTCTGGAATTTTAGGAAGGATATACGATAAAGTTTTAACGAAGATTAATAAAAGATTTGTTCAGGAAAAACATTTTCAACATGACAATTATGAGACATATGTGAAAGATGACGCCTATTTTGATGGAAATTGGCAAAGTTATAAATACTTTAATCAAATAGAAGAGAGAATTAGGCATGATTTTGATTTAAGTTCATATCTTAATTCGCCAAGTAATGAATCTAGAACCGATAGTGGAAATGAAGGTAGTGAGCAATCAAAAAAAATATGTATTCATATTCGACGAGGAGATATGGCAAACGACCCTCGTACTCGTGCATTCCATGGAGTAGTTTCAGTAACGTACGTTAAAGAGGCAGTAAAAAAAATGTATGAAATATTGGCTTCAACAATTTCAACAGCCTCATCCCCTACCGAATGGATGATTTACTCCGACGATATTCCTTGGTGTGAAGAAAATCTTAATAGAAATAATATTGGAATAAATCAAAAAGATATTTTATCTTTCTATAACCCCAACCTCAAAACTGATCAAGCAAAAGTAATTAATCCATCAATAGTCCAAATGGCTGATATGACTGAGGCAGATCATTTTATTCTTTCAAATAGTACATATGGCTGGTGGGCATCTTTCTTATCTCAAAAAAATCTTAATAAGACAGTAATTTGCCCTAAAGAATTCTATAAAGCCTCTGGTTTTAGCTCTATTGACCTAATCCCTCCTACTTGGGTTACAATAGATATACCTCTTGAATAGCCCTGCGCTGAGCCGTAATTGAGGTAGAAATATGAATAACATTAACTCACCTCTCGTATCGGTCATTATTTGCACATTTAACCGTGCTCCGCTTTTGGTGCTTTCAATTAAAAGTGCTTTGGCTCAAACACATCCTAATCTTGAAGTAATTGTGCTCGACGATGCCTCAACAGATAATACTGAAGAAGTTGTGAAATCTTTTAATGATTACAGAATTACCTATATTAAAAATGAAAGTAATTTAGGAATTACAAAAAACAGAAACAAAGCACTCGCCTACGCAAAAGGTGTGTATGTTGCACCGCTCGATAGCGACGACTGGTGGCACGATCCCCGAAAAATCGAGAAGCAGGTTTTTTTTATGGAAACAGAAAAAAATAAACAGGTTGCTGTAGTTGGTACACAAGCAAACATTACCGATCAAAATGCCCGCACATTGTTTACTACTCACTTTGCACTAATAAATAAAAAAATAAAAAACCGAATGATGCTTTTTAATCAATTG
This sequence comes from Minisyncoccia bacterium, assembly GCA_038227435.1. Taxonomy (GTDB): domain Bacteria; phylum Patescibacteriota; class Minisyncoccia; order Phycocordibacterales; family CALRBL01; genus JBBRNV01. Next base: position 106,143 of record JBBRPW010000001.1, on the reverse strand, counting down.
ATGCATTCTACAACTCTCATCAGAAAATCAATGCTCGTTTCAATTAATAATGAAGGAGATATTTACGATCCTAGCGTTCCTATTTGGGAAGATTGGGATTTATTTATGTGCCTTGGTGTTAAGCATGAGTTAGCAAACCTTCCCGATATTACAACATCGTATTTAAAGCACGATGGAAATATATCGAAAATAAGCCAAGAAAAAGACATTTTGGCTTCAACGATGATTCTAAAACGATACAAACCATACTATCCTTTCTATTTTATTGGCATATGGAGACCAATTATTAAAAAACAACTCTTTAAGATTCGTCGTTACCTTTCAAAATCTTAATCAACTCATCTTTTGGAACTTCTTTTTTTGGACTAGAGTTAGCAGAATTATTTTGATTAGATTGATTACTTTGATGAGATCTATCTTCTGACACATGCTCTGATTTAATGTTTTCATTTTTTTCATCAACCTTCTCTTCAGCTTTTACTCCAGGACCATTTGTTTCTGGTTTGATATACGACTTAAGAGCATCACGCAATCCTTGAATGTGAGTATGTGAAGCAGCCTTTTGAGTATTTAATTGTTTATTTTTTCCATCTGCTAAATGATTTAAAGAAACTTTTTGCTGAGGAGGTTGATGTGCATGAGAATGGGCTGCTTGATGATGGGAAACGTGTGGCACAGAATGTTGTCCTGGCTTTTGATCCTGAGTAGTATGGTGGGGTTGATGTGATTTTTGAATATGTGTTGATTGTTGGGTTGGAGATGGAGATTGGGAAAGCGATGGAGAAGGAGTTACATTTCTATCGATATCGTTTTTTGTACTTCGGGCCAAGAATTGAAAATTTTCTTCTGCATTTTTTGAAGCACGTTTTTGCTCGGCTTGTCCTCTATCAACCTTATCAAATCCTCCTCCTCGGTCTCTGTCACCATCTCTATTTCGAGGAGCAGCGTCTCTTCCTCCACCATCTCTACCTCCATCTTTTCTTTCTCCATCTCTTTTATCATTCCCTCCTGATGACACTGGAGAAATTGCATGCCAATCTTGAATTTCTTTTTCCACAACTTCTCGCGGAAGTGCGTAGGCTTTTCGCGATTCAGCAATTGCTTCATCCTTAAACGACACAATTGGTTTTTCAATTTGAGGAATCGTATTTGCAGAAAATGGTGCTGAAGTTACTTCATCAATCATTAATTTTAAGTAAATTTGATACTTCCCCAAATTCACTAAATCCTCAGCCACGAAAGTTGGAGTAAATTCTTTTTCAAGAACATCAGCATCGTATGCTCCCACTCTAAAACTAATCATAGTGCCCACGTTTCCAAATACTGCTGCACGTACCTCATCACTCATTTGTTCAATATATTGATGAGCCACCGTTAAACATAATTTATATTTTCGGGCCTCAGAAAGAATTCCGGCGAATGATTCGTTGGCGAAGTTTTGAAACTCATCTACATACAAATAAAAGGGAGGTAATTTATCAAGCTGTTTTTCACTTTGATCTGCGCGAGAAAGCGCAGCTAAATAAATTTTAGTAATGAGCATACTTCCAAGTAAGTTTGCATTCGTTTCCCCCATTCTTCCTTTTGAAAGGTTAACGATGATAATCTTTTTTTCATCCATCGCCTTTCGAATGTCGAATGTCGATTTGGTTTGTCCAATAATATTTCGAATTAATGGATTCGAAATAAATTGCCCAATTTTATTTTGAATAGCAGCGCCCGCTTCACGTGCATAATTTTCTGGCCATTTTGCATATTCGTCGGTCCAAAAAAGTTTTACTGATGGGTCAGTTACATAATCAACAACTTTCCTTCGATATTCTTTATCTGAAAGCATTCGGTTTACCCCAATCATTGTTGAATTTGGATACTCCAATAGCGCAAGCAAAATATTGCTCAAAATGTATTCCATTCTGGCACTCCAGGCATCTACCCAAATCTTTTTAAAAGCCGACATCAGTCCACTTACCACTAAATGACGCTTATCGTAGCCCACGTCTTCCATCACATTAAATGCAATTGGAAAATCAGTATCAAACGGTGCAAAATAAATCACATCTTTTTTTCGATGTTCAGGAATGTATTCTAAAAATAAGTCAGCTGTTTTTCCGTGAGGATCAAGGAAGGCGAAACCATTTCCTCTTTGAACATCTTGAATGGCCATGTTTTCAAGAGTAGTTGATTTACCCATACCCGTCTTTCCAATAATGTAGATATGACGAGATCTGTCTTCGTCTTTAATTCCAAACGGCGTACGTCTATTTCGCGCATCCGTTTCCGCAAAGTATGTAATGTCAGGATTACCCATTTGAGATAACTATATCATTTTGATTGCTAAATCCGAATAGCTATTGAGTTTTTTCGAGTGCCCCTTCATGATAGTGATTTGCAGCACTCCACAGTAACCACGAATTTAGACCAACATCATATGTTGCTTGAATTTGTTTACGAACCATTTCATCGGTATATGTTGCACCTAAATTAAAATCTTGGAGCCAAGGGCGGAGTTTAAGTGGAGAAACTCCAACCTCTTTTGCCTTTTTAACTGCACCTGACATTGAAATTTGAATTACTTCATATGGTTTTGCGGCTGGATTTTTAAACTTTTCCCAACCATTTGGAAAATGTGATGGATATACCATTGGCGAAACGTAATCCATTGTAGTCAGTGCATCTCCTAATACTTGGCCAATTCCTAAGTCGTCAGTGGTAACCGTTGTCATTCCAAATAAATCGGCTGAAATAATAATTCCTTTTGGAGAAAGCTCGTCGTGTAAATATGAGAAGAAACTTTTTAGCACTGAATGTTTAGTAACTTTTGCCGATAAATTACTTTGGGGAAATGCAATGTCTTGCATATTTCCATCAGATGGATACCTTATGTAATCAAATTGAATTTCATCAAATCCCCTATTATATGACTCAATCGCAATATTTTTATTATGCTCCCATGCAAGTTTTGATCCTGCATCGATCCAACTAATTCCTTTTTTATCTTTCCAAATTTTTCCATCACTTGCTTTCTTCACCGCAATTTCTGGATGGATCTGCCCTAAAAATGGATCTTGAAACGTAGCTACTCGCCCAATAACATAAATTCCTTTTTGATGAAGTGTGGCGAGAAGTGAATCAATGTCCGCAATTCGTTTTTCTCCCACTCCACTATCAAGTAACCCTTTATCATTTGGGATAAATGACATTTTTCCTGTGTAATCTTTGATGTCGATTACAACTGCATTAATTTCTGTATTATCAGCGAGTGCAATTAATTTTGTTCGGAGTGATTGCGTACCTGCTACCCAACTTGAAATATAAATTGCCTTGACTTGCTTTGGAGTTTTAATATGAGAAACATTTTGAGAATCAAATTGAACAGTTACTCCTGTTCCTTGATTATTAACATCAGTTGTCTGATTGTTCGATGACGTGCTATCTGTGGTTGTTGAATTTAAAGCGGTAGTGATTGTTGTAGTTGTTGCAGAAGTTGAAGAAGTTGAAGTATTCAATTGATTAGTAGCGGCAGCAACATACGCAGCGCCTCCTCCAACTTTGTCAGTTTTAATGCCATCCCTTACATAATTGACTCGCAACATATGAGGCAGAGCAAAGAAACAAACGCAAACAGCAAAAGAAAATGAAAGGGTTAAGATCTGATTAGTTCTATTCATGGCTAGATTCGTGATTCTGCTCTTGTTCTTGCTCTTTCTTTTCAACCTCTAAACGTTCACTTCTAATTCGGTATGTTTCAAAAAATGAAAAGATAAAAAGCTGGCAAACAAACAAAAAGATAATGAGAGGAATTTTAATTGTTTCTTGAAATGGAGTGTAGGCAATAATTAAACCAACTAAAGCAAATCCAATTCCCAATAAACTTTTTGACATGCTCCTAGTATAAATGATTACAGACTAATTTCCAGGTGCTGTGAGTGGGTCAAAAAGTGGAGCGGGCAATAATTTACTTGTTCCCTTCTTTTTCTTTTTTTGCGCTCTCTTTTTAGCTACTTTTTTGGCAGTTTTTTTAACAACTTTCATATCATGTACTTCTTTTTTTGATGTAACAGAAGTTTTAACAGAATTTGCTGTATCTGTAGTTGTTTTTGCAGAAATTAAAACTGGGTGCACTAACAAACCAATAATCATAGTGAGGCTGAATATAAGCTTTATGTACGTATTTTTCATATATTTTAAATGTATATTTTGATAAAAGGTATTCGAAGAACTAAAATTTTTCAGTTCTTGAAATGGTAGCTCTTGCACCTCCGGGAAATTCAATTACTTCACCAACATTTGATTTTTTAATCAAAAATGTTTGAAGCTCCTCCGCTGTGTCACGATCAAGCATTATTATCATATCAATTCCTTTTGAGGGATTGACTGCATCACTTGCATTACTCAAGCTAAAAATATCAACGAGGGCTACTCCCAAAACAGTGAATAGAAACGGTTGGCTAATATCCACATTTCTAATTTGTCTATATGAAATTGATATATCTTGTCGATCGAAGATTCCACTATTAACTTGGAAACTAAATTCAGCAACTGTATAGAAGTAATAATAGTAACTAAGTACCCTGTACACAATTACAATTAATGCGAAAAGAAAAACTCCTGCGAGTCCAATTAAAAATAATGCACTTAAAATAGTAAGGCCTATCTTATATAAATCTACTGAAAGGTTTAAATATGCCGCGAGCGCGTCGTATCTAATAATAAAAATCCCCACAATTGCAGTAAGGAAGAAAAGCCCAAATACAGGCATTAAACCCATAAGAAGCTGTACAAATAAGACTTTGAGCCCTAATCTGGTTGGAACGTTTTCGATGATGGCCATAGATTAATATATAGTATACTCATTTTATCATGGCAACCAAGCAGATTTATCTCGTCCGTCACGGCGAAAGTGAGAACAATGCAAACAATGTTAGACAGGGTCCACTCGGTAAATTAAGCCCTCATGGCATAAAACAAGCAGAATTTGTTGCCGACAGATTCAGTAAAACTCCAATCGATATTATTTTTGTGAGCCCATATGAAAGAACGATGCAAACAGCAGAAATTATTAATGCACAATTAAAACATCCACTTGAAGTAACAAATCTTTTAATAGAAAGACGAAATCCTAGTGAAATTGTTGGAAAAAGTGCAGATGACCCTGAGGTACAAAAAATAATTAATGTAATTGATAAAAGTTTTCACGATAAAAACCTCAGATATTCAGATGAAGAAAATTTTGAAGATTTAAAAGAGAGAGCTAAAGCTCTTTTGGCTTTTTTAGCTGCACGTCCAGAAAAACATATTATGTGTGTGTCACATGGAATTTTTATTCGAATGGTGGCGCTTTTAATTGAATTTGGAGAAAACATTAGTTCTCAAGAACTTGTTCGACTTTCATTTTTAAACCCGATGCATAACTGCTCAACTACCCTACTTGAATACAATAGTTGGAATAGCGGCGATGAACACCAAGGTTGGAAACTAATAGTTTGGGACGATTATCCACGACTATTGGACGAAATGGATGCGGTGCAACATAAGATTTAAGCCCTAACAAAATCCCAAAAATGTGATATAGTACAACTCTATTTTATTAATTTAGATACATTCCACATTGTCACAAGTTAGATTCAATCATCAAATACGAGCTGCTCAACTTCGCGTTATTGGTCCGAAGGGTGAAAATATTGGTGTTATTACCCTTTCTGAGGCTTTAAAGCTTGCTCACGAGGCCGGAATGGATTTAATTGAGATTTCTCCTTTAGCCACGCCACCCGTTGCAAAAATAGCCGATTATGGTAAATTCCAATACGATCAAAACAAAAAGCAAAAGGAGTCAAAAGCCCGCGCTCATGTTGTTGAAGTCAAGAGTCTACAGATTAAAATTGGTACGGGAGAACACGATTTAGCCCTTAAAGCCAAGCGTGCCTCAGAATGGCTCAAAGAGAATCATCGAATTAAAATCGATTTATTCCTCCCCGGCCGTTCAAAATACCTCGATTTTGACTTCTTAAAAGAACGACTCGATCGAATGCTCAAGCTTATTTCAACTGAATATAAGATGACAGACGAACCTAAAAAGAGTCCTAAAGGCCTGACGGTAGTAATCGAAAAAGCTTAAATTTAAGCAGAAACAATCAACATTTTATGAAAACAAACAAATCATATTCAAAACGACTTAAAGTAAGTAAAAACGGAAAGATTACTGCACGAAAAGCTGGTCAAAACCACTTTAACGCTAAGGAATCTCGACGTCGAACTCAACTTAAAAAGAAAAGAGGAACTGACTTCCCAATGACAAACAAGTCAAAATCACGATTCTTATCTCAATCAAGTATTTAATAAATTAATAAAGCACCAACATGACACGAGTTAAAACAGGAAAGAATACACTTAAATCACGACGAAATACCTTGAAAATGGTTAAGGGTTATCGATTCGGCCGATCAACAAAGAAAACTCTTGCAAACGAGGCTATTTCTCACGCAGGAACATATGCGTTTGCTCACCGACGTGACAAAAAGAATGACTTCCGAAAATTGTGGAATACTCGAATTGCAGCTGCTCTTGCTCCCTTCAACCTTTCATATTCAAAATTCATTGGTGCTTTAAAGAAAGCTAATATCACTATCGATCGAAAGATCATGTCAGAACTTGCCAACACTGCCCCTGCTTCTTTTGAAGCGATTGTTAAACAAGTAAGCTAAACTCGATTTAGTCACTCTTAAATAAAATGCCCCGTAAGGGGTATTTTATTTTTTAGACAGAATTTTATAATCCGAATCATTCGCAGATGGCTACTTTGATACTGAATCAATAAATCCTATCTACCGAGGACGATGAGGGATTATAAAATTCTGTCTCCTAATGTCCCCCCTATCTCATCTGCTCCATTTGAGCGTACATAGTTGTGAACCTTAGCCTCTTCTTGAACCATTGCAATAATTTTTGAAACTAATTCTTTTGGAGAAGTAGAGAAAATAATTTTATTATTCACTCGATGACTCTTTGCGATAATCATTTCAATTACTTTATCTGTTTCCCAATCACCTCGTAAAATTCCAATTGGTTTTTGATCTTCATAAGCTACAGTAAATTCATGAATAGTTCCAATTCGTCCTGGACCAATTAAAACAGCGTCAGACGAACGAGTTAATAGTAGGTCACGACCAGTATAACCAAAACCGGTATAAATAATTAAATCTTGATAATCAACGGGTAAACGATATGTTTCAACGTGTTCGTGTTCGCTTGATGCAGGAGAAAGGCCAATGGACACTCCACCTTCTTCTTTTGCACCCATTGCTGCCCAAAGTGGAAAACCTGTTGTTGCACCGGTTGTAATAACACAGCCCTGGCGTACAATTTCACGGCCTAATTCTTTTGCAATTTCATAATCCTCAGGACCTAAAAATCCCATTTCAGCTGCGCCCGAAACGCATAATTTAATTCGATTTTGTTTATGATGTCGTATGTGAGAATTACTTTGCATAGAACTCTTTTATAACGATAGTATACATTAAAATAAATAAAATTACTGTGGAAAAGTATTTTTAAAAATCTAACACAACACTCGTCCCCTCGTCAGGATGAAATGCATTGATTCCTAAATAATCTCGCATTCGCTGTGCCAAAAATGATGATGACTTCGGCTCTCCCATTACCACAAAAACTTTTTCAAGTGTGTCGATACTATTTTCTGCAAATTCAAGTAAATGATCAGAATCTTTATGAGACGAATATCCATCGATTGAAACAATTCGAGCTCTAATTTGAACCGTTTGACCATACATTGTAAGTGTTTTTAATCCTTCAGAAATTTGACGGCCAATTGTGCCGGCAGACTGATACCCAATTAATAATAAAGTATTCTTCGAATCACCCATATAATTAAGCTCGTGGTGTGTAATTCGGCCACCATTCGACATTCCGGATCCTGCAATAATAATTTTTGGGCTAGGTGCAAATTTAATTGCCTTTGATTCTTCAACTGTTGAAGTATATTTGATCCCTTTAAAATCAAATAGATCATGAATTCGAGTTGCGGGGCTGTGTCCTCCCATCACTCTTTGTGCACCTTCGTTAAAGTCATTGAAGTGTTTTCTATAAATGTCGGTTACTTTAATTGCAAGTGGTGAATCGATAAATACGGGAAGCATTTGTACTCTTCCCTCTTCAATCAACCTACTTAGTTCGAAAATAATTACTTGTGTTTTCTCAAGTGAAAAACATGGAATCATTAAGACTCCTTTTAGACGAATTGTTTCTTCAATTACATCTTCTAATTTGTTTCGTCGCTCTTCAATTGGTTCATGATTTCTGTCGCCATACACACTTTCCATCACTAAGTAATTTGCATCGGTAATGTCTTCGGTGTTTCGCAATAGTGGTGTTGGAGTATTTCCTAAATCGCCCGTAAACACAATCTTTTTATTATTATATGAGATTTCATACATACATGAGCCAAGTACGTGGCCTGCATCTTTTAAAAGTACTGAGAATTCATCGTTCAAATTAAATTTAGACCTGTAAGGGATAGTTTGCCAATGAATAAAACAGTTACCTACGTCATGCTCATTATATATAGCATTTAAGCCGTCTCTTGCCGCTTCCTGGCCAAGTAATTTAACACTGTCCTCGAGCATGGGTAGTGCTAATTCTTTAGTTTCAGCAGTTGAATAAATAACTCCTTTAAATCCTTTTTTTACCAACAGAGGAATTCGTCCAATGTGATCAAGATGTGCATGAGTGATTAATAAAAAATCAATAGTAGTTGGATCGAATGAAAAATCTTTGTGATTTTTCATTTCAGCAGCCTTTCCTCCTTGTTCAAGTCCGCAATCAATTAAAATTCGAGTAGTTTCACTTTCAAGTAAAAAATTTGCGCCCGTTACTGTGCTTGCCCCTCCACAAAAAGTAAGTTTCAGTTGTTTAACCATTAATACATTGTATCGTACTAAAAGAATAATTTAAAATTATTTTTAGAAATAAAAAAACTGCCAAGTGGGATAGAACCACAATGACAGTTGGTGAGATTACGGGATGCACATGCCACCCAAACTATTTTGCTCTTCGGGAGTTAGTCTCACGAAAGCGTAGGAGTAAGGAGGTGGACAGTGTTGTGAAAGAACATCGCATAGACCGAGGTTCTGGGTGTATACGAAGATTCGATTCGAATTAATATGTATGTTTGAAGCTCTTGCGCGGTCATCTAATTTACTGATCACTGCTTGATTGAGCAATAATGAGTCGCTGGTTACGGTTACACTAATGTATCCAATTTCATAACGAACTGAGATTCCGCACACCACATCGTGACCACGAAGCATTAGTGCTTTGATGCATGAAGTGGTATTTCCAATCTGAGAAGCTAGTATAAGTAGCTGTCTTAGTTGAAACATTTCTTCAACAACTTGGTTGACAATGGCATCTTGTGAATGTTTGTCGATACGCATCAGTCGGCGAATAAGCCTACACAACGGACGCATTTTCTTGCGCCTGAAGAATTGACTGACTGAGGAATGACGATGTTGCCACCACCATTCGTCAAAGTGAAGTGCTATATTACGCAACATAGTTTCGGGGAGAAACTTTAGTTTAGGTTTAGTGAAAAGCCTGTTTTTAGAGCCATACAAGCCTCAAAGAACAACGGCTTACGATTATGCCATAAATAGCCCTAAAAATAAAGAGAAAGTAAAAAGCCAATCTTTAAACGCTTTAACACAACTTTCTGCATTAAACGCCTATAGATTGGCTTCTTATTAGGATCATCCAGTAACATCCCTAGAGTGAACTAGGTGGGTGCCCTACCCACTACACCAAGGTGCAATAGGACGCGAGCTCCCTGAACTTAAAAATTTAGATAAAGTGTTACGTGAACGACCCTTCCACCATTATACGCTTCAGAAAAATTTGGCAACCCTTTTTACACAATAAATTTTCTTATGACCTTATTCTTTTAGGCCGTCAAGATTAACATCGTATAAAATCACTTCTTGAGCCAGTTTATAGGATAAAATTTCTTCATTTTTAAACCACAATTTTATTTCATTATCTGCTTCTTCCACACTTCCTGATGCATGAATCAAATTTCGAATGGCTCTATCATCCCTTTCGGTTAATTCATATGAATCGAGGACATAATCTCCACGAATTGTTCCAACATCAGATGACAGCGGTTCAGTACCTCCAATTAATTTTCGTATTAACTTAACTGCATGCGCTCCTTGCCAAACCATAGCAATTACAGGTCCACTCGACATGTAATGTTGAAGTCGTTCTAATATTCGTGACGCTACTGCACGAGGAGTCAATATTTGTTCAGGATCCTCCCCTCTTTTTCGAATTTGATCCAATGCTTTTCCTCCCGTAATTTCATGCCACGCTGGGTCAATCGTGTAATGCTGCTCAATAAAAGTTTTTGACGGAGTAAACATTTTAAGAGCAACTAATTTAAGCCCGACACGTTCAAATCGACTAATCATTTCACCAATAAGTGAGCGCTGAATTCCGTCTGGCTTAATTACCGCAAGTGTCTGTTCGTATTTATGATGTTTTTTAGAGTGATCATTCATATAGATACTTGAAATATTGATTAATTACCGATAAAGATATAACAGATATATTATACCAGTGAACATAAAATAACCATTGGACTATACGATGTTACTTTTTAAATCTTAGCGAATGGATCAAGAGCTCGCTTTAATGGAGAATCGAGTGGAGGAAGTGGTTTTGGAGCTTCTTTTTTATATTTCTCAGCAATAATTTCGGCAATTTCGTCTTTATTTCGGCCATATTTTAGGAACGACAGCTGTTTAAGGGCTTCGACATTATCTTTACTTACAGTTGGTGGAAATGGCACTGCAATGTTAAATGGGCGCGCTGGTTTTCCTCCAATCAAAAGTCTTGCATATGCATTTAGGTTATCGAGATTCATAATATCGTGTGCTGTGAACGTTGGGCCAAATTGTTTTTCCAAAAATTCAGCATCTTCTGCTCCTACTCGGTACGAAATCATCGATCCCACGTTTCCAAACACCGCATCCTTAATTTCATCCTTAAGTTGTGCAATAAATTGATGTGCAATATGAAGTGATAATTTATATTTTCGAGCTTCAGAAAGAATAACGGAAATAGAATTTGTTGTTACGTTTTGGAACTCATCAATATATAAATAGAAAGGATTTAAATTTGTTCCCACTAAATCTACTCGTGAGAGAGCGGCCATCAAAATTTTTCCTACTAAAATTAGACCGATCAAGCTTGCATTAATGTCACCCAACTTTCCTTTTGAAAGATTTACGAGAAGAATTTTTTTATTATCCATCACATCACGGAAGTTGAATGATGATTTTTCTTGAGCAACAAGTGGGCGCATTACGTCGTTTGCTAAAAATACATCGAACTTACTTGTAATATAGGGCACAATATTTGCAAGCGACGACTCCCCTCCTGCTTTATCCGCAATCTCTCTCCAAAATTGTAGAACGATAGGATTTTTACACTTTGAAAGTTTCAGCTCTCGATATGTTTTATTAGCGAGCACACGAGACACGTCGAGCAATGTGCAACCTGATTCAGGATCTTCCAAAACAAGCATGGTAGCATTTCTAAAATATTGTTCAAACATTGGCCCTCCGGATGTTTTCATATCAAATAATTTATCGAAAATTGAAAACAATTCATTCACAACGAATGTTTTTTGTTGAGGTTGATCGATATCGTACTCAAGCATGTTCATAGCCATAGGACGTTCAGTTTGGCTAGGGTCAAAATAAATAACATCGTCATATCTTTCAGGTGGAACATGGCTTAAAATATCGAGCACGTCTGAGCCGTGTGGGTCGATAAAACAAACACCATCACCATTTTTAATATCCTGAATAATCATATTCTTCAAAAAAACCGATTTTCCAGTTCCTGTCTGTCCTACAATATAGAAGTGTCTTAAACGATCCTCAGAAGACATAAAAATCTTTTTCTCAACATTTCGATGCTTATTCATACCTAAATACACACCAGTTTGTGGAATGTCTAATGGTGCTGGCGCAGTTCCTGCTTTACTTTGTTTTAGTTGGCCAGTGTCCACAATACTTCCCTCTGGGAAGTGCATAATCGAAGTGAGTTCCTTTAAATTAAGCGGAAGTGTTTGAGTATCGTTAAACATTCTAAAACTAAAATCACGAACGAACGAACCGATCTCATTATCTTTCACCCGCTTAAATAAAATAGAATTTCCTGTTGTATTTTGATACTGGCTAAATGATGCCTCGAGGTCGGTAATAATGTCTTCTGCTCGTGAGCGGTTTTGAGCAGATGCAACAAGACGAATATTAGCAGCGACAATCGGCGATGCGATTTTGTGTTTAACTTGTTCTACTGCAATATCATCTACTCTCTTATCTTCTGCTTTCTTGCTTGCTTCCTTCTCTTTTTCTTTATCAGATTTAGCTCCAGCAAACATATCCTTAATGAAGTCTTTTCCTGCAGTTTTTAATTCTTTTTTAAGTGTTTCTCCAAAAGTAAATGAAATATCTGTAACATCTTTTGCTTTTTTACCTTTTTGCAACTCTTCGAGGGCTTTACTAAAAGGTGTTGAGTAAGTAGTGCCCGATGCATTAAAAACAATTTGAAGTGAGGCACCTTCCCCTACCTCTTGAAGCTTCGAAAAACCGTTTAGTATTACGTTAAGTGGATCGTAATCAAACTGTTCGTATGTTTTTAGAGGATATATAGGGCGATTATTAAATGTTGCCACTGATGCTGCGGTTACTCCTTCTGCATTGAAAATATTATAATCCTCTTTTCGTTCATATATTTTTGCATTAGGAAATATAGAAAGAATTTGTTTTTCAAACAAACTAGCCTTGGTATCTGGAACTGAAATATAGAAAATAAATTCCTGACTGTTATCAGAAACAGCGAGCTCAATACTAATAGAGTCACCGATATTTTTTTCACCAGAAATTGTAAGCATTCCGGCATAAAACTGCTCCATTTTTGAAAGCAATTCTTTAAGAGTTTTTTCTTTTTCGGCTTTTTTCTCTTGAGGTAAGTTAACCTCAAACAATGTGTGATGAAGAGCGTGAGAGAGAGTTTCGTTTGAATTTAACTTATTAACCTGATAACCCTTCTTTACAAATCCAACCAAGAATCTATGGAAATCGTCTTCGATGTGAGGATTATTCATTCGTCCCACGATTGAAAGTGTATTGTAAATTCCTTTCTCTTCGATCATTCCAATCAGTTCACTCATGTTTTCATCATGAGATTCAGGAGGTAAATCTAAAACGATTGCTTGCTGATGCGGCTCAATCATTCGATATCCTTTTTCAAGCGTTTCTTCAGGAAGTTTTTTTACATAATTTTTGAGCTCATTCATAATAAGCTCTTCCCTATCGATATGGGGAGTCTCTCCTTTTTTTTCGGCTCTCTCAATTAAAAGCTCCTCTTGTTTTGCAACTTGCGCGCGTAAATAAGCCAACTCCTCTTCAGGATTTTTAAAAAGTTTTACTTCTCCTTTCAAATTATTTTCTTGAGGAGATTTTAATTGAGATGAACGCTGTTCCACAAAAATATTATACACCAAATAGTTTACAAAATGATAGAAACAAAATCTTATAAGAAAGAGTTTAATTAAATAATTACTTCCCCGATAAAATAACTGGTCCCTCTTCGGTAATAGCAATTGTATGTTCAAAATGTGCTGCCCTTCCTCCATCTTTTGTCACAATCGTATAGCCATCATTAAGCACTTTAATTTTTCCTTTTTTCTCACAAAACATGGGTTCAATGGCGATAACAAGTCCTGGTTCTAACCTAATTCCAGTTCCAGCTCGGCCTATATTTGGCACATATGGGTCTTCATGAACTGCATATCCTACTCCATGCCCACATAGGTCTTCTGCTACGCTAAAACCGGCTTTAAGGGCTACTTGCTCAATAGCGGCTCCGATATCGCCTAAACGCCCTCCTGCCACTGCTTTGGTAATTCCTACGTACAATGCGTCTTTTGTAACATTTATTAGCTTTTGGGCAGTTTCATCTATTTGGCCAACTCCTACAGTAATTGCAGAGTCTAGAATCATGTTTTGATAGACAATCCCCATATCGATCGAAACAATGTCGCCGTCTTTCAGTATTCGCGGTTTTTCATTTGGAATTCCATGAACAATTTCATTATTAATTGAAATACATACCGCTCCTGGATACGCTCGTTTAGCCCCAACAGGGGTATAGCCTAAAAATACTGGTTTCACATTATATTTTTCACAAAGCTCAATTGTTTTATCGTGATATACCATTGTTGAAAATCCAACCTCAGTAATAGAAGAAAGCTCTTCAAGAATTGAAGCAATAATTTTTCCGCCAGCTCTAAGTGTGACTATATCTTCTTTTGTTTTATATCGAATCATTTGTTTATTAAAACTTTTCTCTTTTTTTATACTGTTTATGCTTCAACTTTTTCTTCAATTCCAAACACTTTTTTCATAATATCAGCGTGTACTTGTTCAATATTTTGTTCGGCACTAATTTCACTAAAATTAACCTTTCCGCTTGCCTTAAAGAATTCAACTGCGGGCATTACCTGATCATCAAACCAGCTCATTCTTTGCTCAATTGATGACATATTAATATCGTCGGCTCTTCCTCTATTACGCAAGTGATTTATAGACCATTCGCGACTTACCTGCAAATAGATAATATGTACGTCTTGTCGGACATAAAAATCGAGGGCAGTTTGTAAAATTTCAGCTTCAGGTAAAGAACGCGGAGTTCCATCAACAATTAAGTGCATTTCTGCTTCTAGAGTAAGAACAACTGTATGCGCCCACATCCAAATGGCTAAAAAGTCGGGCTGGCGCTCCCCTGTTGCTACTCGTTTATTAGCCAATTCACTTCCAAGTGAGCTTCCTTTAATAAATTCTCTAAACGCTTTTCCTGTTTCTAAATAAAGAACGGGTAAATTTTGTGAATCATTATCTCGAATATAATCTTCAAGCATTCTTGCTTGTGTTCCTTTTCCAGATCCTGATCTTCCAATAAATATAACGGTGATGGGTTTCATTTTTAAAAAATTAATTTGAAGCAAAAGAAGTAATAATAGCTTGACCTAAGTTTTGGATTGCATCTTCCAACTCTTTAGTATTTAAAATTAATGCTTCGGTTTCTGATTGATCAACATGACGTGTATAAATAATTCGAGCGTCGTAACACGTGCTTGATTGTAAATAGAATCGATATATAACATTAATTGTTAACATTTTATCGAGCTGTGCGGTTTTACTATTTAGACCGAAATTAGTTGTGGCTGAACTATCAATTGATTGCTTCTGTCGATACACACTATTAGGACCAAGTCTTAATAAAACTCTGTTATCTTCATTGGTAATTTTAATATTACCCTGCGAAGGAGAAGGGGTTGTATTAGACATATTATTAATACACGCACCTTGATCGTTCATTGAAGTAAGTGGAGCAATAATCATTGAAACGTTACTGATTCTATCTGTTGTGCCTGCAGGTAAATTTGAATTTGGCAAAGAAATATCAAATTTACTTTGCAAACCTAAAACAATAGAATCCTGAACATCTTTAGGAATTTTAATGGTAAAACCTGACTCGTCGTTACTATGTATTTTCCAATCAGCTTGGGTATTAAGAAAATTTTGAATATATAAAAGGCGATTACTTGCAGTTGTAGTTGCTAAAGTACTGCTTGCTGAAGAATGTACCGTACTTGAACTATGTATGTTAGTTGAAGTAGCTCCCCCATTTTGCCCTGTATTAAAGTTTGTATTGATTCCAATATTATGAATTTTTACCGTATTAGATTGCAAGAATAAAAAGTAAATAACCAAACCTATTAAAATGATTCCTACACTAGCTAGTACCCACAAAAGAATTTTAGTTGTTCTATCGAGCTGATTCATATTGTTAGGCAATTATCTCATGGAAGTAAAAAATAAGAAAAGGTTGAAAAATAAAAGAAAAAACGCCTATTTTTATAAACAAGCGTCTTTTCGTACATTGTAATTTGGGGTAAAACGAAGTACGTAATTCTAATACTCTCGCATCGTTGCTTGAGCGTCGATTTTTTTAACAAGGTCAAGTACTACGGAAACTACGATAAGAAGGGCTGTTCCTCCGAAAGTAAGTGATTGTTCACCAGTAAATCCTCTCACAATTAAAGGAAGGATGGCGATGAAACCGAGGAAGAGAGCTCCTACCAAAGTAATTCGAGTTACGATCTTTCCTAAGAATTCTGTAGTTGAGGCTCCGGGACGTACTCCAGGAATAAATGCCGCACTTTTTTGTAGATTCTCTGAAATAGATTTTGGTTCAAAAGTTACTGCTGTATAGAAGTATGTGAATAAAACAACGAGTACGAAGTATGCTACGCCGTAAAACCATTGATTAGCCATAACATCTGTTACAAATTGTGCAGCTACTTTAATTTTTGTTGCGAATGCTCCACCAGTAATTACTCGAGCTAAAATATTTACAATAAGCTGGGGAAATAAAAGAATTGAGAGAGCGAAAATAATTGGAATAACTCCAGCTTGGTTAAGTCGAAGTGGGAGGTATGTTGAAACTCCACCCATTACTTTTCCACCTCGAACTTGACGTGAGTAAGTTACGGGAACTGGCCGTTCGGCTTCAGTTACATATACCACCAAATAAATAATAGCGATGGCTCCTAATAAATAGAGTCCGTATTCAGGAATTTTTGATGTATCAAATAGTGCATAGTTTTGTGCAATTACTGTAGGAATATGAGATACGATTCCAGCAAAGATAATAAGTGATGCTCCATTTCCAATTCCGAATTCACTAATAAGTTCTCCGATCCACATTAATAGAACTGAGCCAGCAACTACAATTAATACGTTTGTAATAAGAGGCCACAATCCAAGGGCAGGTACGACACCTTGTTTTTGAAGTAGTAAAATAAAACTGAAAGCTTGAATAATAGCCAGCGGCACAGTTAAAAGACGTGTATATTGAGAAAATTTAAGTCGCCCTGCTTGACCCTCTTCTTGATACATTTGTTTCAAACTGTCGAACATCATAGTCAAAAGCTGCATAATAATAGATGCCGTAATATAGGGACCAACTCCAAGCATCACAATTGAAAGATTTGAAAGCCCTCCTCCAGAGAAAATGTTAAGTAAACTTAAGAATTGATTATTCTGAAAGAAAAGAGCCAGTCTTCCAACATCAACACCAGGAATTGGAATAGCTGCAAGTAATCGGAAAATTACAAGACCGAGTAGTGTTAAAAATACTCGCTTGATAATTGACTTGTCCTGGAAGAGTGCTCTGCATTTTTCAAAAAAGGATGTCATATTATTTGTTTTTTATATTTGTAGAATTATTTTTCTTCGCCTTTCTTTGTTTCTTCTTCCTTCTTAACTTTAGCTCCTGACGGGCCTTTTACTTCTTTTACGGTTTGTGTTTTTGGTTTAACTTCTACTAATTGTATACTTCCTCCTGCTTTTTCGATAGCTGCTTTTGCAGTTTCTGAAACTAAGCAATCTGAAACTGAGAATTTTTTGGTGATTACAGCTGATTCTTCACCGTTAACCATTCCTGATAAAAGAATTTTAACCTTTGGCATTACTCCCTTATATGATCGGATAAGACCAGCTTCTTTAAGTGTTGTTGGATTTACCACAGTCCCCTTTAGAATTGTTTCAATTTTTTCAAGTTTAACAATTGTTGGTTTTGTATAGAAAGAAATGTTTGAGTTTTTTCCTCGTCCTCGTAATTTAGGAATTTTCTTAATTGTATCTCGCATTTCTGGTCGGAGTTTTCGCCCGGCTCGAGCCTTTTGACCTTTAGTTCCACGACCAGCAGTTTTACCACGCTTTCCTCCTCGGGCTACTTTGATACTTGTCTTGTTGGCTGTTCGCCGTTTTAGATTATGTGTTTGCATGGTCGTATGGTTAATAATTTAATAAAGTTATTCGGCTTTAGGAGCGGCTGCTACTCGAGTTTCAACTTTTGTAGGCTTGAATGATGAAAGAGCCTTAACTGCAGCTCGTGCATTGTTAAGTTTGTTTTTTGTTCCTGAATGAAGTTTTGCATTAATGTCTCGAATTCCGGCAAGTTCAATTACATCTCGAACAGAACTTCCTGCTGAAACTCCTCGTCCTTTTGCGGGTTGCATTTCTACTCGTGCACTTGAGAATTTTGCATCAACGTAGTGTGGAATTGATCCAGTTTTAGTTAATGGAACTTCAATCATATTCTTTTTAGCGTGCTTAAGTGCTTTATCGATTGCAAGTGATGTATCTCCGGCTTTTCCGATTCCTACACCAACTCGTCCTTTTCGATTTCCAGCAACAAGTGCAACACTGAAACTAAATCGTCGTCCTCCAGCTGCAACTCGAGTTACACGTCGAATGTCTAGAATTTTTTGATCAAATTCTGGTTTTGCTCGAGGTTCTCGTCGAGGTTTTCGGTCACCTCCTCGGCCTCCTCCTCGTGATCCACCTGGACCTCCTCGAAATCCTCCGCCAGCTCCAACTCCCCCTGTTCGCATTGCAGCTCCTGCAGCATTTGCAAAGTTTGATCCACCTTGATGAGTGGGTTGAGCTCCAGTTCCAACTGGTTGTGATGTTGCAGCTAGATTATTTTGTGCGATGTCAGACATGGGTTTATAAATAATTATGTATTAAAATTCTAATCCTCCAGTTCGTGCAGATTCTGCAACTTTCTTTACGATTCCTGTAAATAAATATCCTCCTCGATCAAATACGACTTTCTTTACACCTTTTGCAATCGCCATTTCAGCAATTTTCTTTCCAACAACTTCTGCAGCTCCTAATTTACTTCCTTTTATTTTTAAATCTTTTGAGTTCACTGCAACAAGTGTTGTTCCTGCATCATCGTCAATTACTTGTGCGTACACAAATTTAAGAGATTTAAATACTGAAAGACGAGGACGTTCTTTTGTTCCTTGTACTTTTGCACGAATTCGATTGTGTCTTCGTGTTCGTTTTTCAGATTTGCTTGTAAGAATGGCCATAAAAATATATTGAAATTATTAAATGTAGGTTTATACAGATTTTTTACCTTGTTTTCGTCGAACAACTTCGCCGTCGTATCGTATTCCCTTTCCTTTATATGGTTCAGGTTTTTTATTTGATCGAACGTTTGCAGCAAATTGTCCAACCATTTCTTTGTCAGCTCCTGAAATAGTAATTGTTCCTTTTTCAACAGTTACTTTAAGGCCTGTAGGAATTGCCATCGGTACTGGGTGTGAAAAACCAATTGTAAGGATAAGATTTGTTCCTTGAACATCTGATTTATATCCAATTCCTTCAATGATAAGTTTTTTTGTAAATAATTTATTTACTCCTTCAATCATATTTGAAAGATGAGATGCATATGTTCCCCAAAGAGCTGCAGTTTGTAAATCTGTTTTTGTAGGAGCAAGAACAACGTTCCCCTCTTTTACTTCAACAGAAACTGCGCTTTTAAATTCTCGGGTAAGAGTTCCTTGTGGTCCTTTAACAGTAACGAGTCCACCATTAACTGTTACTTCAGTTTTTTCTGGGATAGCGATGAGTTGTTTTCCTATTCGTGACATAAATGTATTGTTATATTTTATTATTGAAACTCACTACCACATTAAAAAGAGAGGCTCTCCCCCGACCTTTGTTTTTTTAGCTTCCTTTTCAGTCATGATTCCAACTGGTGTTGTAAGAAGCATAATTCCATATCCGTTTCGAATTGGTCGGAGATTTTTATAGCCCAAATACACTCGCTTTGATGATTTTGAAAGTCGCTCTACTCCACTTACTTTTGGAGTTTCATCTGTATTGTATGAAAGTTTAATTTCGATCACTTTAAGTGCTCCTTCTTTTTTAGCTTTTTTAGAGTCACCTCCATTATCTCGTTTTCCAATTCCAGCAATCCATCCTTCTTTTAAAAGAACTTCTGCAACAGATGCAACAAGTTTTGATTGAGGAACAGTAATAAGTTCATGTCCTTGTGAACTTGCATTCTTGATTTTTGTGATGAGGTTAGCGATTTTGTCGTTCATATATAAATTAATTAGGAATTACCAAGATGATTTCTTAATGCCCGGAATTTTTCCTTCATTCGCTAATTCTCGGAAACAGATACGGCAAATTCCAAAATCTCGCATGAAGCCGTTCTTTCGACCACATCGAAAACATCGTCTTACAACGCGACTCTTAAATTTTGGGGGTTTTTGTGATCGTGCAACGACCGACGTTTTTGCCATAAATGATTGTGTATATTTTTACTAAAATTGTTTAAATAAATCGTTTTTCTACCTCTTAAAACTGAAAAGAATGCTTAAAAATAGCGCCTAAAAGCGTTGTTGCATACTAGCAAGAGAGCTTAGGCGTGTCAATTTTTTACATTTTCAAACAATTTGAGGCGTTTCCGCTGTTTTTTGAGATATTTATTCAATATTCTCATCTGAAAGCGACTACCTTAAATGTACTTTTCTTCGTTTTGGAGTAATTTTTTAACGAGCTTATTTTGCTCAAACCCTCTCAAATTCGTCAAAAACCTATGTTTATAGGTCTTTTTTGAAAAGAAATCCCATGTGCTCAAGTAATGCTCGAGTGATTACCTTATCTTTTGATGTTGTAACCACAGTAATTCCGAAGCCGAATACATCTTTCAATTCTTCATCTGCAGTCTCAGGGAATACTGTATGTTCTTTAATTCCAAAGTTAAAGTTTCCCATTGAATCGATAGAGTTTGGATTCAAACCTCGAAAGTCTCGAGTTCGAGGTAGTGCAATGTTTACCACCTTGTCGATGAAGTCTCGCATTCGATCTCCTCGAAGCGTTACTTGATACCCTACTGGGTCTCCTTGTCGTACTTTAAATGTAGCGATAGATTTCTTTGCAGCCTTTTCAACAACTTTTTGTCCTGTGAATTTTGTAATTCGGTCGCCAACTAATTGTTTTTTCTTAGCATCTTTAATTGATCCTGTTGCAGATGAAATTACTACTTTAGTAATTCGAGGAGTCTGCATTTTATTTTTAATACCAAATTGCTTTCCGACTGTGTCGAAAATTGTAGCTTCTTTTTCTTTGAATGATTGTGTTTTCATATATTTGTTAGCGTTTTTATACGTGGGTAACAGTTATGTTTAATAATTTTTTTAATTGATCAGATGTTACACTTTTTTAACATTTGATGCATCGATCGGACTTGGAATTTCAAGAATTTGTCCTTTTGATCCTTGTTTACGTGAACGTTGATGTCGTTTTGCAATGTGTACTCCTTCAACAATTACTTTATTTTGTTTAGGCATTGATCGAACAACAGCACCTTTTTTGCCTTTATCTTTTCCCGCGATCACTATTACATTGTCTCCTTTTTTTACGTGCATAAAAGTGTGTTAATCAATAATAAATAAAATAATTCTAAAACTTAAACGATTTCAGGTGCGAGTGATGCAATTTTTTGAAAACCTTTTTCTTGAAGTTCTCGTGGAATTGGACCGAACACACGTCCTGCAAGAGGATCCATCTTTCCTTTTTCTAAAATAACTACTGCATTTTCGTCGAATCGAACATATGATCCGTCTTTTCGGCGGAATGCTTTTTTCTGTCGAACTACTACAGCCTGAAGAACGTCTTTCTTTTTAACTGCTTTTCGAGGTTCAGCTTTTTGAACTGAAAGAACAACCAAGTCTCCGAGTTGTGCATATCGTTTACCAGCATGTCCAAGCACCTTGAAAATTCGGCCAATTTTGGCTCCTGAATTGTCTGCTATTTGAACGATTGAACGTGGTTGGATCATATATGTATAATTATTAGACTATGCTTTAACGATGAAATGCTTGTCTTTTGACATTGGTCGGCATTCTACGATGGTTACTTTTTCACCAATTTTCTTAGTATTTCCAGCATCATGTGCCTTATATTTCTTTGAAAGCTTTTGGAATTTACCATACTTAACATGTTTAACAAACCGATCAATTTTAACAACAATCGTATCTTTCATTTTGTCTGACACAACAACACCGCTCAATTCTCGCTTGTGAGCCACTTTCTTTTCTGTCTTTTCTGTTGTTGCTTGTTTTGTTGCCATATAATTGGTTGTTAAAATTTGTTGTTAATTAAGATTATGCTTTAGGATTTGCATTAAGTGCAGTTAAGATTCGAGCAACTTCTTTTCGATGCTTTGATCCTTCCTTTACATTTTTTGCTTTTCCTCCTGAAAGACTAAAATAAAATTCATTAAGCGCCTTCTGCTTTTCAGCTAAAGTTTTTGTGAGTTCTGCTCGTTCTTTTCCATTGTATTCGCTTTTTTTCATAATTTTATTTTATTCTTTGAGATTAGATTCGTTCGATGATTCTTGTTTTAACAGGAAGTTTTGTTCCAGCCTTTCGAAGAGCTTCTTTGGCGGCAACGGCGTCTATTCCGTCTACTTCAAAGAGTACTCGCCCTGGAAATACTTCTGCACAGAAATACTGAGGATCTCCTTTTCCTTTACCCATCCCTACTTCAGCTGCTTTTTGAGTTACAGGTCGATCTGGGAATACTCGAATCCATACTTTTCCAAGTTTTGAAGCGGCACGTGCAAGTACTTTTCGAGCTGATTCAAGTTGTTTTGAACTTACTCGTGCGTATGCTGTTGCCTTTAATCCATGTGAACCAAAAGACACTTCAAGACCACGAGTTTCAACTTTTCTAAAGTTTCGCTTTTTTCGTCCTGTTTGCCATTTTCGATTTTTTACTTTTTTAGGGAATAACATGGTATTAAAATTATCGCTTAATTATTTTGTGCCTGATTAGGAGCTCCTGCCTCTTTTTCAAAGACATCACCCTTATAGATCCACACTTTTACTCCTAAATCTCCTTGAGCAATTGTTGCTCGAGTTGTTGCATAATCAATATCGGCTCGGAAAGTTTGAAGTGGAATTCGTCCTTTTTTAAGAACTTCTGAACGCGCCATGTCGGCACCTCCAAGTCGTCCTCCTAGGTAAATTTTAACTCCAAGCACATCTCGGTTAGCCATAACCTTTTCAACAGTTTGTTTCATTACACGCCGGAAAGCCATTCGTTTTTCTAGTCCTTCAGCAATCATTTGAGCCACGATCTGGGCATTTGATTCAGGTGATCGAACTTCTTCAATATCGATCTTTAGCTCCTGTGATTGCTCAAGCTTATTCTTTCGCATAAATTTTAGAACGTCTTCTCGGAGTTTTGTTGCTCCTTCCCCACTTCGACCAATAACCATTCCTGGTCGAGAGGTTTTAATGACTACTCGGAGAGTTTTCTGGCTTCGTTCCATATCAATACCAGCGATATACATCCCTTTCAATTTTTTTTCTAGGTATTGTCGAAGCAGAATATCTGCCTTGAAATAATCTCGGAATTGTTTGTTAACTCCAAACCATCGTGATTTCCAATCACGGATGATACCTAGTCGATGTGAATATGGATGTACGTGGTGTGACATATATAATTATTTGTTGTTATTGGCTGATTCAGCGGAATCACGTCGGCCACCGTCCTTATTGGCCGATCTTTTTTTTGTTTCTCGTTTTTGTGCTCGAGACTTCTTAACTTTCTTTGCCATTTCTTCTACTGTTTTTTCTCCGAGAATTACAGAGATATGACTTGTTCGTTTAAGAATTTGAGCTGATGATCCACGAGCTCGAGGCATCATTCGTTTCATCACCAATCCTTTATTAACTTGAATTTCTTTAATGAAAAGTGCTTCAGGATTTGCTTTGTCGTTATGAACTGCATTTGAAATTGCACTCTTAATTACTTTTACCATAGGAGCTGATGCTCGTTTGAATGTAAATGTAAGTTCTTGAATTGCTAAATCTACTTTTTTACCTCGAACAAGGTCCGCAATAAGGCGAACTTTTCGTGGTGATTGTCGGTAGTTAGCAAGATAAGATTTCATATAATAAAGGGTATAATTTTAGACTATTTTTTATCGGGAGTAGCTTTAGCAGCTTTTGCTGCCTGGATTTCAGCATCTTTTTTAGCCTGCTCTTGTTCTTTTTGCATTTTACCTCCGTGTCGTAGGAATTTCTTTGTTGGAGAAAACTCACCAAGTCGGTGTCCTACCATGTCTTCAGTAACAAGCACTTCAAGATGCTGCTTTCCATTGTGAACTCCGAACTTAAAACCAATCATTTCAGGTGCGATCTGACTTCGTCGTGCCCAAGTATTAATAATCGCAGTTTCCCGCGGGTTTTTACCCTCAATCTTCTTGAGTAGTTTTTCATCGATATATGGTCCTTTATTAAGTGATCGTGCCATGAAATTTGTTGATTTTTATGTTTTTTGCGTTTTAAGCTTTATTTTTCGTCTTTTTTTATCAAGTCAGTTTCGAAATACTACCAAAATTAGCGCTCAAGTCAAACTTTGCTATTTCTTGCCAACTTTTCGGCGAGAAACAATCAAAGTATTTGAGTATTTCTTTGGTGTTCGTGATTTCTGTCCCTTTCCTACTGGCTTTCCCCAACGAGTTTTTGCTCGTCGTAAACCTCGTCCCTGTCGTCCTTCTCCTCCTCCGTATGGGTGGTCTACCGCATTTTGGGCTGTTCCTCGAACCGTAGGTCGAATTCCCTTCCATCGACTTCGCCCAGCTTTTCCATAGTTTTGAAGTCGGTTTTCATCGTTACTTACTTCACCAATTGATGCCCAACAAGTATCTTTTACTTTTCGAACTTCTGATGAAGGAAGTTTGATTTGTGTGTATCCTGCATCTTGAGCAACAACTTCAGCAAAGTTTCCTGCTGATCGGCTCATTTTTGCTCCACCATTTGGTTTAATTTCAACACTGTATACAAATGTTCCTACTGGAATATTGTGAAGTTCAAGTCGATTTCCTGGTTTAAGAGGAGCTTTTGAAGCAGTTACGATTTCATCTCCAACATGAACTCCTTTTGGAAGAAGAACATATCGTTTTTCTCCATCTTTATATACAACTAGAGCAATGAATCCTGATCGGTTTGGATCGTATTCAACTGTTAACACTTTTGCAGGAACATCTTTTTTATCAAACATGAAGTCAACGGCTCGGAAAAGTCGTTTATGTCCTCCACCTTGGTGTCGAACAGTAATTCGACCTCCTGAGTTTCGTCCTACTGATCGCTTATATCCACTTACAAGTGCCTTGTGAGGCTCTGCAGTTGTGATGTGAGCTCGGTATGACACAACACTCATGTGTCGTCGTGATTTTGATGTTGGGCGAAATGTTTTCATAAATGTGTAATAAATTTTCGGTATATATTCTTAATCAGCTTATACAATGTTAATTGAATCTCCTTTCTTTAAGTACACTACTGCTTTTTTAACACCAGTGCTTTTTCCACTTTTTCCTCGCATAAATACTTTCTTTGCAGGAAGCATTGTAATGTTTACTTTTACTGGAGTAACGTTGTACATCGCTTTAATTTCAGCAGCTACAGTTCCTTTAGTTGCATGCTTTGCAATTTCAAATGTAAATACATTGTGTTCAGCAAGCATTGTTGCCTTCTCAGTAATTCGAGGTCGTTTGATTGATGATGCCTTAGATGATTGTTTAGAAATTGTGTTCATAAATATTTTTTATTTAGCTTCTACGTTTTCAGTTTTTTCATCAAGTGATGCAATCATCTTTCCACTTAAAGTTTTAATCGATTCTTCAGGATTTACTACAACTAAATATTTATAGTTAAGAACATCTACTGGGTTTAAACTTCGAACTTCTGCAATTGAAATGTTTCCAAAGTTTTGGAAAGATTTTTCTACTGCATTGTTTTTATCGTTTAATGCAAAGAGTGCTGTATTTACTTTTTTAGTTGACATTCGCTCGAATCCTTTCATTCCTCCAAATGAAGTCAAAATTGCTTTTGCATCTTTTGTTTTTGGAGTTGAAAGTCCAAGTGAATCAACAAAAAGAATTTCATTATCTTTAAATTTCTTTGAAAGAATAGTGAAGAGTGCTTTCACTTTCATTTTCTTATTTACTTTTCGATCATAATTCTTATCGTTTCGTGGTCCGTGAGCTTTACCTCCACCAACCCAAATCGGTGAACGTGTTGATCCGTGTCGTGCTCGTCCTGTTCCTTTTTGTTTCCAAGGTTTCTTTCCTCCTCCACGTACTTCACTTCGATCTTTTGCGTGAGCAACGTTTGAACGTGCTGAACTCATCATTGAAGTTACTACTTGGTGAACGAGGTCGGCATTCCATGACAATCCAAAAACTTCTTCAGGAAGATTAAAAGATTTTACGACTGCTCCTTGTTGGTTAATGATATCTGTTTTCATAAATTTATTATTTTCGTTCTGTTTTATCCTTTTACTTCAACAAGGGCGCCAGTTCGTCCTGGAATTGCGCCTTCGATTAACATTTCTCCATTGTCAGCATCGACTTTGATGACTTTAACGTTTAACACAGAGATGATATCGCCACCCATTCGTCCTGCCATTCGCTTGTTTTTAAATACACGCTGAAATCCGGCAGTTCCGATTGAACCAGCTTCTCGCTCACTGTGTTTTTGTCCGTGAGATCGTGGACCTCCGGCAAACCCGTGTCGTTTTACTACTCCTTGAAATCCTTTTCCTTTTGAAGTTGCAGTTACTGTTACTTCGTCTCCAGCAGTAAAGACAGATGATTCAATTTTATCTCCAACAGACCATTCTTTTTTAACAGTCCCTCGAAGTTTTGTATCGTCGAATCGAATTTCTTTAAGATGTCGAAAGATTCCTTGCCCCTCTCCTACTTTTTCAATCGCTGCCTTTGTGTGGCCGATGTGAGGTTTAGTTGCATTCTTTTCTTTCATTGAACCAGATCCAACTTGGATTGCTTCATACCCATCTTTTGCTTTTGTTTTAACTTGTGTAACAACAATTGGCGCAACTTTAAGCACAGTTACTGGATGCACATTACCTTCTTCGTCGAAGACTTGTGTCATTTTTACTTTAGTTCCAAGGATGTATTTCATATATGTTCGGTAATGTTTATGGCGTAATCGAATTACATCATTTTGACGTCGATGTTAACACCTGAAGGAAGACTTAAGTTTGTAAGTGCTTCAATGACACGTGCGTTTGGATTCAAGATATCGATTAATCGTTTATGCGTTCGCATTTCAAATTGCTCTCGAGCGTTTTTGTAAACGAATGCAGATCGGTTAACTGTGTACTTCTTAATTTCAGTTGGAAGCGGTACCGGACCTAACACCTTTGCATCAAAGCGAAGTGCTGTGTCCATGATTTGCTTAACTGATGCATCAAGAATTTTTGAGTCGTAAGCTCGAACACGGATACGAAGACGTGATGCAACATCACTTTTCTCTGTCTTCTTTTCTGTTTTCTTTTTTGCTTCCGTAGCCATGTATCGTAGTTAGTGATTAATAGTGTCGTTTATAGTTGGAGTCGATTAAGCAACAATCTTTGTTACTACTCCAGCACCTACTGTCTTTCCTCCTTCTCGAATAGCGAATCGTAAGTTTTGATCCATCGCAACTGGTGCAACGAGCTTAACTTTAAATGTCACTGTATCTCCAGGCATAACCATTTCTACTCCTTCAGCTAATGTTACTTCTCCAGTAACGTCAGTTGTTCGGATATAAAATTGTGGTTTGTAACCTGTAAAGAAAGGTGTGTGTCGTCCTCCTTCTTCTTTCTTAAGAATGTACACTTCAGCTTCGAAATCTGTGTGAGGTTTTACAGTTCCTGGTTTTGATAACACTTGTCCTCTTGTAATGTCTTCTTTTTTAAGACCTCGAACTAGGATTCCAGCATTGTCTCCGGCCATTCCTTCGTTAAGAGATTTGTTAAACATTTCAATTCCAGTAACAACTGTTTTAACAGTGTCTTTCAATCCAACAACTTCAATTTCATCTCCTACTTTCACAATTCCTCGTTCGATTCGTCCTGTAACTACAGTTCCTCGACCTTCAATTGAGAAAATATCTTCTACCGGCATAAGGAATGGCTTGTCAGTTTCTCGGACAGGGATCGGAATGTATGAATCAAGCGCATCGGCTAGTTCTAATACTTTCTTTGACCACTCATCATCGTTTGATGTAGCTTCAAGGGCTTTAAGAGCTGAACCTCGGATAACTGGAGCATTGTCTCCATCAAATCCGTTCTTTGTAAGAAGTTCTCGACATTCTGCTTCAACGAGGTCGATAAGATCGTTATCGTCAACCATGTCGCATTTGTTAAGAAATACAATAATCTTTGGCACTCCTACTTGTTTAGCAAGTAAAACGTGCTCTCTTGTTTGAGGCATAGGTCCGTCAGTTGCGGCTACCACAAGGATAGCACCGTCCATCTGAGCAGCTCCTGTAATCATGTTCTTGATGTAGTCAGCGTGACCTGGGGCATCAATGTGCGCGTAGTGACGTGCATTTGTTGAATACTCATTATGTGAAAGGGAAATTGTAATTCCTCGTGCTTTTTCTTCAGGAGCTTTGTCGATCTGATCAACAGCTTTAACTGTTACAGTCATTCCAGCTCGTGAAAGCACACTTAAAATAGCCGCGGTAAGAGTAGTCTTTCCGTGGTCAACGTGTCCAATAGTTCCTACGTTTACGTGAGGTTTTGAACGATCAAATTCTGCTGCCATATATTTTTATGTTTAACGTATTAAATTAGTTTTGACCTCTAGTTCTCTTCGACAAAAACCTTTGAACCTTGCGGCTAAACGTTTTTTCGGAAGTAACCTATAAGTCGCTACAGTTGATAATTAATTTGATTGAGCCCTCCATTCCTTCAAACTTTGGGGCTCAAAACTGACAACGCCATTAGCGTGAGATAGATAGTAGCAGGAGAAAAGATGCGAGTCAAATCAGTCAATAAAAAACCTATTTTAAGCGAAATATTACCTTATTCCCAATCAAGTATCTGTTCGAAAAGTGGGTTTTTACCTGGTCCATGGCTAGATTTCATAAAAATTGTTTGCCCTTTAGGAAACCCAGAGCTTGCAAAGTGATCTTTTAGACTAGCGATTTCACTAAAAAACAACATTTTCTCACTAATTTGAGAGTTATTTTCAATACTTTCTTTAGCCATCTTATACTCTTCACCTATAAAGTAAGCCATTTTAAGCTGTTCTTGTTCTATATATGCTTTTGCATGGTTAACTAATTCTTGATGTTCCGTGTTTGAATAAGTCCCTAATTCCTTCATTGGCCCAAATATGACTAATTTAGGCTCTATTTTTATAGATGGAATGTTCATAAATGTGTCGAAAGCTACCTTCATACTTGAGGGGTTGGCATTGTACGCATCAAAAAATACCTTGTTACTGAGCCATAATTTCCATTCTGAGCGGCCAAGGTTTGGTGTATATGCTTCAATTGCCTTCTTGATTCGATCTTGAGGAATATCAAAATAGTTCCCAATTGCCATGGCAGCTGCAATATTTTGTAAATTATGATCACCTTCGAGCTTACTTACTACTTCAAATACATCCGATTTACTATATGTAGAGGCGATGACAGAAGGTTTTTTGAGTGACAGCTTCACTAATCGCACATCGTCTTCATTTAAAAAGAATTTCCAATTATTGTCTGCTAAATAATTAAATAACTCCCCCTTTGCCTCAACCACTCCTTCAATTCCTCCGAATTCTCCAATGTGAGCTTTCCCGATATTAGTAATCAGTCCATGCGTAGGTTGTGCAATGTCGCATAACATTTTTATTTCTCCTTTATGGTTCGCTCCCATTTCAATAATAGCTATTTCATGATTTTTACTAACGGACAAAATACTTAAAGGAACTCCTAAATGATTATTTAAATTACCTTCGGTGGCATAGGTCTTAAATGTTGTATTAAGGACATCTCTCGTTAATTCCTTTGTGGTAGTTTTTCCATTTGAACCAGTAATAGCAATGATTGGAATAGATATGAGCGCTCTATATGATTTAGCTAGAGATTGAAGAGTTTCAAAACTGTCTTTTACAAATATAACTTTGTCCTTTAAATCTTGATCCTCTTTTAAAATTTTATTGTAAATATTTTCATCAGATATCACTACCCATACTTTCTTGTCCTTTAGAACTTGTTCGGCAAATTGATTACCATCTACCGTTTGTCCTTTAATTCCAAAAAAGATTTGATTGTCTTTTATTGTTCTGGTATCGATTGAAACACCTGAAGACTGCAAGAAAATATCTAAAAGAGTTTGGGAAATTTGAGCACCTTTTTCATCTACTGAAGAATTATTCATATATCTATCCTACTTTATTTCATAGAATAAAAAAACTTTTGAAAAATAGATGTAACAATGTCCGATTAGTGAAAGTTTATATTATTGAAAGCTGATTTATATATTTGATTTAAATCTATATTTGTGTCATTATTTTAGAGGAATAAAATACCTTCGTTCCCAGAAATTTCTCCTGTTCATTCACTTCAATCTCCCCAGATATGATCCTTCCTCCACCTCTATATTCGGAAGTCCAACCAGCATTTCGCGACACGACACCAGACCTTACTTTTGCGAAAGTGGGCGTTCTTCGTGCCGACGCAGTTAAAACCGGATACGGATCTGGACATCAGGGGCATGAGCCCCGACTCCAGGCCTTGCCGGAAGGCCAACTCTACGATCCCGACAGTTTCGGTGCTTGGGCAGGGAGCCAGTAATTCTCCCCTTAAAAAAATCTCGCCGTGGTGCTACTGCACCGCGGCGATTCTTTTTATTTAAAACTTTGTTAATGAGTTAAAAAACTACTCAAGAACCTTTAAATCAAATTCATTATTTGAATTTGGAATAAAAGTAATTTTAGTTCCTGAAGCAATAGTTCCAGCAATTAAGCCTTCGGCTACTTTTTCTTCAACTAAATCGGCAATCAATCTGTTTAAGGGGCGCGCTCCGAAATGCGTATCGATTTTTCTATTTAATAGAGTTGTAACCATTTCTGGAGTAATCACTAATTCAATTCCCTTCTCCTTTAGGCGCTTTCCAAGACCTTTAAGCATGAGGTTTACAACACTTTGCATATTATCTTCACTTAATGATTGGAAAAAGATAACTCCATCAAATCGGTTTAAAAGTTCGGGGCGAAATATTCCACGATTAACAATCGATTCAATAATTTGAGGTTTATTATTTACTAAATCGATCCCTGAAGAATTCATAATAATATCGCTTCCTGCATTTGAAGTAGCG
The DNA here is from genome assembly GCA_038227435.1 of Minisyncoccia bacterium. Lineage (GTDB taxonomy): Bacteria > Patescibacteriota > Minisyncoccia > Phycocordibacterales > CALRBL01 > JBBRNV01. Next base: position 75,012 of record JBBRPW010000001.1, on the reverse strand, counting down.
ATGATAATCATATTTCGAACGTTTACATGTTTTCCGAATACATCAGAGAAAAATCCTTCGTCTAAAATTTGTAAAAATAAATTGTGTACTTCTTTTGAAGCTTTTTCGAATTCATCAAGAAGTAGTACGCCGTATTGCCTCTCACGAACTGCATTTGAAAGTAATCCTTGATTTTGAGTATGACTATCACCTATTAATCGGGACAATGCATCTTCTCCAGAAAATTCTGACATATCAAAACGAGTAAGTGGAATTGTTTCTCCAAAGAATATATCACTGAGTGCTTTAGTAGTTTCAGTTTTTCCAACTCCAGTCGGACCAAGAAAAAGAAATGAACCAATTGGCCTATCTGTTTTTGAAATACCACTACGTGAACGACGAAGTGCTTGGCTAATTGAAACAACCGCCTCATTTTGCCCAATTACTCGTGCGTGAAGTAAACTTTCCAAATTAAGTAGTTTATCTTTTTCTCCTTCCGAAATTGCTCCTGCGGGAATTCCGGTTTTATCTTCAATCACTGAGAGAATATCTTCAGGAAGCACTATAGAGTGCTTACTTTGACTCACCACAACACTTACTTCGTTAATTAAATCCAAAGCTTTCTCTTTGTATGTATCTGTTGAGAAATAACGATGAATTGCATCAAATACTGCCTCAATTGCTTGATATGTGTAAAAAACACCATAACCTGCTTCATCAATTTGAACTTGCTGTTCAATAAAGTGGAGTAGTGCTTCTTCATCTTTTATTTTAATTTGAACTAATTCAACATACTGACCTATATCGTTTCGAGGTTGAATTTTTTGATAATAGGCGGCTGAATCTGAAAGAAAAATAAAAGGTAATACGTTTCCTTTCAAATAATCTTGCATGAGTGAAATAGCCTCTACTCCAATATTTTTTGTAGAATCTAAGAAAATTGGAAAGTTATCAATCGCACAAATAATATTCCCTATTCGAGCTGCTTCATATAGTACTTTGGAAAATTCTGATTCAAATTGCTGCGGAGAATTTGAGTTTTGAGAAATAATATTTGAGTCAATTAAAAATATTCTTTTCTTTGAAGATGCATCGAGTGAATCTTTTTGTAACTTTTGATTTAATCCTTCAATTACCGCAGTTCTACCTGCATCACTATCATCAATTACAATTGCATGAGGTGAATGTTGTTTACTAATTACAACTAACACTCTTTTTATCTCTTCTTTATATGCATCAACCGAAATTGCAGCAGTGCTTGATACAAATCGTCCATATCGCTCTAAAATTTGTGTTTGACCATGGGCCCAATCGTCACCAATTGCTTTAATTTGAGAAAGATTTTCATTTGACCACCATTTTTCACTTTCAATTTGCGTATCAAATGCCGTTTCAATCATGCTAAATGAGCGTTTAATTTGTTTTTCACTCACCGCATGTTTTCTAAAGATCTCTTTTGTCGCATCATTTCCTAAAGAAATATTAAAGATGAAGTTTGCAACATTTTTATCCTCATCTTCATATTTAGTTGAGTTAGTCACTGTTTGATTTAGAGTTTCTTTATCTAATATTTTTAAATCGATAAGGACACCCAACCTTGCAAGGAGAACGATTCCAATTTCGTTATTAATTAGTGCGTTTAGCTTACTTTTGGTTGAAGTTTGAATGTCATATTCGAGAGACAGTAGTGAGAAGGAGAGACCTTCATTTTTTAATAAATCATATTTTGAATAGAAATAGAGCTCTAATAATGCAAGTTTGATCCAACTAATTAAGAGAGCTGCGGTTATAATTACACCAATTAACTTAAGGCTGGGTAAAATAAGACTTAGAGCAGAAAGTGCTAAAACATATGACAGAAAGCGCTTAATTTTACGCCTGTTTCGATGTGGAAAATGCTTTTCAAGCTTAAGCAAAGCACCATATTTTTTTAAAATATCTCGGTTAATCATATATTTACGAGCTTTTGAAATAAAAGAAATACAATTCCTAGTAAAATAAGAGGGATTAGAAACCAGATAATATATATAAAAATTGAAATGAGATTAAATATTAAATAGCTAATTAAACCCATAATAATTACAAATGTTCGAATAATTACTCCAATTAACCTCATTATATTGGTAATAACAAAAGCTGAAGTTATTTCGTATAACTTTCGATTATGAGAGTGATCGATAATTAATTTCCAAGGAGTAAAAAAAGTTTTGATTAAAATTTTTATTGAAAAAAATTTTAAAATAAATGAACCGAAACGAGAAATAAGAGCACTCAAATCTTTAAACGATTGAGAATAATGCCAACTAAAATAATCAGAAACAACCTCTAACATATTAAAATATTGTAACACAACAAAAATATTAGAAATAAAAAAACACCGTTCAAGTTTGCTTTCGCATTCTTAAACGGCATTTGGGGTTAGGAACTACACCCTAACAAGAGCGGATCGACTCAATTACACCAATCGGTGGAGGGCCATCCACCCATGATTTCCCTTCCACGACCTTCTGCTTCTTCAGAAAGCAGGCGTCCGCAATGAACTTCCCACAGAAGATGAATCTCAACTGCTGCAACAAACTCCAACAGATATCCATCCTGTGCCAAAGAATGGACAAACTTTTCGTCCGTAAAGACGCTTGGGGTGTATAGAGTTTCCACCTCATACTGGACACTTCCTGTCTTTGGATATGGAGTGGAGGTTCGAGAAAATTCCACTCGAACGGATTCAGTGTTTGGCACAGATACAACCACAGCAGTTCCGATATGTTGCACACCGAGCATGAATGGCGATGACTCCACACCAAGGCGAAGATTGTTTTCATAGATCGAATCCAAGAAGTACCGGATAGTACGTTCTTGAATATTAGAACGATGAAGGTTCACTGGCGTAACCGACGTAACGGATGTCTTCATAATGACTAGGGTTGGGGTGAAACTGACTTTTCTCAAAGAACTTGGGTAGTTCTTGACCTGCTCTAAACTATCATTAATTACTGAAAATTCAAGCAATACACTTGAGAGAAAATAAAACAGCCCCAGGTGGGGCTATTTTATATAACTAAGTGAAGAAAACTTTGTTTAATTATTTTCTTGATTCTGCAATTGTTGTTGCAACGTGTGAAGGCACTACATCGTAGTGATCAAACTCCATAGTTGATGATCCTCGTCCTTCTGTCATCGATCGAAGTGTTGTTGTGTATCCAAACATTTCAGATAGAGGAACCATTGCTCGAATTACTTTAAGCATTCCTCGTTCCTCCATTCCTTCAATTTGAGCTCGTTTTGAGTTCAAATTTCCTGTAATGTCTCCCATAAATTTTTCAGGAACAACTACTTCTAGCTTCATGATAGGTTCAAGGATAACTGGTTTCGCTTGTCTTGCGGCATCTTGAAATGCTTTTGATGCAGCAATTTTGTAGGCGATTTCAGATGAGTCCACATCGTGATATGAACCGTAGGTAAGATCACATGAAATGTTCACCATTTTAAATCCAGCTGAAATTCCTCGTTCCATTGCTTCTCGAACTCCTTTTTCAACAGCAGGAATAAATTCTTGTGGAATAACTCCTCCTTTAATACTGTCGATGAATTCGAAATCTTCGTATCGCTTAACGTTTTTAGGAATTTTTGCTCCTTCAACTAATGGTTCTAAAGGTTTGATTGTCAGTTTAACGTGACCGTACTGTCCTTTTCCTCCTGATTGCTTAACATATTTTTCTTCAGCCTCAGCAGTTCCTAAAATAGTTTCTCGGTAGGCTACTTGTGGCTTACCAACATTTGCAGTAACTGCAAATTCTCGTTTCATCCGATCGATCATAATTTCAAGATGAAGCTCTCCCATTCCTGAAATAATTGTCTCCCCTGTTTCTTGGTTTGAACTAATTCGGAAAGTTGGATCTTCATCAGAAAGTTTTTTAAGAGCCATACCCATTTTTTCTTGATCGGCTTTTGTTGCAGGTTCAATTCGAAGCGATACCACCGGCTCAGCAAATTTAATAGGATCTAAAATAATTGGAGAATTTTCGTCACAAAATGTATGAGATGTTTTTGCTTCTTTCAATCCTACGGCCGCAGCAATTTCTCCGGCAAACACTTTTTTAACTTCTTCTCTTTTATTAGCTTGAAGTCGTACAATTCGCCCTAATCGTTCTTTATTTCCTGTTGTTGAGTTGTAAATATATGAACCAGCTTCAATTGTTCCTGAATACACTCGGAAGAAGGTTAATTGTCCTACGAATGGGTCGGTTTGAAGTTTAAAAGCAAGAGCAGCAAAAGGAGCTTCGTCAGAAGGTGCTCGAGTAATTTCATCTCCTGTATTTGGATCAATTCCTTTTACTGGTGGAATATCAAGTGGTGATGGAAGGTATTCAACCACCGCATCAAGTACAAGCTGTACTCCTCTGTTTTTAAGGGCAGAACCAGTAAACACTGGAAAGATTTTATTTGCAATTGTTGCCTTTCGAAGAATTGCCTTTAATCGTTCAATTGAAATTTCTTTCCCATCTAGAAATTCTGTCATAGCATCGTCATCGTGTTCAACAATTTTTTCTACAAGTAAAGCTCGAAATTTAACAGCATCAGCCATGTGAGATTCAGGAATATCTTTTTCGATAATTTTATCTCCCATTTCTCCTTCGAAGGCATAGCACTTCATTTTAAGAAGATCGATGATCTCCTCAAAGTTTGATTCTTCTCCTACGGGAAGCTGCATTCGAACTGCACTTTTATTGAGTCGGTCAACAATAGATTGGAATGATCGTTCAAATGATCCTCCGGTTCGATCGAGTTTATTAATAAAACATACTCGGGGTACGTGATATTTATCAGCTTGTCGCCATACAGTTTCAGATTGTGGCTCCACACCTGCCACTCCGTCGAATACCACCACTCCTCCATCGAGAACTTTAAGAGATCGCTCTACTTCCACTGTAAAATCTACGTGACCAGGAGTGTCGATAATATTGAATCGATGCATGTGAGTTTTGTCTCCAACTGCCGCATGGTACGTAGGATTCCAGAAACATGTAATAGCAGCTGCGGTAATTGTAATACCTCGCTCTTTTTCTTGTTCCATCCAATCTGTTGTTGCTTCTCCATCGTGAACTTCACCGATTTTGTGTGACATTCCTGTGTAATACAAAATTCGCTCAGAAGTTGTAGTCTTTCCGGCGTCGATGTGCGCAATAATTCCGATGTTACGTACTTTGTCTAATGGATAATCTCGATTCATAAAATATTATAATTGTTAATTAATTGTGTGGTTTGAAACTGATTTTGTTAAATACAACAGGCGAAACAAACTAAAAAGCTGCTCGTGTTTGTAGAGGTAAAGTAACATTAAAATACCGCTTTAGCAACAAAAATAAGTCGAATATTACATTACAAACTGATCAATTGTTACTCGTGAGACTTCAATCGTAGTTTTAGAGAAACCTTCGGTATTCACTTGCTTCGCCACCTCGGCACTCATATATATGTGTCCGAACTCACCCTTGTCCTGGGCCATCTTTGAAGCTTGATTCACAGGCATGCCTGCAATGTCTTTATGCCCGTCTGGCGTTGTAAATACCAAAAGCTCACCATAATCAATACCTGTTTTTGAACTTACTCCATCTTTCAACAAGTTGTTTTTAAGCTCTTTGGCAAAATCGAGTGCTTTTTGACTTTCTTTAAATACATAAATTCCTAGTGGTCCTGCAGTTTTAATTTCAGTTCCATTATATTTAGAAAGAACTGCATCAGCTGCTTTTTTCATTACCACTGAAAGTGCTAAATCATTAAGTAATCGAACCTCATGAATATATTTATCCTCAGTTTCAATCTCCTCTTCACGTTCACGTTCAATTAACACGACAGTTAACTTTTCAACATACTTCTCATACATATTCTTTAGAAGTACTTCATCGGTATTTGTATTGAACTTAATTAAATCTTCATAGAAATCTTTCGAGTATGGAATTGGATAATACGGATCATTTTTTGGAATATCAGCTAGCATTTGTCCATCTTCTAATCGAAATATTTTTCCGTATTTAGATTGTAAGTCTTCTCTTTCTATTAATGACAGAGACGCGCCATTTACGTTATTATCAGAACTTTTGAACTTCTCGAGCAAATGTTCGGAAATTACGATTTCACCTCCTTCTGTTTGATCTTCGGCTATATTTTCAATCCAATCTGCCTCATTTCCATACATTCCCCCTCCTAATGAGTAGAATTCACCGAAGTGAGCAGCTAAACTTATTTTTACATCGCATGTATGTAATAACTCTTTCTTAATGCTATTTAGCATGTTAATAATCGATTCAGTTGAAACAGATTCGGGATAAAACATTTCAGTATTGTCTGCTGCCCAAATTCCAACACCTTCCCCACCAATATGAGTTCCAAATGAATACACTAATTCTTTTGGTTGATTAATTTTTGCAAGTAACTCAATCAATCCCATATGCTGCGACATTTTTGTAAGACCAGATGAGTCTGAAGAAATTAAAGTGCCGCGTACTTTTGTTTTTTCTAAAATACTTTTTGCAATGTCGCCTGACTGATCACTATTTGTCCACGCTTTAATAATATCAACTGGTAAATCTTTACTGATATCTTGAGTTAAATCAAAAAAACTTGGAGGATATGCTTTGGGCGAAAATTTCATACTTTATTTTAGCAAAATTTTAAGAAATATACCGTTGTTGACTCCCACCCCTCAAAAAAAGTATTATTACCCTATGACCAACGAAAAACAGACAACACTGATTATTAGCATTGTAGTAGGCCTTCTTATTATCTTAGGGGTAGTGTACGTTCTCGCTAAGCCAAAACAAGCTGGATTCCCGAATTCTTCAAGTAATGGCGAAAATATGGTGAGTTCAAGTTCAGAAACCGGGAGCACAACAATGATGAAACACGGAAATGTGTTTGGAGAAAATAATCCATCAATGATGCATGACAATACACCTGTAATGAGTGGAGAAGCTGGAGTTAGCTATAACGATTTATTTAAAGTAGCTTTTCCTCTTTCAATCGATGGAGAAACAAAATCAGTTAAATTTGAAAGAATTGGATCTGGTTCATCAGTACTATTTAAAACAGATGCTGGAAAAGAATATTTAGCATGGATCAATTCATATCGAATTGCTCAATTTGTTGGAGATAATAAAAACGACGCACGAATTACGATCCAAATAGTTCGGGCAACTGACGGACAAAATACACAGAACTTACAGAGCTTTATAGTGACAACTGAAAACGGAGTTCTTACGGTAACTAAAAATTAATAATTTATAAAAACCTATACGGTTTAAAAAAACACCCATGAGGGTGTTTTTTTAATAACAAATGAATAAGTCTTTTGTTACTACCAAGCAAAGTGAGCAAAGGCCTTGTTGGCTTCTGCCATTTTGTGTGTATTTTCTCGCTTTGTAACTGCTGCACCTTCATTTTTTGAAGCTGCAATAATTTCATCGGCAAGCTTCTTGTGCATTGCCATTCCTTTTTTAGAACGAGCGGCGTCGATAATCCATTTCATTGAAAGAAAGTTTCGTCGTGTTTCTCGTACTTCTCTAGGAACCTGATAGTTAGCACCTCCCACTCGTCGTGATCGTACTTCCATCATAGGGGCTGTATTTTGAAGCGCATTGTTGAAAACAACAATAGGATCTTCTACTTTTTCTTTTTCCTTAATTACATCGAAAGCTTGGTATACAATTTTTCGAGCAACTTCTTTTTTTCCACAAAGCATCACGTAGTTAATAAACTTCGCTACTTTTTCTGAATTATATTTTGCTTCAGCTGTTGGCTGTGCTGGCTTTTTTACTTTTCGTCTCATGATATTTTAATTAGTTATTTAAGTAAGCGAAACTTTTATTTCTTCGCTGCTTTTGGACGTTTGTTTCCGTACATACTTCGACCTTTTCTTCGTTTCTCTACTCCGGCTGCATCCAATCGTCCTCGAACAATTGTGTATCGAAGTCCTACGTCTTTTACTTTTCCACCTCGGAGCATTACCACTGAGTGTTCTTGTAAATTGTGTCCTTCTCCTGGGATGTACGCAGTAACTTCCATTCCATTTGTAAGTCGAACTCGGGCAATCTTTCGAATAGCTGAGTTAGGTTTCTTAGGAGTTTTAGTTGTTACTTTCACACATACACCTCGTTTAAATGGAGATGGGAAAAACTTTGGCTTATTTTTTAGTGAGTTGAAAGATCGAAGAAGCGCGACAGCTTTTGGCTTTCGTGCAATTTTCTTTCGACTTCTCTTCACCAACTGATTAATTGTCGGCATAAATATTATTTATTTATTTGTTACGGGTGATAAGGCTCGTTGTTCGCCTTACAAGATGTAGTACCTTGTTTGGCTACTGAGCTTATCGCTATTAAATACGATGCTCTATATATAAGGGTCTATACAGAGGACGTAGAGAGAAAATACCATATATATAGAATAGATTCAAGTAAAAGAAAAAGCCCTCCTTTCGAAGAGCTTTTGAACCGAGGACGCAGTCTAGTCTGAGTTAATCATTCTTAGTAATACACGATCGAGAGGTGTGCCACGGGGGCAACTCCTCCGAGTTTCGCAGTACTTCGTCATTAATAAAAAGTACACCGAAATAAAAACTGCAAGAATGATTGCCGTTTCATAACCACAATCATCTTTCAGACCAACACCTATATCGAGGCACGCCATGTGGACAGAACCTATTACATAACCGAAGGTCGTGTAAAAAAGCGTGTTGTATGCTTGGGACATATAGTCGAGCTCATAGTAGTTTCTTCGAAACTGACTGAACCAGTTGAATGTTGCGCTCAAAAGCGCACACATCAATCCAATGGTAAAGTAGCCATGGAAATTAAGACTGTTTCTCATAAATAACGAACTTATGAGTAGCAGAGACGCGAGGAGTGCAAATAGTGCGTAAAACAGTTCGCACCATACTTTTCTTACATGTACATGATTCATACGTATGAGTTTTCAAGTTTCAAGTTTAATCCAACCCCTTAAAAGAGATTGAATGTCTGCCACTAACTTAGCAGATATACTGCAAAAGGAAAGGTTAAAAACTAAGACTAAAGGCTTGATCAGACATGATCTGTGAGACAATTTCTGGAGGAAGGTTTCCATTTATAAGTACTTGTAAGGTTTTTTCGCCATCCCCTTTATTTGATATACCTGCTTGTGCTCGAATAATATCGATTGGAACTAAATTAAATGTTGTTTTATTTCCCTCAAATACAACTTGTACAGTTAACCCATGCGTCGTATCGAATGAAAAATCTTGATCGAATATAAAATTTCCGAGCGAGTAAAAAATAGCTTTGTTTTTGTAGATTTCCACAGGCTGTACAACATGTGGATGAGTTCCTATCACCACATCAGCTCCGGCATCAATAAAATTATGAGCATGAAACATTTGAGAATCAGTTGGCTTGTGAGTATATTCTACTCCCCCATGCATAGTCACAATTACTTTATTACATTCAATTTTAATTGTTTTAATTTCATTAACTACTTTAGTGTCGTCTGAATTATATAATTCATGATAACCAACGAAACAAACTTTTTGATTTTTTAATTCTATTGAAGTAGACAGGTTGATGTTATTTAATGGCGAGCCAAATGATTTAATATCTGAATCTGTTAAATACTTTTTAGTTTCAACATATCCATCATTTCCAAAATCGAGTGCATGATTATTACTCAAACTAACAACAGAAATATTATTCGATTTTAAAAACGGAACAAATGATGGATCGAACGTAAAATGTAAAATTGAATTATCTTGTAGTGACACAGAGGGATTATTTGTCACAGTACCCTCTAGATTTGCTACGACCACGTCACTTTCAAATAATAAATTGTCTAATTTTTTAACGAGTGAATCTTTTCCATATTTTTTCGCATGGATAGCAGATCCTCTGTCGAGCATTACATCCCCGACAAACAGAAGCGAACTTGAACTGACTATTTTCTGCTGAATAACTGGTTGTGCATTTATATATTCATATTCAATCACTTTATTCGTATACTTGTTTTCTGACTCAGCTGATTTTTGATTTTCTTTTGTAACGATAATTAATATCGCTGAAAGCAAGATTGTTAAACATACCAAGAAAAAAGATAAGATAACGAAGTGTTTTTTCATAGTGATAAAGTCTCAAACATCTACAAGAATTAAATTCCGACAATCAAATCATACAAACGAAAAACCACCGGTGAAAGAAATGGCCAAATTATAAACATTCCAACAACAGCCAGTGGGAGTGCGTATCGCTCTATTTTATAGGTGATATTTCTATATTGATAAGGGATAAGAGCAGAAACAATTTTTGATCCATCGAGTGGCGGAATTGGAACCAAGTTGAAAATAGCTAAACTTAAGTTTGTAATTACAATTGTTTGAAAAAGTGGAATGATTGTTTGAAGTATTCGAACTGTTGCCTCTGTATTAATTAAATCATATCCAAATAAACCAATGAGCATTGGACTAAAACGTAATAGCAATCCAAAAATAAGAGCAAGTAAAATATTTGAGAGTGGCCCCGCTATTGCCACAAATGCGTCACCCCACTTTCGCCATTTAATATCAAAGTTATACGGATTATATGGAACTGGCTTTGCCCATCCAATAATAAAGCCTGCATGTGTTAGAAATAGAATGAGAGGAAGAATAATAGAACCGAAAGGATCAAGATGTTTTAAAGGATTTAATGTTAAACGTCCCTCATATTCTGCAGTCTTATCCCCCAAAGCTCTTGCGGCTAGGCCGTGAGAAACTTCATGAATCACAACCGACATCAGCAATACAATAATTCCAAAAATAATCATATCTACATGTTGTCTCAGTATAAATAAAAGTCAATAATGCTAAAAAATAATATAACAGACTGGTAGCGGCAAATAGTAAATTGATTATACTTATTCTATATATAAAAATTATATGAGTATAGACACCCCTCCAATAGAAAACAGTGTGAAGAAAGCGTCTGTTGAAATGAGCGCGAGATTTGTGAATCAAATACAGATAAAATTAATGCAGCGCCGTCTCAGTTCGGATACTAATGCAAACAAAGATGAAATTACAATGGACTGGGTTGATTTTAATTCGACTGAATTTCGAATCATACTTCGAGCACTTACAAATACAGATGAACATTTTGAAGATTTGTACAATGCCAACCCTGATATAATTCTCGATATAATTGAAGACAAGCTCGATAGACTTCATGCACTTGAACACACCTTGGCCCATATCCCTCAAGAGAAAATGGAGGAATTTAAAGTTTGGCACCAGGCTCATAAAGAAGACATTTACAGATGCTTGCGTGACAATCCTGAACTAGTGACACAGTACATTGCTGCTCAAGACGTTAATCCGGAAGTTGAACAAGCCCTTTTGAAGCAAATTGAAGAGAAACTTCAATTACAACAATTACAATAAAACAGACCCCTTGAAGTTATCGTTGGGGTCAGTGGTTTGTGGTTTTTTATCTATGTTTACCCAAGAGAATTCGGCGCAACAACGGAGGTTATTGTTAACTCCGGTTGAGCCGTAAAAAACTCTAGTCCGGGCTTAAGTGGGGTAAAAGTTCTCCGAAGGAAATTAATGAGAGTATCATCTTGCTCGAGGTGATCTGGTCTTATATAGGTCACCGCAGTTCGGAGATAACAATTTTCAGGATTGTTATTTCCATATTTCCAAAGAAGAGGGTTCCAAGTGATATGAATCGTTGTGGGCTCCGGACGGTACGTATCTCGAATACGAAGTGGCAGCTTTGCCACGACATACATACCCTCTCCTAGTTGATAAAGGGTGTAGCCGTCTTGGTGAAATATGGTTTCAATGAGTGACGTTAAAGGATCGGTTTTACTTGCCATGAAATGAGAGTTGGGGTTGATGTGTCTTTCCGGACTCAAATTACTATATTGAGGCAATATTGCAAGGAATTTTATTGTTTAAATGTTTAAATTTATAGCTATTAAACCACTTGCCTTAGGCCTAAAGAGCTGGTACTATCGTAGGACTAAACATTTATAAATATTTTTATGGCTAAAGTTTGTCCAATTTCAGGAAAAAGCAGTATCAATGGAGGAGGTTACTCAAACCGAACTCGTGCTACTCAATTCAACCCTACAGGCGCACGACGAAGATACGCTAACTTACAAAAGAAGCGGATTTTTATTGCTGAATTAGGAATTACTGTTCCTATGACTCTTTCAACTAATGCAATCAAAACAATTCACAAAAAAGGTGCGTACCGAGCACTTAAAGACGCAGGGGTTATTTAATCCCAAACTTGATTAGTAAATAACCAAAGAACGATTCCCTCTTACCACCGCACTCCATTCGGTGGTTTGTTTTTTCATTATAATTAAGGCGGCAAAATATTGAGCCATCATTTACATTTTTATTTTCATTCTGTTTTTCCATATTGAGATGAATAAGAAGAGGAAATAAAATTTTACTATTTCCCAGATTAGAACTTTCTGGAGTAGAACTTGTTCTAAAATTGGCAATTTCAAATATTGTATTATTTTTACTTTGCATTTTTGATTCACCCGACATTGAAACAAAATATTCAGCTCGAGTATTTTTGAAAAAATCAGTAATGTGATGCTCTTGTTTCTTTCCAACTGGTACATTTTTAAGAAAAACAAAATCAGCTTTGCCGAAACCAACTTTTTTTTGAGCTACTGTGGTGTTTACATCGAACTTAAAAATTAAATTCTCTTTTTTATTCGAGTCATCTTCTGAATTTACTAATTCAATTCGATATACAAATTTAGGTTCTACTTTTTTTGATTTACTTACATAAAGTTCCTTACTAATTATTAAATTAATTCCGCCAGTAGACGTTGAAAAAATTGAACTTGTTGAATTCATAAAACTTTTATTTAAATCAAATAATTTTTCAACATTATATTTTTTTAAAAAATCAATAGTGGCAATATTCGAACTTGTTGAATTATCTACTGTTATTAAAGTGTTTAATGATGAAGTAAAGAAAGGAAGTACCTTTCCGATTTGATTAATTAGGGTGCTATTTACATCCCCCGCCCCAATGAGTAAGGTGTATCCTTTCCATTCAATGAGAACTGGTACATTTTTATTGTTGAACATAGTGATGCATGGATTATCACATTCGTGTTTTTTGAAATGTATATAGTAAAAAAGCATCAGAACTAACACCAGTATTAAAAATAAGCCTAAGATTATGCTTTTATTGGGAATTTTAAACATAAATAAAACGAATAATTGAAAGTTTTTATATATAGCGCATACTACGTATATGACAACACCATACGAACAAAAAAAATTTAATATTCTAGAATTAAAAGGAATTAGCACTAAGACAATAGATGAACATACAAAACTGTATGGAGGATACGTAAAACATACAAACTTAATTCTTGAAAAGATTAAGGAATTATCTGCTGACGCTGAAAGTGCAGAAAAAAATATGTATGTACTTGGAGAACTACAAAGACGATTTGGATTTGAATTCGATGGAATGCGAAATCATGAATATTACTTTGAGAACTTAGAAGGTGGAGCGAATATGCTTACAGAAGCACATTCACTGCATGCAGCAATTGTGGCAGAGTGGGGATCATTTGATGCTTGGTTTACTCGGTTTAAAGCAATTGCAATGACGAGAGGAATTGGATGGGCTGTGCTTTGTTATGATCCTATTCAGAAAAAACTTGTAAATAATTGGATTGGAGAACAGCACGAAGGACAATTAAATGGACTAACTTTTGTTTTAGGAATTGATATGTGGGAACATTCATACATGCTCGACTTCGTTCCTTCAGAAAAAAAGAAATATGTTGAAGCTTTTTTTGAAAATCTTAACTGGGAGGTGTCAGAGAAACGTTTTCAATCTGGAAACCTAGCCTAAAGAGTGATTTAAACAATTCTTTTTTGAAATAGAAAAAAATAACTGACAATTCAATGAAATAAACCATGAGCACGTTCCAAACAGGAACGTGTTTTATGTATATTGCTGCATTTGGCAGTGAAACAAAGAAGTGAACGATGAACAATTGATAACTGAGTAAGAGATATGTGATGAAAGATATAAATAGTGAGACGTTATTTAATATGAGCAAAATAAATCCCGAATGTAATATATGACTGACCCAATACATGCACATGTAGATTGCACCTATAAGCATTACAGTTGGGACAATAGATAAAATTAATATATTTACGGGCAATGCCACTAATGAAATGAGTCCGCTTCCATATATGAGAAATGGAGTAACGAATACTTGGGTAGAAACCGTGCCTATAAATAGCTCTTTTATGCCAAATGCAGTTGGAAACCACGCAGCATATTTACTTAAAAAAGTGTTTAAAATTGGCGATACAAGCATGAGCCCAAAGGTGGCAAGAAAGCTAAGTTGAAACGATGGATCATGTAATAAATATAATGGATTATAAAAAAGCATGGCAAAAGCTGTAAAAACTAATGCACGAATTGCCTTATAATTTTCGTATATACCTTCGGCAAATAAAGCGATTATTGCCATAATTACAGAACGAACAACCGTAGCTGTTTCACCCACCATCAGTGAAAATAAAATAATTAATATGGCTCCAATAACCAAACGAAAAGTTCGGGGAATTTTTTTAAGAATTGCCATCACAGCCACAGCAACAATTGTTAAATTATAGCCAGACAACACAACAACATGAACAACTCCAGCTATTTTGAACTCATTCATAATGTTTTCAGGAATTGCTTTCTTCCCTGCTATTAAAAGGCCGGCTAAAAGTGAACTTTGAGGACTAGGTAACGAGTGATCAATTAAATTAACGAGGTAGTTTTTTAGTTTATATAGTTTTGAATTTATTTTTTCGAAAAAACTCATATTTTGTTGAAACGTAGCTTTTTCTACTTTTCCATTTTTAATCAGAAAAAATATTTGGTCTTTAGCAAGGTATGTATCGTAATCAAATAAGTTTCCTGTTTCGGTTTTAAAATCGTGTGGAACGAGCAATGCTCCATTTACTTGAACATTGTCTCCATATTGAAATTCGGGATAAGGAGAAGTGGTTACTAATGCTTTAGTGGAACTATTCTTTTCGTGTAATTCGACTACAAAACGTTGTTTGTTCTTCCTTCTTTCAATTTCACTTTGAATTACACCGCCATGCGACTTAATAATTCCAACTTGATTACTGAATAATTCGGGTGAAGCTTGTTTAAGAACAATAGAAGTTCTACTGAGGCCAACTACGCTAACTAGTATAGTTACGATACCAATGTTCAATACAAATTTAATGAGAAACTTTTTACCTCCTTTTAATAAAAACCTAAAACCTATCAAAAAGGCTAATAATATGGTTAAGAAACCATTTACTACATAAATATTTTTAGAAAACCAGGCTACATACTCAACTAAAATAATACTGATACAAAAAATAAATACATAATATGAGACAAGAGGAGTGCTCTTATAATTAACATACGCAAATATTTCACTTCTCATATAGAGATTATGAAATAAGGAAGGTTATATTTTACTTAA
This sequence comes from Minisyncoccia bacterium, assembly GCA_038227435.1. Taxonomy (GTDB): domain Bacteria; phylum Patescibacteriota; class Minisyncoccia; order Phycocordibacterales; family CALRBL01; genus JBBRNV01. The sequence continues at coordinate 59,502 of JBBRPW010000001.1, read as the reverse complement.
GAACAGATAAAGTACTGATTAATTATTTGAACTAAAGTCTTTCTTTATTTCATCCTCATCATTTTTTGAAATCGCTTTCTTAAAACGTGTCCCCTTTACTCCTTTTACCCTCTTTTCGCATTCTGCCCATGTTTTATGAGTCTCAATTTTTCCATTGACCATACTTACATATGAATATGCAGCAATTTTTGATCGTTCCTTTGCTTTAGCTTTCTTTTCAGCGCTCCCACCGCTTTTACTTCCTCCGTCTTCATCCAAAATTAATTCTCCGGTTTCTGTATTTAACACTTTAATAGGATAACCAACCAACGATCCTTTATACAGTTGAATAAGAGCTAAGTCAGCCTCTCCTTTTAAAATTGTGTCGGCAAATTCTGTGGCAATTTGATCGCATCTTTCGTTTCCAGCAATTCCAATATGGCCTCCTACATATTTCCAATCAACTTCTTTATTTGAAATTTGCTCGAGCAGTGCTTCCCACAAATCGCGATTAGAAACTTCTTGCTTTGTGCTTGTTATCCAGCCATTTTGCTGCCAACCATAGACCCACTTTGTAATTCCATTAATTACATAGGCAGAATCTGTATAAATTGTGTAAAAAACTGATTCGGCGTCATTAGTGGTATTAAGTTTGTTATCATTATAAAAATTGTTGAAGTTTTTTAAGCCTTCAATTGCTGCGGTGAGCTCCATTTGATTATTAGTCGTATATGCTGAAGCCCCGCCGAGCTCATCTACACGCAATTCTCCACTTGATTTTGGATAGACGCAAACAGCGCCCCATCCACCGTTTCCTGGATTTCCTCGAGCTGATCCATCCGTAAAAATTATAACGTGTGCCATATAATAATTGTTTATAGGCTTATTCTAGCGAATTTAGAAGACTTCGACCAATCTAAGCCTAATTTCACTTTTTCCCAAAAAACGAGAGTGCTCAATGTGCCCGACAATTGAAACAGGTTTTAATACATCGGGTACAACATGAAAATCTTCAGGTTTCGCAAAAAAACAAAGCATTTTTATCGTGCGACCTTTTCCATTTCGAGCACTCATTTCAAAGTGTTCCTTAGCTTTACCAAATTGACGAACTTCTTGTGGAATCACATTTCTAATGAGTAAAAGTGGTTTTTGATTCCCTACCCCAAATGGTGCAAGTTGCGAAATTTCATTATAAAGACGCATATCGATTTCATCGAGTGTTAATTCAAGATCGGCTTTGAGTACATTCGAAATATTGTTTTTTTCATTTAAAAAATCTTTTGCATAAAATTTAACTGCTTTTTCTAAATATTCAGGAAGGAGATGAATGTGTTCATGGTCGACAGCAAATCCCCCAGACATTGCATGACCTCCACAATGAAGAAATAATTTTTTAATTTCTTCTATTTTTTCTTTATCTATTTTTTTGATTTTCTTAATCTGCTCAGTGCTATAAATTTCTTCAGCTTTATGCATCAAATTAACCAAACTCATATGCCCATTCATGCCTTCAGTTACATAAGTTCTACAAGAACCCTTAATAATAGTCCCTCCTTCTCCACGCCCCCATAAAAATACTGGGCATTTATATTGCTCAATTAAACTATTTGCTGCTAGTCCTAAAAGTGATGGTCTCCAATCGGGATTTCCTTTTACAATAATACATTTTGGAATGTCTGAATTATCGGAAGCTAGAAGGTCATCCTCTAGGTGCTTTTTCAAATCTTTCACAATAGCTGCAACATATCCCTTACGCTCATCGTTTAACTTCTGCAAATAAATTGAAAGTTCTAATGCCTTCGACTCATCATCGGTCAAAAATAATTCAAGGGCTTTATCGGCTTTTCCCATTCTTGACGCAGCATTTATACGAGGAGAAATACTAAATCCAATATCTTCTTCGTTAATGTAGCGTTGATCAATTTTCTGTTTTGAAAGAAGTGTTTGCAAACCAATTCGAGGAGATTTACGCAATACTTTCAAACCGAAGTGAGCAAAAATTCGGTTTTCTCCAATTAAAGGAACCATGTCAGACATTGTTGCAATACCCACCATATCAAGTAACCATTTTTCATGGCCAGGTTTAAAACCTTTATCACTAAAATCACGGAGTAACATTAATCCTTGAACAAACTTAAAAATTACACCGGATCCTGAAAGCATATTGAAGGGATAAATTAATTCTTCTGTATTTTTTGCTTTTTTTGGAGATACCTGTTGCTCTTGAATACTTATTTTGGGATTAACAATGGCATATGCAGCAGGAAAAATACTCCCAGGCATATGATGATCAGTGATAATTACATCGATTCCCAAATCTTTAGCTTTTTGAATTGGTTCGACATCTGATATTCCACAGTCGATGGTAATTAATAAAAAAGTATGCGGAATTTCATGTATTTTTGCTCTATAAATTATTTCATCGATCGCTCCCATGTTTACACCAAATCCTTCAAGGTGTCTGTCAGGTATATAGTGTGAAAAATTAGTGTAACCAATTCTCTTTAAGAAACTGGCGAGCACAACTGCACCAGGAATTCCATCAGCATCGTAATCACTATAAATTACAATATGTTCGTTTGTATCAATTGAGTGTAAAAAACGTTCAGTAGCTTTTTTCATGCCCGACATCAACATCGGATCATGATTATGCTCATATACCGGGTCCAAAAAATGTTGTGCCTCTTTGGCAGTTTTAATGCCTCTATGATAAAGCAGGTGTTTTATTCTATCGCTATATTTTGCTAATTCATTTCGTGCAGAATCTTGTTCTGGAATACCAGGTAGTACTGAAAACATGAAAAGATTGTATCATGCTAGCCCGTATACGTGTTAAAATATGGCCATGAATAACGAATTAACCCATAAAGATTGCATCTTTTGCAAAATGATTACAGGAGAAGTTAACACAACAAAGCTTTATGAAGACGCAGATGTCTTTGTATTCCTCGATATTAATCCTCTTGCCTTAGGACATACAATTATTATTCCAAAAACACATGCTGACGACATATTTCAGATCGACACAGAACTTTTTGGAACAATGATGAAAGGAGTTAAAAGGGTGGCAAACGTTTTAGAGAATGCTCTTAAACTTGATGGAGTAAATCTACTCATTAACAATCGCTCATATGGAGGCCAGGAAATATTACATATACACGCACATTTAATCCCTCGTTATAAAGGAGTGAGTATGAGATATGGTGAACATATTATTTATAAAGATGGAGAAAAAGAAGATATTGCTCAAAAAATAATTTCAGAGCTCGATAAATAAATTAATAAGTAGGTTTATAAATTTTAACTTAATTTGATTTAGAAATAAAAAAAGAGGAACTGATGTTCCTCTTAACCACGCCGCTATTACGGGCGGACCCGAACGTTTTTTGTTGCTCGCATACGATAAACAAGTGATCATTGTTGGTGGATCAGACCAGAGTTTTTTACGTTGACTCTTAACGTTTCCTTGCTACGGATAGCCCAGGAAGTTATTGTATACGACACACGACGAATGCTCCTCAACATCCGTTGCAGCGATCACCTTTCGATCGAGGCGACGCATGCTGCGAGAAGCCAATTGCTTCCGCAGCTTCCAGCTCGTGCGAGGGTTTTTAACGCAGTTACGAATGAAGCCACTCACCTTATAGCGAGTAGATTTGATGATGTTGATCATAGGGTTTTAATTCGACTAAAATGATTCGACATTGTCTCTGTCATCGAGACATGTCCATTTGCCGTACATAGTAAGAAACATGGAAATTTCTTGTCCGACAATTGGTTTAGTTTTTGAGCAGTATATATACCAATCACTGACTCCAGACAGATCGACTTTTATAAAGTGACCTAATCCAAAAGAGCCTTTAATGGATGCGCATACATTAATCACTCGAACACATACCAATTCTTTCGAATGATTATTCATAAAAATTATTTGTGGAGTTTTGAAAGATCTTCTGTTTCGTTCTTTTGAACTCATCAGACAAGGTAATACCCTGTGACAGATGACGGATAGAACATCTATCCGTCAGCGATGCACGCCAACCAACCATTTAAAACGGTCGCAAAAATAGACACTTCTGAATTAAAGGTTAGTGTCGTCCTTCAGAGAGTCTTTCCTCTCAGTCAGATGGCATCAGGCGCCGTGGGCGGCGATCAGTACCCGACCTTTCCCATCGTTGTAGTACACCTTCGAAAAGGCGTGAACCACAGCGTGGAAAACGATCAAGTAAGACCAAACCGCCATCGGACCCGTAAGCTCGACTTCGCTCCGATCACTCGCAGCAACTTCTGCAATCAACCCATTGGCGTTGCGGCCAACGATATTAACTGCATCAGCAACTGGAGTAACCAAGTTCAGCCGGCCTGCCACCTCCGTAATTTCGCAACCCTTGTACAGGCGCTCATTACGAAGAGAAAGGTCGATGATCATTGTTGATCCTCCTTTCTTACCTTCTTTTTTCACTGAAGAAGCCAATATGTCGACATGCAATTTCTTGCACGCATATTGAGCAAAACAGCTACATTTTTTACGTTATGCAGAACGTATATGAATTGACTTAAAGTTATTCGAGAATTCCTTCTTCTTCAGGAACTTCTTCGATTAAGCCCAACTTTCTAAAGTGGGCAATAACTTTCAGCCGATTTGCAGTGTTGGTGTACTTCAATAAGCCTCCACCAACCCGATTTGCAAAACTTTTAGCGTCTTCCTCGAAAAGGAAGTACTTATGGTAAGCATAATCGCGCCCATCGTCGTAAATCACAGCCCAAAGACCAGCATTCATTGCATCATTCACCTTGTCGGTGAAGTTGAAACCCATGAAGCCAATCTCTCCTGCTTCTTCTCCGCAGGTGTGAGGATCTACGAGATAGAATTCGGCATTGATGCCAGCCAAATAAAAGATGAGTGCTTCTGACTCTTCCTTGTCCACTACCTGACTAAGCACAAAACTACGGATAGCCTTGACGTTAAGTTTCATATTTTTATTTTTTTGAAAAGAACGAACTTGATGAACCAATCACCGAATGTGACAGGCTCAATAAAGTGGGGAAATAAATTCCCCTACCGACGCCGCTATCACGGGCGGACCCGAACGTTTTTTGAAGCTCGCATACGATAAACGAGTGATCGTTGTTAGTGGATCAGACCAGAGTTTTTTACGGTGACTCTTAACGTGTGTTTCAACCCTTCCGGCACTATCGTCTTGCCAATCCGATGATGGCGACAGTGTTGGTTCGGGGCTGAAACAGGCGGCGGAACTCGAACGTTCCGTCTTTGTTTGCACGCGGACGCCACTCCCTATCTGCCGAGACAGTGAAGTAGTAGCCGCGTGGTGCTGCACCTTTCAAACTGTTCAAAAGGTTCGCAGCGGCCCGTTCGCCACCACCCCGAAGTGCGCCCCAAAAATGGTAGCTCACTTCGAGGACACTGAGCGCGACACGGCGGTCGATCTGCTGTTCGGTGGTTTCCAACTGCTTCTCCGAACCATATGGGTTTTGCATTTTTTTAGGGGGTTGAAGTTGCTGAAATTTAAAGATCTTCTGTTTCGCTCTTTTGAGCTCTTCAGTATCGAAACACATCGATAAACAAAGTGGTTGTTAGAGAACGTTCTCAAAATTCCTCACTAGAACCATTTCACCCTTAAGGGCGAATGGCTTCGGAGATTTTGATACTTATGCTCATAACGCCGTACCACGAACGACGCTTATTCCCCGATAGCTGGGCAAACAAGTAGTTTTTGTGCTTTTGGCCTCACACGTACGCATCCGGCGTTACGTTGCTTGCCCCACTAAAGCCCGAAAGTTTTAGTTTTCCTTATGGAAAACCAGAGCTCCTCGGATCAGGTTAACTAGCAACCTATATTTTTTGTTCATTACACCTCAACCAGCGTCTAGCGGGTTTCCACATTTTTTGTTTGCGTGGTTATTTTCGTGCCGCAAATAAACGCCGGATGAGGTGTAAAGAAATTATTTTATTTTTAATGTATTTCTGTTTCGCTCTCTAGAGCTCATCAGTCGAAATTACATTTCGAGACAGAGTGACTAGTAAATAATTACTAGTCAGTTTCATACAATTCTGTTGCCAGGTAGTATGTGTACCCCGCGTGCCTAAGCCGCAGTTGCTCAGTCGAGACACTCCTTTGGAAAGACGCCGTCGTTCTTTACGAACTTGCGCCATCTCCGAGGTACCCTGTGGTTTCCCTTTCGGTAGACCACATTGAGGAAGGTTTGAATCTTCCTACGCTGATATTTAGTCAGCAATACCCAAGGATGCTTTTCTCCATTACTCGGAGGAGTAAATTGCACTCGATCAGGCTTGTAGAAAGGTTTGAACTTAATCAACCCCTTTCCAAACTTATTTCGAATGCAATCAAAGTCCTGAATAATGTTGTACCGAGTACTCATATAAATCTCGGGACATCCTGGCAACTGAAAAATAAAAGTACTGTAATGTGCCATAGTAATTCTTTTTTGGTTGAGGTTTAGAAATTTTGTAGCAGGTAATACACACTTGGCGACCAAGCCTTATGCGCTTTCCCCATAACTATTACTAGATCAAACTGAGTTACCTTGCGGTACTCACCTCAGATCGTTCACAGCCATAATTCATCAAAGTTCGGTGCACAGCAACGAACTGCTTGTCCCTACTCAAATGATGTGACATTTTGACTGTTGGTCTCTCGCGAGGCGTACGAGAACAATCAGAACATCCCACTAATCATTTTTTTGGTGATGAATTAATACGTAGTACAACTCCACTTAAATCCGAGACACTCACTCAAGATTTAAATGTGTACTACCGATCACATGCTTTGGCGCTACTTTCGCCTGCACGTGAGAATATTTTTAAAAACACTCTCAAGTGCAGACGAATTTAACTTTTATTATTTTTCTTGGTTTTAAAGTACTTTCTGTTTCGCTCTCTAGAGCTCATCAGTCGAAATTACATTTCGAGACAGATCTAACTTTTTATAGTTAGGATTTAAAGTTTTCTCTTAGCGCTGCACGCCAACCAACCATTTAAAACGGTCGCAAAAATAAACACTTTTGAATTAAAGGTTAGTGTCGTCCTTCAGAGAGTCTTTCCTCTCAGTCACGTCTTCGTCAGGAATTTGTGTTGAATCCTCGTAGAGATCAGCATCTTCTCCACTATCAAGCGAATAAATTTCTGTCGAAGCAGATGTATTCGGAATGAAGTAGTAAAGAATGCGGCCTCTGGGGGTTTCCAGCAATTCCATCTTGGCGATAGTTGCGTTGGTGCCGTAGAAGACACCTGCAACAAACGACAAGAGTAGAGCGAGAACGACCATCATTCCGATCACGATCTTTTTCATAGTTGTAAAAAATTAGGGTGATGTTTTAGTGGATGCGATTCTGTTGCCAGGGTGCATTATTCCCCCGCGTGCCTAAGCCGCAGAAGTGGGATCATCCCGTAACGCCTTAGTAGGCGTCAGAGGGGTTGATCACCACGGTCCCGTCGGGGAGCACGTAGTAACGCATTGTTCTTTGGGGGTTGAGGTGAAAAGTTCTAACTGAGAAAGATAATACGGATATTTATATTTTTGTCAAGTGTTTATGACAGATTAAATTTAATATTCCATTATAGTATTGATAAATAAGGATATTATATACAATATATGTAAATTAGATATGACATAAAACTACATTAATTGCATTAAAAAATATTTGTTTTGTAGTATTTTTCAGGTGTCAAAACACAAAAACCGACAATAACAAGTAAAAACACTATTGAAGCTATATTCATAGCCTTATTTTATATAAAATTGATCAAATATACTCAATTTAGTTAAAACATGTTGACAGACCAATTTTATTATGCTAAATTTTATTTGGAAATTCATTAGCGCTCTTGCTTATGAACGATTCCCGAACCTTAACAAGGAGGTAATATGGGCGACTAGCCGAAAGTGAAAGTCCCAGCCAACAGCGCCCGAATCGGCTGTTGGCTGGGACTAGTAGCTAAAAGCTGTCCTCAAAATCCAAACCTTGTTAGAGAGAACCCCGACCGAAGGAAAAATAGTATGTCTGACTAGTAAACACACCTTATTTTCTACCCCGAGGGGTAGGCCAATGAAATCGTTCGAGAACGCGAAGGGCAATACCTTATCGTTCTCGGAGTAAAAGACCACGGGGTCTAAACCAAATACCCCGATCGCAGCACGTTGTGCGATCGGGGTATCTTTTATTATATAAGTCTCTTATTTATTTTTTGATAGATCAAATACCAAATCAAATAAACTACGAAGTGTATCAGCAAGATCCTGACTCTTTATTGAAAATGCTGCTAAAGACTTCCCCAAAATAGTAACCCTTACTTTATCTTCGTAAATAGCAATATCCGAAGTGATGGGATACTTTTCTCCGTCAATTTGTATTCGATTACCTGTTGAATCAGAAATTATGTCGTTTTTTGACGAAGTACTTATTACTTTTGTCTTTATTTCCCTTTTAAGGCGTATTGATCGATATTTTTCAATTTCTTTTTCATTGAAGATATTTTTTATTGCATCTTTTGGATAAATTAAATATGCAGTGCCACCTTTTCCGATTGAATTATAAAACTCTTCAAGAGAACTGATCGCACCCTGTCTACCTTCAAAATACTTAACCATTGGTTTTTCCCCAGTTTCCCTCTGAATACTTTTTAACTGAGGAATTACATCTTTTAATCGATTTGAATGCTCTTGAAGCATTGTTTTTTGCCGCTCAACATATGTTTCTAATCGTTCGGGTGGTTCGGCGTGATATCTAATCTTTTTATCAACTTGTGCTTCGCTAATAAGACCTTTTTTGGCCAAGCTTTCAAGGACTGGGTAGATAGTGGTTCTATTAATTTTTGTTTTTTTAGACAAATCGAGTACTGAGTCGTTATCTACCTGGAGAAGTGAAATATATACACTTGCCTCCTTATCGGATAATCCTAATTCTTGAAGATATTTTTCAAACATATATCAATAATACTACACACCTACCCAAAAAAGAAAAATAGATTTTAAATCACCTATTTCAACACCTCAACTCCCACGAGGGTTCCCTTCTCTAAGTATTCGAGCATTGCTCCTCCTCCTGTTGAAACGAAGCCGAATTTATCGAAAACGTTGGCTTTTTTGATGGCCGCTAATGTGTCGCCTCCTCCAACCACTGTCCGTGTTTTGTTGTGATTAAGATTTGCTAAAATTTTTGCAAGCATTAATGTTCCAAATTCAAAACCGCGTTCGTAATCACCAAGTGGGCCATTCCATACAATGTATCCAGCATTCTCACATAAAGATTCGAACTTCACTAAACTTTCGGGGCCAATATCTAAAATATTTTCACCATCTTTAACATCTTCCGGATGTTTAATTTCGATATGTTGTCCGCATAGTACAAAAACATCTTCAGGAATAATTAATTTTTTATTTTTTAAAATTTCACGAAGGCTTTCTTCAATATTTTTATCTGTTGATACTAATGAATTTCCTACGTTATTTCCTTGTAGTTTAAATAAGTCGTTGGCAAGTGCTCCTCCCACAAAAACATGGTCGGCCACATCTAAATATTTTGTAATGAGTGGGAGTTTTGTTTCAAACTTCGCTCCTCCTAAGATAAATATAAATGGACGAGGTTTTTGAATTGAAGGGTCAAGTGCTTCAATTTCAGATTGAAGTAAAAGACCAGCAAAGCGTTCATTTGATGCTTTAAGCGCTGGCACTCCAACCACTGAAGCGTGCGCTCGATGAGACACAGCGAAGGCATCATTCACATATACTGTAGCTAAACTAGCGAGCGCAGCTGCAAAATCAGTGTCGTTCTTTTTTTCTCCTTCATACATTCGAATATTTTCGGCTAAAATAATTTCGCCTTCTTTTAACAGTGACACTTGTTTTTTACCTTGTTCACTTAATAAATCAGGTACAAAATAACATCGATTAAACTCTTTTGGATATGTTGTTTTAATATAATCGTATACGGGTTGTAGGCTTGGCACCGCACTTTTATCGGCATCGTTTTTCCCCGCAGTTAATCCATGTTTTTTAGATTCGCTTAATTCAATATGACTTATTAAAATTACTTTTGCGCCAGCACTCGTGAGGGCTAAAATAGTGGGAAGTGCCCGCGCAATTCGGTAATCATCACGAACCGTATTTCCATCCATCGATACGTTAAAATCAACACGTACCAACACGTATGTTCCAATCGTAATATATTTCTTCTCTATTGCTTCATTAATTGAAACGGGCATGTAAATATTGTTTTGATTAAATTTAGTTTAACTTGATGGGTTCTTTATTGCTTCCTTATTCTATCTTGAACTCAAATTTTTCAATAATTGTGAGAATTCCTCAGGTTTAATACTAGCTCTACCAATTAAAAGCCCTCCGGCATTTCCATTAAATACAATGTCTATTGCATTTGATGCATCGACTGAGCCTCCATACAAAATCTTTACTTTAAATGCTCTTTCTTTACCGTACATGTCGGTCAAAATCTTTTTTATAAGCACGTTTCGCTCGTAAATTTGATGTGCAGTTACTGCCTGTGCTGCGCCAATTGCATAGAGCGGCTCATATGCAAAAACAATTCTTTCAATATCAATTGGCTTAATTCGTGACACAGCAATACGAATTTGTTTTTCAAAATCAATTAAAAATAATCCCTGTTCATCTTTTTTTGCTTCTCCAACACAAATAATTGGAATGAGTTCAGCTCTTAATGCAGCCTCAACTTTTAATGCAACGGCTTCGTTAGTTTCCCCCATTGCTCGTCTTTCAGAATGGCCCACAATAGAATATTGTGCCCCGGCGCTCTTTGAGATAGCAGCTGAAACTTCTCCCGTAAATGATCCTGTTTCTCCTATTCCAATATTTTGTACTCCAAATGAAATTGAACTGTTATTTTTTTGATTCCTCGAATTTTCAACTTTTCCTCTCATATCTCCAAAAAAAACAGCCGGTGGGCAAAGTACTATTCCCATATTATTTCCTTTCCGCTCCTTTTTAAGAGTTGCGATAGTTCGTTTTGTCGTATTTAAAATCATTTTAGCTTCATCAAGTGTTGCTGGGTTCATTTTCCAATTGGCAACAACTAAAAGTTCTGGAATTTTTGTTTCAATCGATAACTTTCCTTTATTTTTTGTTTGTACAACTTTTTTTATAGATTTTGCGGGTGACTTTACTTTTGATTTCTTATTTTGCTTCTTCGGCTCACTTTTTTTATTTCGCCTATTCGGTTTATTTTTAGAACGAGAAACTGTTTTCTTTTTTAATCGTTTAGGTGATTTCTTCATCTTTCTATTATACCTATTTTAGCTCTTCCCACGAAATAATTTGATACTGATTTGAAGTAAGAGGAAAACTTGGAGGAGGGCCATATAAAAAATGTCCGTCGTATGTAATTACTCGAGTGTCATATCCAGTTCCATCAGTATAAGCAAATCCATATCGTTGATTTGTGGCAATCATTCCATATAAAGTAAGGGTGTTTCGAACATATGCTGCTCCACAACTTGAATTGTAATAATGGCGCCCAACACGGCCATTTTGAGCGATTAACGCCCCGTCTATTCGTAGTGTATCTAAACTATTTAGTCCAGCGTTCACATCTCCCTGAGAAACAAGAGCTAGAGCATCACTCCCATCATAAAGCGTATAGAGCAGATTATTATTTATCGTAATTGATGGCCTTGTTGCAACATTATCTGGAAATTTACCCGCAGCAATTGTAATTCTCTTATTACTAATTTGCCCCTCTACCCATAAATTATCTTCTAGGAAGATCACGTTGTTATTTGGAATACTATAATTACCTATGTAAGTTTGACTTCCTCCACTCGCTGCAATAGACCATGTTCCCCATGTAGCATCACCCGAACCTCCATTACTACAACTAGCATTTGCACTAACTAGGGTATTTACTTTATACAGGTCATACGTCCCATTTATTTTGAGTACAATTCGATATCCAAGACCTCCTGATGCGGCATAATATGAACTGCTTGCTTGCGCTTTTGACTTCATTGATGAGAGATCTGTGGTAAAACCCGTAAAATCAATTGAAGAAACGGGAAAAATTCGACCGGCTTTAAAAACATCGGTACGAGATGGGACACTACTAGCAGGCGCTTCGGCCGCAACGAAATTTGAATATGTACCAGAGCCGGGCGGTGCTATAACGTGAGTGTGAACTCCGAACTCAACTGCTCCCGAGTGATCTGGGTCATTATAAGAAGAAAGTGAACTAGAAATAATATTATATGTTAATCCATCGAATCGAATTCCTTGATTTGAGTGAATGGGACCATATACGACAGTTCCTTCTCCAAATCGCATATCATCATTTGCTGCTACGGCAAATTTCGCCAAAGATGGAATAGCTAATTGAGTTTTTACTTTTCTCGTTGTACTTGCGCCATTTTCTAATATGCCATTTGATTGAATATTAACTAAAGTTGAACCCGAAACAGGAGGAGTAATATTTAATGTGTATACGCCAATTGCTTTTCCTACTTTATTGTAAAAAATGTGATTATAGGGGCCGGTTGATGTAGAACCATTTCCATCATTGTAATCGGTGGCATAGTGCGCTAAATGCCATCTATAGTATTCAACTCCCGATTCAGCAATATGAAAAGCCTGCTCTCTATCTACTGCATTGTTTGCTAATTTAACGTTTATGATTGCTCCTTGAACTACTGCCGCAAGCATGAGGGCTGAAATTGAAGCAAAAATTAAAATTCCAAGTAAAAAGAATCCTTTAGAGGCTTGTTGTTTTTTATTTATTTTAAAAACAAAGGACATTGTAATAAGTATATCACTGGCACGTGTAACTATAAATTGTCTTTTAAATTTCGAATTGATGTTTGGGTGCGAAGTTCAAGTGGAGCAAGCGGTTCATTATTACTGTTGTCAGTTAATACTCTAATTTGAATTAACCGAATTTTTGAAATGTTTATAGGCAAAGGAAGTGCTGCTGTACTTGTGGCAGATGATTCAGCTCCATTATAATTCGTATCGAAATAACTAAATATAGGGTCGGCTGAAGTGTTAATTACGTTTGTAATTACCGTTGTAATCGTTTCAGTGGTAAGTGTTTGACCGTTCTGATCGATGATGGGCTTCATTGAAGCCTTGTATAGAGTTTTTCCTGAAATGTAGTATCTAATTCTTTCTTTAATTCCATCATCGTCTACATCGTTATAAAAAATGATTGAACTGGTTCCTGCCGCTTCAATCGGATACCCTCCTGCACTTGATGGTCCCATTGCCCTCATTTCGGCCGCAATTTGTTTTACTACTTTCGTTCCTTCGAAACGTGCATTGTTTCCTGTAGTTAAAATTCGATTATATGTAAATACCTTACTTTGAAATTCACCAATTACTACACTCAAAATTGAAATGATGAAGAGTACTATAAGTAATTCAACTAAGGTAAAACCAGCCTGTGCTGCTTTTTTTCGTTTTGAAGAATATTTTTTTATTGTAAACAAGTTAAAAAGATTCATATAGTTACAAACTAGCCACAGGCACACTTATTGTTTGCCATCCACTTGAGACGGTCATACTTCCTGATTGTGTGGTGTAACCGCTTCGTGTAATTGTATACGAATAAGTACCCGCAGTAAGCCCATCAAATAACACCTGCCCCGGTGGAACACAAGCCGAAGTAAATGTAACGGAAATATCGGCAACATTTGGAGTATATGATGATGAATTGCTCGATAGAAATACCTTATATCTGAAATATTGTTTTCCACTTTGTGCAGCATTAATATCGTTAGTTCCAACCATAAAATAAGTTCCCGCAGTGCCATCGGGTCCTACATAGTTCCAAGTTGTGGTTCCATTATTAGTATCCGAAGTAGCAATTTGCATTTGAACACTCGAAGTTCCTGTTTGAACTGGCTGATTTGTTGGATTCCATAAAATCTGTTTGAAGTCGGTTGAAGTACTCATGTCGATTACCGAAGAAATTAAATTTCCAGATGTAAGGCTCGTTTGTAATTTAATTTGGCCAGGAGTTCCTGAATAATTGATTCCCGCTGACGAATAGAATTGATTTTGTGATGTCCAATCTGTTTGCCCACCACCTCCCGACCAATCTGTTTGTCGTACAAACCCTCGTCCTGTTTGTAAACTAAAGCTTCCTGATGGCCCAGTAATATCAACAACCGCATCGGATAAAGGTAATCCAGTTCCTGCATCTTTAACTACCATAAGCACTGTATTAGGGTTTTGAAGCGCAGTAATAACGGTTACCGATTGAGTACTTCCAGGAAGGACATTAATGGGTGAAATTGGATTAATTCCTAAAATGTCATATGTAGAGCTACCAGGTGTAATTGCATATGTGTCCCATTCAATGTTGTTTGCTGTATACACTCCCCCAGCATTTGTAGTAATTGTTGATGTTGATTTTGGTTTTCCTGCAGCAATTAACTTTGAGCTAGTAATTTTAAGCGGCACATTTCCTTGAGGTAAACATTGAGCATTCACCGTATTATACGTAACTGTTGAAAGTCTATCGATGGCAAAACTTATTTGAGTTACTTGCTGAGTGATAACTGTTGCTGGCGGCTTATACGGACTCATACTTGTTGCAGAGGTTTGATCGGTTGAAAATCCACTTTTCGTAACACTGATTGTATAAGCATTAGTTCCTGGTGGTGCATCAATAATTTGAAGAAGTCCGTTTACATCTGTTACATCGTCAATCGTAATTGTGCTAGTTCCATATGGATTAACAATATGCACATCTGCTCCGGACACCGCTATTCCATTTGCATCAAAAACTTTTACGAAAAGAGCTCCGTTTGTTGACGCAGTTTCGAGTGCCTTTGGAGCTATAATTGTTGTTAGAACAACAGGGTGAAATTGACTACACCTCGAAGTAGTAGTTGATTGAGCAACTATTTTTGCTGTATCACAACTCACTTCAACTTCTACTAATTTATAGTCGGCAGGAGACAAATCGTTCGGAGTTCCTCCAACGGTTCCGTCTGCTGGGTCATCTGTATTTCGAATCGTTGTTTTAAGTAGATAGGCCGACCCGTCACGTTGAGTAATAATTTCATTATCAATTTTTCCATTTGGAATTCCTCCAACAATTCCAACGTCTGCATAAGGAAGATTGTGAATAATTTCAATTTGTTCATTTGCTAAATCAATCGCATCTATCTTCATCTTATTGAGCGACAAAACCATGATAGTTCTGTTATAGGTATAGCTAATAGCTAGAGTGATTACCAAAAAAATAGCTGTTACCACTAAAATTTCGATTAGGGTAAAACCAGAGTGCGCACCTTTAAATTTATTATTTTTAAAAGATACCATTGAAAACTAAATATTATTTAATACTGAATATGTAGGAGTAATCATGGCTACCGCAAAGAATCCTACAGCGCCTCCAATAACTACCATTAAAAGAGGCTCAATAAGTGTCGACATGTCTTTTGTTTTTTGTTCTACTTCACCTTCATAAAACACAGCCACCCCTTGAAGCATAATTGCCAATCGGCCTGTTTCCTCTCCTACCGAAACCATTTCACCCACGAATACGGGGTATAAATGTTCATTTTCTAAAAACGATTCAGACATTGGCGCCCCTTTCTCAATTTTTTCTTTCATGTCATACAAAACTTTTTTATAAAATGAATTTCCAACAACATCACCTGTAATTTGGGAAGCAAGCATCACATCTACCCCAGAATGAAGCAATGACGAGAGAGTTCGGGCCGTTTGAGCCGTATTTGTTTGTTTAACAAGTTCACCAACAATTGGAAGATGGAGAAAAATAAAATCAAATGTTTTTTTTCCTGCAGGTGTTCGAGCTGCTGCATATAAAAGTGATCCTAGAATAATTAGGACGCCAATTCCTTGCGGCCAATAATCTTTACATACATGGCTCATAAAAATAATTACCTTGGTTGAGGTTGGGAGTTCTACTTTTAAATCTTCAAAAGTTGCTGTAAGACGAGGCACCACTAAAATCATCATCAAAATTCCAATAATAATCATTACAGTAAAAATAACTCCGGGGTACATCATTGCTCCCTTAATTTTTTTCTTAAGCATGTAGGTTTTTTCCATCTGCTCACTCACCTCTTTAAGTGATGCAGCTAACGTTCCTGATTCTTCTCCAGCACGTACCATCGACACAAATAATTGATTAAATACACGTGGATATTCTGCGAGAGCCTCATGAAATGTTTTTCCTTGGCTAATTAGCTCGTTTAAATGGGAATAAATAGCTTTTATCTTCTTATTTTTAGTCTGTCTTTCCATCACGTTAAGTGAGCGAGACAGGGCTAATCCCGCATCTAGCATGTTGCTTAAATTACGAGCAAAACCAATTTTCTCCTGCATTTTAACAGAGCCGAAAATTTTTGAAAAAATAACATCAACGTGGTTCCACCAGGCATCATCATTGCCGCTCTCTTTAAATTCAATTAAAACATCTCCGCCTTTTTTAATATCGTGGAACAGTGCAAATTTATCTGCGTATTCGCGAGTATCTTTAAATGTTTTTCCGTCGGCATGTTTCGCGGTGAAAGAGAACTTCATAACAAAATTATATCACAAAGAAAATCTGTGCGCGCAAATTTTCTAAAACATAATTTATTATTCCGTTACTACTCGGAGTACCTCTTCAATTGTTGTAACTCCCTGGACACATTTAAAAATTCCGTCTTCAATCATCGTCATCATTCCCTCTTTCTTAGCCTGTGCTTCAATTTGGTCTCCTGTTCCCCCTTTCATAATCAATTCTTTAATTGCTGTACTCATTTTGAGTACTTCGTGAATTCCAAGTCGTCCGGCGTACCCGTCTTCTGATTCTGCTGATTTTACTGGTCTAAAAAACGGTACATCTTTCCAAGTAGCTGCTGGTTTTACAAGTTTTTCAGCCTTCAAAAATCCCATCATTTTGTCTAAATCGATATATTTTTGTAATTGTTTTAATTCGTCTGCATTTAAATTGTATTCTTCTTTATTTGGAGTTAATTTTCGAATAAGTCGTTGAGCAACGATAATAGAAACAGTTGAAACAATTAAGAAAGGCTCCGAATGCATATCAATCAAACGCGGGATGGCACCTGCTGCAGAGTTTGTGTGGAGAGTTGAGAGCACTAAGTGCCCCGTAAGCGCAGCATTAATGGCCAAGGATGCCGTTTCGGTATCTCGAATCTCCCCCACCATAATAATATCCGGGTCTTGTCGCACTAATGAACGAAGTCCCGCTGCAAACGTAAATCCAATTTCAGGCTTAACCTGACTTTGATTAATTCGCTTCATTTGATATTCAACCGGGTCTTCAATAGTTGAAATGTTTACATCTGGCGTATTTAAAATGTCTAAAACCGTGTAAAGAGTTGTTGTTTTTCCGGATCCTGTTGGCCCGGTAGTTAGAATAAGTCCGTTTGCCAGCTTTGTCGCATCATAAATTCGCTCTAAACCATCTCCATGAAAACCAAGGCCTTCAAGGGTAAATCCAGATACATTTTCTCGCAAAAGTCGCATTACTGTTTTTTCGCCATAGTATGTGGGCAACATTGAAACTCGAAAGGCTACTTTTTCGCCATTCATATCAATCTTAAACCGCCCGTCTTGCGGTAATCGTTTTTCGTCGAGTTTAAGGTTAGAAAGTACTTTAAGGCGCGCGGTAATAGAATCGCCAGCAGTTTTGGGCAAAATCATGGCCTCATGAAGCATTCCGTCGATTCGATATCGAACAATTACCTCAGTTTCCATGGGTTCAATATGAATATCAGATGCATCTTGAAGCACAGCGTGCTTTAACAAAGTATCTACAATTCGAATTACCGGCAAATCCTCGGCCATTTTCTTCAAATCAGATTCGCTCGCACCACTTTCCCCTACTGCGTCAGCAATAGCTTTAATATTTACTGTTTCTTTTTGAATAATATCGCCAAAATCCGCCTTCAAACTTTTTTGATACTGAATGAGGACCGCCTTCATTGATTCAACGTCTGTTAAACGGGGTAAAATTCGAAGTCCTACTTTTTTACGTACAAAATCGATTGCACCTAAGTCATCACCATCAAGCATGGCTACTTCAAGGGCGTCTCCAGAACGTTTATATGCCACAATATTGTTATTTCGTGCAATTGGCTCTGGAATAAGAGAAAGAATACTGAAATCAATTTTAATATTTTTAAGTTCTACGAAAGGCAACCCTAAAACATATGCCTGCATGCGACGAAGATCATCCTCTTTTAATTTTCCCTCGCTCACCAAAATTTGCCCTACAGAAATTTTCTTTTCATCAGCTTTTGCTTGAGCCGCATCTAAATCTTCCTGGTTTACTAATCCAGAGTCGAGCATAAACTTTCGCAACTGCGGTTCATTGATGAACATGTTACTCGAATTATATCATGATCAGCCAAAAATTAATGCAAATTATTAACAAAATTGTAATCGTAATTAGAAAAATAAAAACTTCTGAAATCTTCAGAAGTTTTTATTTTAATTCATTAAAAATTTTAACTACTTATATCGAATTAATAACAAATTTGTTTATATACGGAAACTTCATATACCGGACCTTGGTTATTTTTTTGGTTTGAGTATTCAATTTCTTTTGATGTAACCCAATTCCATCCAGATGCAGTAATTCCTGAATTAGAGTCCCAAGAACCTGGTCCAGAAGGCAAATGACTACCTGCGTACTGAATCGCTGCCTTCCCATCTGTTCGGTCACTAGCTGAAATATTTGTCCATGCATTAGCTTGTGTAGTTGCTACAGCTTCTGCACTACAAACTGGTGCCCAACTACTTTGAGAAACAGCGCAACGACCATATGCTTCAAATAAATAACAATTTGAAGGAAGTGAACAGTTTGAAACAGTTACACCATGAGCCAATAAATATCCAGACTCACTACTATTAATAAACGTTGTCCATTCGTTATTTGATTTAGTTGGGACGAACACACCCTTACTTACTGTTGAATTATTATTTACTATTTTACAAATATTATGTGCATCTATTGTTGGTGCTGGACTTTGATGATAATCTACTCGGTATCCTTCTGCGATTGTATTAATTGCAAAAACCAAACTACTCGAAATATAACTACCTATTAAGGCGATAATGACGGCGGCGTAAAAGAATGGTATTTTTTTTCGAAACAATGTCGACATATTATTTATTTTTTAATGACTGAATCTCTTTTTTCAACGCATCAATTTCTTTCTGTTGTGCTTTAACAGATTCAATTAATGGTGCTATCAAGTTTCCGTATTCAACACTCTTATATCCATCAGAGTTTGTTTTTACAACATCTGGAAATACTTTTTCAACATCTTGAGCGATAAGTCCAACATCTTTTCGATTATCAGCATTCCAATTAAATGTTACTCCTTGAAGTTTTATGATTTTCGATAGAGCGTCTGTTGAGTCAATATTATTAATATTATTTTTAAGTCGTTTATCTGAGTTGTAATAATAAGCTGACGCATTTGCACTTCCAAGAATTGTTAAACTAAAGTTTCCTCCAGGAACCGCATCTGCTGGATTGTACATACTAAGTGCTCCTCCTGTCATTGCCATATTAAATACTCCTGTATTTTTAGCGTTAAAACCAGCTGCTACAAGCCCTGCGCCTACGTCAATGCCTTGTGAAATCATTTGCCCAGATGCTTTAATGTTTCCAGTTACGGTTAGTTTCTCATCCGGATTTGTTATGTTAATTCCAACATTTTGATCTGATCCTTGAATAAAGATTGCTGGTGATCCTTGATAGTTTGCATCATTACCAATATGTAAGTTTGTCCCACCCCAGAAGTTCCATCCTGTTGGACTACCATCTGTTGTTCGAATAATACCCTTCACATCCAATGTTCGTATTGGGTTAAGTGTTCCGATTCCTACATTTCCTACAAGCGGTTGAAGAGATAATTGATTTTGACCGCCTCCATATACTCCTAAAGGATTGTCATCTAGTGTGGTTTGAATAGCGAGATGATTATCAGACGGTGCATAAATATTTACCGCGTCTCCATTTTGACCATTAACTGTTAGTGTGGCTTTGGCAGATCCAACTGTTCCAATGTTAACATTTGTTCCGTTATCCGTGATGATCGAATCTCCCACTGTTGCTCCATTTGGTGTAAATTTAGCAACTTTATTTACCGTTCCAGGTCCAACTGTTCCAGATCCTCCACTTACAGGCCAAGTAGAAATACATCCCCCTGTTGGATTAGTTCCCGGTAAACAAAATTGAGTAGCTTTTACATTACCAGTAACATCAAGTTTTGCTCCAGGAATTGTGTTCCCAACTCCAACATTTGTTCCATCATCGTAAATTTGAGAGTTTCCTGCTGTCGTTCCGTTTGGTGTAAATTTAGCAAGATAATTTAGTGTTCCACTTACTCCACCACTTCCACCTGTGGGCCATGCAGTAATACATGATCCCGGTGTTGTTGAATTTACTCCGCCTCCTATACAAAACTGATTTGCACGTACCGATGCTTTAGCGACTACGTCGTATGTAGAAACTCCTCCTGCCCATCCTGCTGGTTTATCACTTGGTAAAGATCCTGCTGTTCCAATTGCGCCTGCAGTAATATTTCCACTTGGGTCAATAGTAAGTGCATCTCCTCCTCCATTATACAATCTGAAAGAATCACTAGTTCCATATAGTTGCCACTGTCTGTTTGTTGATCGGTCTGCGTATATGATTCCAGCACTTGGTCCGTCAACTCGCACTTGACCGCTCACATCAATTCCAGCCATCGATCCTGAAGCTTTTCCGACACCAATATATCCGGAAGAATTTATTGTAAATGAGTTAGCCGGCATATCATTTGCAAATAAAGCCCCTGTTCCTCCACTACCAAACCTCCATGTCATCCCAGCACGTCCTTGATATCCCATAAACATATCTCCAGTTTTTGTACTAATTACCGGATTTGCTGTATCGTTTCGAATCCACATTCCTTGAGGAGTTGCGTCGCTTCCTCCAATTTGAATTGCTCCCGCTCCTGATCCTACAATTACGTTTGGACCTACTTCTGTAACAATTGAGTTTCCTACTGAAGATGCCGTGATAAATTTAGAAAGTGTACCCACTGTTCCACTTACTCCACCGTTTCCACCGCTCCCTCCATTTGAAAAGCCTAGAGAAGATGTTGCCACCCATATCGGAGATTGTTTAGCTCCTTGAGATAACATCACTGTTCCAAGAGCACCAGCACTATTACGTGTCATTAAGGCACCTGTAAAATTTAGATTTCCATCAACTGTCATTTTTTGAGCAACACTTGTTGTTCCAACTCCCACATTTCCAACAAGTACCGAACCTCCATTATTCACTAAAGCCCCGGTTATTGCTCCTCCGTTGGCAGTCAGTATTCCAGTTGTAGGGTCTGAGAGCGTTAAACCACCAGTTTTTGACTGGGCTGCAGCACTGACATCAATTGGTGCTGATGTATTACATCCTGTTGGCGCACAAGCTGGTTCCGTAAACGTAGCAGCGTAAATGTATGTCGACCCTAATCCTAAAATAAGGGCTCCAATGATGACTGCTATTTGCTTAAATGACTTTTTCATAAATTTGATGGTTTTAATAATTTAATAATGTGTTAATAATTTTATTTTGCTTTCAGTGTCTGGAGCATATTTATTTGTTGTTGTTGTTTTTGTTCTTGTGCTTTCGTTATTTGATTATTGCTCGATGTCCCAACTGTACTGCCTCCACTCGGTGGCGACGAAGTAGAATTTGATAATTTTTTTAGTAGCAGATTATTTTGTTGAGTAGTTTTTGCACTTGATGTACTTTGTGCATTAAGTGAAAGTAGAAGTTGTTTTTGTTGTTCTGGAGTAAGTACTATTTCTGTGCTTTTTTTAATTTCATTTTTAGCTGTTTCGTATTGTTTAAATAAAATAACAACTCCAATTACAACTAATATTCCTACAACAATAAACATGGCTGTATACATTTTTCTCCTTTTTTCATCTTGATGAAATTCTGTTCCTAAATTGTTGTTTATAAAAGTTGCCATATTTTTTCTATTTAAAATTCATCGTATTTAGGAGCAAGCGTACACTGTGTTTGTTGTTGGCTAAATACTGGTGGAAATGTTGCAGAATCAGCTTCACATTGTAACCAATATCTTGTTGTTGCTTGAAGTGATGGATCGATTACAGTGCTTCCATCTTGTGCTTGTCCTTTAACTGCAGGAACAGTAAATACTGCAATTCCTCCAATTGAAGACCGGTAAATTTTACATGATGTATTTCCAGATACTCCAGTCCAATTAAGTGTGCATGCGCTTCCCTTAGCAATTGATGTTGGTGATCCTACAAATGTTCCGATTGATGATGAAGGAGGTACCACACAACCCGTTGTAGGAACTTGAGCTGAAGCTACATTTGAATCTGGACTAAGTACAGTATTTGAACTATCTGCTGATGCAACCAATTTATAGTATGCCGTTCCAACAATAGCCGTAGTTCTGTTATAGCTTGTAATGTTTCCTGCAATATTATTTGCAACTTGAGTAAATCCGCTGTTTGCTGATGTACTTTCATACAGAATATAGTGATCGGCTCCAGGAACAACTGACCAAGTAATATTAATTTGATTACATCCCGCTCCTGACGATGCACTAATTACAGGAGCCGATGTAGGTCCAGGACAAGATGCGCCAGGAGCAATAACCTCATTTCCTGGTGGAGGACACTGACACAGTCCTGCATTAGCTCCTTTACCCTCAATAAGAGTTGATGGGGGCAAACAACTAGGAGGAGGTGTAGCTGTGTCTGTAATCGTCACAGCATAACCATTTCCACTCATTTTTAACCAGCCAACAACTTCGCTTCCCCAAGCTGTATTACTAAGTACTGCTTGAGTAGTTCCTTCAACAGCAGTTACTCCGTAAGATGAGCCACTTTTAGTATTTCCAGAAAATTTTACGCATCCTGTCCAATCTCCAGTATTTCCAGGAGCAGCGTCTACGGAAACAAACTTTGCGTATCCACTAAATGTTCCTGCATTTTTATCATATGTAACATTAGATCCACACGAAGCTGTTAGGCTACTATCAAATGAAAGCCAACCAAGATTAGTTGACCACGCATTTCCATACATTGCGCCTGTAGCAGCATCGACTGTTACACCGTATGTAGTTCCATTTGTTGCTGTTCCTTTAAAATGAACCCATCCAATATTTGAAGACCAGGCAAATCCATCAAAAAATCTTAGTCCAGAAGTTTGTAATGAATCGAGTGCTTGGGCATGCACAATATTTTTATTGTGAGAAAAATAGTTAGAATAAATTCCTAAAGAGATTAAAAAAATAGCAGCAACGATAAGAAGTTTGCTTATATATTTTTTCATACTCTTTTTATTATATCTTGTGAGGCTATTCCGTACAGGTAAATTTGAATTTAACTGTGTATATCTTTACTATTTTTGAATTTAACCTTTGTAACATTTAGTGAAGAAAATAATTTATTCACTTCAAATAAAATAATTGTTTTGAAAAATTATTAATTAAGAGTTGATAAACATTAAATCAACTTTTTAGCTTGAATTTTATAAATTTGACTAAAGAAGATAAAATTATTATAGTGCGTGTGTTGGTAGCAATAAAGGACGGTATCCAGAGTGCCCCGGATCGAGAGATCGGGCAATTTTTTTACCAAAATCAGTGTTTAGAAGATTCTATCTTCAAAAAGCTCGTTTTATTAATGAATTCTGTAAATCACTCTATATATAGAGTGATTTACAAGAAAAGTAATGAAAATGGCTAAAAACACTATATATAGGGCTCCAACCTTACAAATGTCGGTACAATTAAATATAAAAACATGTTTGACCTAAAAGTAATTAACTCAGTATTAGAACAACTAGAAGAAGAACGAGGAGTTCCACGGGAAAAAGTGATGGAAACCATAGAATTAGCCCTCGCAACAGCATATAAAAAAGAATTTGGAAAACGTGGCCAGTTTATACGGGCTCATTTTGACTTGGGAACTGGAAAGACAGATTTTTCTCAAATAAAGGTAGTTGTTGATGAAAATTCAGTTATTTTTGACACAGATGACACTGAAAACGCTGACGGATCAAATCAAAATAACTCTCAACAAGGCCACAGTAATCATAATTTTGATCAAAACTTTGAAACTAAGCAGGTTGGTGAAGATGGGCAAGAAATCAAACCAAGATTTAACCCTGAACATCATATTTTAATAGAAGATGCTAAAAAAATTAAAAAGGGTATCGCCGTAGGCGAAGAAATGGTATTTCCGTTGGAAAATAAGGACGATTTCGGACGAATTGCCGCTCAAACAGCCAAACAAGTAATCATCCAAAAAATTCGAGAAGCTGAAAAAGTGAGTGTTTTAGCCGAATTTGGAAAAAGAGAAGGAGAAATCTTATCAGGAACTGTTCAGCGAATGGAAAGAGGTAATATTTTCTTCGATATGGGACGAGCACAAGGAATGCTTCCATATGAAGAACAAATTCCAGGAGAGCGCTATAAACAAGGAGAACGTGTTCGGATGTACCTAACACGAGTGGAGGAAACTCCTCGAGGAATCTTTTTACGGCTTTCACGATCTCATCCTAAGTTTTTAGCTAAGCTTTTTGAGGTAGAAGTACCTGAAATCCAAGCCGGAACGGTTGTTGTTAAGTCAGTTGCGCGTGAGGCAGGAGCTCGAAGTAAAATTGCTGTATTTTCAAACGACCCACACGTGGATCCAGTTGGATCTATGGTAGGACAACGAGGAGTTCGAGTAAATACTGTTTCAAGCGAACTTGGAGGAGAAAAAATCGACATCATTGATTGGAAAGAAGATGCTTCAGAATTTATTAAAGAGGCGCTGTCTCCAGCAAAAGTTAATGAAATTAAATTGGAACCAGAAACTATGGTAGCTCACGTTATTGTTAATGATGACCAACAATCACTTGCGATTGGAAAAGGAGGACAAAATGTTCGACTTGCCGCAAAACTTACTGGATGGAAAATTGATATTCAATCAAGTGGAAAGCCAACACCTACAGAAGATGGTAATGAAGTTCAAGTTGAAATTGTTAAAAAAGATGAAATTAAAAATGAAGCATTAACTGATGCAATAGCAGAGGCTACAACTGATGTTGTGATTGAAACAAAAGAAACTCCAACAGAATAGTTTTATTATTAGTTCACTAAAAAAATATGAATTTATTGCATGACATTGAACCAGGAACATCTGAGGCGATCAATACAATTATTGAAATTAATAAAGGATCAAAAAATAAATATGAGATCGATAAAAAAACAGGGGTAATTGCTCTTGATCGAACTCTTTACACTGCACAAGATTATCCTTTCGACTACGGATTTGTTCCTCAAACGTTATGGTACGACGGTGATGCACTCGATATGGTTGTTCTCACAACATATCCACTTCTTCCTGGAATTTTAGTTGCGGTTCGTCCTGTTGCAATTGTTAACATGATTGATGATGGAGAATCTGATGCAAAAATTATTTGTGTTCCCACCGGAGATCCAAGATGGAAAAATGTAAACGATAAAGCCGACATCAATCCTCACACACTAAAAGAGATTGAACATTTTTTCCTTACATATAAGCAACTACAAAATAAAATAGTAACAATTGAAAGTATTGAAGGAAAAGATAAAGCGATTGAAGCATTCAATATTTCTCTTCAACTCTACAAAGATGCCCTTCCTAAATAAATCGGTTAGCGAATTAATTAAAAGTTAAGTTATTTCTTATGTCTAATTTTACAATCACAAAAACAGAAAAGCTTCCCAACTCAGAAATAAAATTATTTGTTACTTTTGATTCTACATATGTAGAATCTTTTGAAGCAAAAGCAATTGAGAGCCTACAAAAAAATATAAAGATTGATGGATTTCGGGAAGGAAAAGTTCCATCAAAAATGATTAAAGAACGAGTTGGAGATCATTCAATTTTCGAAGAAGCTGCAATGATTGCAATTGATCAGTCCTACATGGAAATTATTCAGGAATCAAAAATAATGTCGATTACTCGACCAGAAATAAGTATTACAAAATTAGCAAAAGGAAATCCTGTTGAAGTAACGGTCTTAGTTGCAACACTTCCTGAATTTACGCTTCCTGATTATATTGCAATATCAAAAACGTTAGAAAAAAAGGAAACTGATGTTGTGGTTGAAGAAAAAGAAATTGAAGAATCAATTGATCGACTAAGGCACATGGCACTTCATAAAAACCACGGTTCTGAAATGGGAGATGATCATAATCACTCTGATGAAGAACTTCCCAAAGTTGATGAAGAATTTATTAAAGCATATGGAACTTTCAAAGATGTTGCCGAATTCCGTGAAAAAATTAAAGGGAGTATTCTTCATGAAAAGGGAGTTCGGGATCGTGAAAAACGAAGATTGGAAGTAATGGATGCTGTTATCGATAAATCTGAAATTGATGTTCCAAAAGTTATGATTCAAAACGAAACAGAAAGGATGCTTGTTTCAATGAAAGACAATATTAATAATATGGGTCTGTCATATCCTGACTATTTAAAGCACATTAATAAGACCGAAGAAAGCCTTCGAACTGAGCTCGGGCCAGATGCAATCAAACGTTCAAAAATTCAACTTATTTTAAATAAGATTGCGGCCGAACAAAAAATTATTCCTGAGAAAGCACAGGTTGATCACGAAGTTAATTTAATTATTAACGAAATTAAAGACGCAGATCCAGAGCGAGCACGTTCTTATGTTGAAACAATGCTTATTAATGAGAAAGTGTGGCAAATCCTTGAAGGACAAGAGAGCATGAAACAATAGCTGCCGTTTCGGCACGAAGAATACTTTGTCCTATAGACACCACTGAAATTTTTGAAGCCGGTATAAAGGACAAAATATTTTTAAGATCCAAATCACTAAAGCCTCCCTCAGGGCCAATTAAAAGACCAATTAAAACTTGGTCTTTTAATTTTGTCTTTTTGTTTTGATAATCCCCTACTAATTTTGTAACTTGGCTAAATAAGCTTTTGTTTTGTGGTTTTTTTACTGTTTCACCATGATTAACAGTAGGTATTTCAATCGAATATGGATGTAGAATGAAGATATAATCAAGATTTGATAAAGAATTGATCAAGATTTCTTTTTTATCAAGGTAAATAATCTCTTCTATTTTCAACGGGACGATTTGCCCACTCTGTTCAGTTGCTTCGATAATTATTTTTTGTGCTCGCTTGTTGTTTATGTCGGATATTTGAGTGTGGGTTGAAACAGTTGGAATAATTGTTGAAACACCTAGTTCTGTTAGTTTTTCAAGCATTAAATCAAAAGATTCTTTTTTTAAAAGAGGGACGTAGGCATATATTTCACAGAACTTTTTTGAGAGATATCCACTGTTTTCAAGTACCTTAAGCACAATCCCCTTCTTGTTACACACAGTAAACTCACACTTAATTTCTCCATCCACTTCGTTAAACAAGATAATCACATTTCCAGGTTGAAACCGTAGTACATGAACAAACTGCTGTGAGTGTTCCCCGGAGTAGGTGAAGGTTTGTTCTATTAAACTTGGATAATCGATAAGACCCGCCCACATATCTATGAGGTTACTGTTTGAAACATAAAATCGGTGTACTTTTTTATTTGTTTTTAAGTCACTTTTCATGACATGAAGATACCATATTTATTGGATATTGCATTCAAATAAATAGAGATGTACACTCACGGCGTGGGTAAGTAAAAAAGTAATTTAATCAAAAAGTTACACACAGTTTATCCACAAAATATGGTCACGCCCCATCGTACGATGACGACTGGGTTTGAGATGTCTTTAACAAATTCTGAAAATACAAAACATGCCAGGCATCCTTTCCTGATATCATTAAAGACACGCCATACTAGAATAAATTTAAAAATAAACTATAAAAACATGTTAATCCCAACAGTTATTGAAAAGTCACAATTCGGAGAACGAGCATACGATATTTATTCACGGCTTTTGAAAGAAAGAATTATTTTTCTTGGTGGAGCAATTGATGACAACGTTGCAAACCTTGTTATTGCACAGCTTCTTTTTCTTCAATCTGAAGATCCTAAAAAAGACATTACTATATACATCAATTCACCAGGAGGATCAGTAACTGCGGGGCTCGCTATTGTTGATACTATGGGACATATCAAACCTGAAGTTGCTACCTTTTGTGTTGGCCTCGCCGCTTCGATGGGTGCTGTTATATTATCAGCTGGAGCAAAAGGAAAACGATTTGCACTTCCAAACTCTGAAGTTATGATCCATCAACCTTGGGGTGGAACTGAAGGCAAAGCAGCCGACATGGAAATTAGTGTTAAACAAATTGTAAAAATGCGAGAAGTCTTAAATAAAATCCTTGCCAAAAATACAGGTAAATCTGTTGACCAAGTTACTAAAGATGGAGACCGTGATTACTATATGACATCAGATGAAGCTAAGAAATACGGAATTATTGACAAGGTACTCTCTTAATTGTGTAGACAAAACGCCGAATCTTGCTAGTATCGGTTTATGATTGCCTTAAAAATAGCGTTCCTCATCGGGCTTACCGGAGGGGTCGTTGGCGTCATTCTTGGATATGTATTAAGAGTCCTTATTTCCCTCGCTCAGAAAGGATCAATTGAACAAAATATTAAAAGCATGTTGACGGATGCGCGTGAAGAAAGCAAACGAATTACTCTTGAAGCCGAACAACAAGCTGCTCAACTTTTAAAAACAACACGAGAAGACACCAAAGACAAAGAAGATGGTATTAAAAGAAATGAAGAAAGATTAATAAAAAAAGAAGAAAATTTAGATCGAAAACAAAACGAAATTGAAAAAGAAGTTGAACGATTAAAAATGAAAGTTGTTGAGATTAAAAATCTCAAAGAAAAAGTAGACGGAATGCATGCAGAAAAAATGAGGGAACTCGAGCGAGTTTCGAATCTTTCAATTTCTGAAGCTAAACAAGAATTGATTACATATATAGAGCAAACATCGGCTGACGATTTAAGTAACCGATTATTCAAATTAGAACGAGTTGGAGAAGATGCATTAGATAAACGAGCAAACGATATTTTAGCGATTGTCATTCAACGACTCGCTTCTTCAGTATCTTCAGAAATGTTTACAAGCTATGTCCAAATTGAAAACGAAGAAGTGAAAGGAAAAGTGATTGGAAAAGAAGGAAGAAATATTAAAGCTTTTGAAAGAGAAACAGGTGTTGAAGTAATTGTCGACGACAATCCAGGATCAATCACCCTTTCATCATATGATCCAATTAGGCGCCAAATTGCTAAAATAGCCCTAGAAAGCTTGATAAAAGATGGGCGTATTCAACCTGCCAAAATTGAAAAAGAGGTAGAATTAGCCAAGGAAACAATTAGTAAAATTATTAAAGAGGAAGGAGAAAAAGCTGCGTACGAAACGGGCGTGCTCAATCTTGATCCACGATTAATAAGTATTTTAGGACGACTTCATTACCGAACAAGTTACGGTCACAATGTTTTACAACATTCAATTGAAATGGCTCACATTGCACGAATGCTCGCCGAAGAACTTGGTGCAAACATTAAAATTGCAGTTGCTGGTGCATTACTTCATGACATTGGAAAAGCACTCGACCATGAAGTTGAAGGGACACATGTTGAAATTGGACGAAAAGTGTTACAAAAGTTTGGAGTACATGAAGATGTCATCAAAGCAATGCAAGCTCATCATGAAGAATATCCATATGAGACAATTGAATCTATTATTGTACAAACTGCCGATGCAATTTCTGGAGGACGACCTGGTGCACGAAAAGATTCTATCGAAAATTATTTGAAACGATTAAGTGATTTGGAAAACATTGCAACAGGTTACCCTGGAGTTGAAAAAGCATATGCCCTTGCAGCCGGCCGTGAAATACGGGTGTTTGTAACACCTGGTGCAGTAAATGATTTAGAAGCTCATACACTTGCCAGAAGTATTGCAATTAAAATTGAAGCAGAACTAAGATATCCAGGAGAAATCAAAATTTTAGTAATTCGAGAAACAAAAGTGATTGAATACGCAAGATAATTGCGAAAATTTAACTTAATAACTGAAATTTTTAGCAAAATTCACGCTCTTATATAATCTATTTGATTATCTTTTATGCTCTTGCACAAAAGATGGCCTACTATATAATTCATTAACAGTATTGGGTTGACGGTTTTATTATTAGATTACGTAATCAAAATCATATGAATAAAGCAGATTTAGTTGAAGCAGTTCACGGCCTACTAGGAAGTACAAAAGTTCAAGCTGAACAAGTAGTAGATCTTCTAGTTGATTCAATTGTTTCGACTCTAAAGAAGGGAGAAGAGGTTTCAGTCGCAGGATTGGGAATCTTCTCAGCTAAACAGCGAGCAGCAAGAACAGCTCGAAACCCTCGAACAGGAGAATCAATTCAAGTTGCAGCTATGCGAGTTCCAAAATTCCGAGCTGCAAAGGCTTTGAAAGACGCAGTTAAATAATAACGTTAGGTAAAGGGCATTTATTAGGCAAATAACGCACTAAAATCCTAGTAAAATTACAGATGAGCGTAGCTCTGGTAATAACAAAAAAGACTCCATAAGGTGGAGTCTTTTTTGTTTTAAAATTGCCAACATACAATAAATGTGTCATTGTTTGTGAGAATTTCAGACAACTAAGCACATTCACAAGAAAGGACAAAAAATGTACGACCCGTATACAAAATTTACGAAGCGTGTTTTTCCAAACGGACTCTAAGTCCATTCCGTATTCTGGGATCGTCCCTGGATTGGAGTAGAAATCGTTGTTCATAGTGGTGCGCGAGAAGATCCTCTCGAAATGCCAGGGCTTGCCCATTTCGTGGAACACATAATCAGCCAGAACATTCCCAACTGGGAATTCGACCAAGTAAAAGAGTTTTTTGAAACATGTGGTGGTAGGGCTGAATTTGGAGTCACAAACTACCTATCTACGAGGTATAGATTCACAGTCCCTACCAATCTTCCTATATTCCGCCAAGCATTGGAAATTTTTGGCTCAATGCTCCTCGAGAGCGAAATTGAAAAAGATATTGAGCGCGAGCGTAAGGTTATTTTCCAAGAATTTAGCGGACGATACCCTAATCCCGACGCCTTAGGGTGGGATATGTCTGTTCGAAATGCATTGTTTCAAGGACATCGACTTCAAACATATAATCGTCCAATTGGGCGGCCAGAAGGTTTTCTTTCGACAACTGGTGTCGATCTACAGAGATTTTACGATAAACACTATGTTCCTGCGAACATTAGTCTCGTAGTTATCGGAGGACTTGAGACAAATAAAATGATTTCTGAATTAGTAAAGAGTCCATTCGGAATGGGAAAAAATGGTAATAGAACTAAAATTCCCCAACCTCTCAAACAACTTCCGATTCCGAAAGAGCATGCACTGACAGTAAAACTTTCTGATCACGTTAGCTACAAGGTTGATCAAACAAAGTACAAAGCAACGTGGGCATTTCCTTATGACTTTCCATCTCAGGCACGTAGAGTATTTGATTCGGTGCTCGAAAAAATTCTACGTGATGAGATTCGCGAAAGTCGTGGGCTTGCTTACAGTGTTGGAACAGACTACGTGGGATATCAAGATTTGTACGTGTACGAAATTATTGGAACGGTTAGTCCGAGCGCCACTCCCTACATTAACGAACTGGTTCGAAATTGTATTGAGGCTGTTCCATCTAGACGAGATTTGTTTGATCGAAAATTAAAGTCACTGAAGCAAATGTGTATGATGATTGATCTTTCAGGAAGTAGTCTTGCCGGTAACGTGGGAAGTAATCTTTCTTCTATACAACGAATTATTTCCATACAGGAAGTATGGGATGATTTGCACAAAATTACCTTTGAGCAAATGGAGGAAGCCGCTTCCCTATTAAGTTCAGAGCGTCAGTTCACATTTATGACTTGTCCTTAAATGTTGAACTAAACAAGAACCGTTGAGCCTAAAAACTCAGCGGTTTTTTTATTTAATAAATTAAAAAATATGGAAAGAAGGAGAAGGAGTTTCACTCCTAGTGCGGACATTGCCCCGCACTGCGCCATTCACTAGTTTGAGACAGCGAGCCGTCTCAAACTGTTCATGTCTTGTGCGGGATAAGGGAATCGAACCCTTGTCTACTGCTTGGAAGGCAGTCATTCTACCACTAAACCAATCCCGCATTTATTTGTTTGTATGAAGATAGTAGCAAATACTAGAGATATTTCAATCCAGAGCTTTATTTGGAATTAATTCTCTTCAATTCCATTTTTAATCATAGTAACCATTGCTTCCCTACTATCATTTAGGCAAACTTTATTATTTTTCTCTTCGCCGCAAACTAAACATTGATGAGTAATTTTTTCCTTCTCTTTCATTTTAATATAGGCAATTGGCTTCATTAAGCCACCACATGTATTTTTCCTATCCCCCGGATCGTTGTCGACGTGCTTACTATATAAACAATTAGGACAATGGTTAGTGAAACCATCGCCTTTTATATCGGTTCCACATTTTTCACACTTAAAATCTTCCACATTTTTAATGAAAGCCATATTTTTGAATCTTTATTAGTACTTAAACTTGTCGGAGTGCAGGGATTCGAACCCTGAGTCGCTTGATCCCAAATCAAGAATGTTAGCCGTTACACTACACTCCGGTACAAGGAGCATAGCATAATGATTCAAAAAAGCCATGAAATTTTTACCAAATTACATTGGGAATATGCGTAATAAAGATGTTTTTAAAGAGATTTAACTTAATTGCCTCACTTATAGTTTTCAAATTCTTAAAATCTTCTGAGGATACTCGTGAAAGAATTCTAACCCCTATCAAATCTACCCTTTTGTTGAAATATCTATATTGGTGATGCTTTTTAATGAAGTGACACAATGTAATTTTGATTTTATGAAGTTTTAATCTATTTATTTTCTGAATTGGGCTGTATTCATAACTAAAAACATTATTCCCAGGAATAACTGAGGCCTTTACTTCAATCGCAACGATTTCATTGTCTTTTTTAAAAATTAAATCAATCTCCCCTTCACTTATTTGAAAGTTTGCGGATAGGAATGTATATCCCTTATTTTTAAAATAGTATTTAGCGACAGCTTCCCCATATCTACCAATGTCTTTTAATTTCATTCATCGATTTTGGAATACTATACGTAAAATTTTAATTAAGAAATTATAAAAAAGGTATAAATATATGGGTAAAAATGATGTTTTATAAAGTGCTCCTTAATGTCGATTATAAAAGTCATTTGGCTAAGAATAAGGATATTTAGAATGTCTTTTAAGCACATATCCCCGTAGTTATCCACAGTTGTCTTATATTGGTCCGTTAGTTTAGGGGATTTTGAGGAGTTTGTCTTTGACAAACTCCTAGTGCTTGTAAGCCTGGCTCAGGAGAGCCAGTCTTCCCCGTACGTCGTCACTCGATAAAACAAAACTTCGTTTTGTTTTATACTCGTTCCTAGTGCGGGTAGAGGGAATCGAACCCTCGACTCGTCCTTGGCAAGGACGTGTTCTACCACTAAACCATACCCGCTCACTCTACCCTATCTGGTGCACCCGGCAGGACTCGAACCTACAAAAACAGTTCCGAAGACTGTTGTGATATCCATTTCACCACGGGTGCGTATTGTTTTTAATTGTTATATGTCCGATACCGATAATACTCTAGATTGGATAATAATCAAAATATATACTAGACTTTGCTTCATGATTCCTTCTACAGGCATAAAGGACAACCCTAATATTAATATTGGCTCAAACATACCAGAAGTTGTTAAGGACACTATCCTTGCGCTGTACAATGCCGGGTACGAGGCTTTTATTGTTGGTGGCTGTGTTAGAGACCTACTTTTGGGATTAACTCCTAAAGATTGGGATATTACGA
Source organism: Minisyncoccia bacterium (assembly GCA_038227435.1). Taxonomy (GTDB): domain Bacteria; phylum Patescibacteriota; class Minisyncoccia; order Phycocordibacterales; family CALRBL01; genus JBBRNV01. The sequence continues at coordinate 25,621 of JBBRPW010000001.1, read as the reverse complement.
CCAATGCTCTTCCCTCTCAGATCGCTTCTTTATTTCCAAAGACTCTTGTTGAAGAGAAATTTGGAACCGTAACTGTTATTCATGAAAACATTTCAGATGAAACAACAAAATTTGTTCAAATTACTCCTTATCGATCTGAAACAAACTATATAGATGGAAGGCACCCAGAAAATATAGTATTTGCTAATACTATTAACGAAGACTTGTCTCGAAGAGATTTCACGATTAACGCCTTAGCTTATGATCTTAAAACGGCTCAGATTATTGATCTGTTCGATGGAATGGCTGATATTAAGGCTAAAGTCATTAGAAGCGTTGGTAATCCTGACGAAAGATTTGCAGAGGATGGTTTAAGAATTTTAAGAGCTATTCGCTTTGCATGCCAGCTCGGTTTCATGATTAACCAGGAAACTCAGGATTCTATCCAGATTAGATCAAAAATACTTGAAAAAATTTCACGTGAAAGAATTAGAGATGAATTTCTTAAAATTATTATGTCAAAAAACCCCTCACAAGGCCTATTTATGGCTCATAAGTTGGGTATTTTGAGTTATATCTCTAAAGAGATTGAACAATCTGTTGGTGTTAAGCAAAACCAAGCACACTCATATGATGTATTTGAGCACCTGTTACGGAGTCTTCAGTGTGCTGCTGATAAAGAATTTATGTTACATGTGAGACTTTCTGCCTTATTTCATGACATAGGTAAGCCTAAAACAGCTATATTTTCACGTGAAAACAATGATTGGACATTTTATGGGCACGAAGTTGTTGGAGCACGCCTAGTAACAAGGATTTTGGAAGATTTAAAGGTTTCTCACGAAACATCTGACAAGGTTATAAAACTTGTGCGGTGGCATATGTTTTTCTCGGATACAGAAACGATTACACTTTCTGCAGTACGTAGAATTATCGTAAATGTTGGAAAAGATCTAATATGGGACCTTATAAACCTAAGAATCTGCGATAGGGTAGGGACAGGTCGCCCAAAAGAAAACCCCTATAGATTAAGGAAATATAAAGCAATGATAGAAGAGGCGCTACTTGATCCTATTGACTTATCGATGCTTAAAATTGACGGAAATACTTTAATGAAAGATTTCGAAATAGCCCCAGGACCCAAAATTGGCTATATTCTTCAAGCTATTTTCAACGAAGTGATTGAAAATCCACATCTAAATAATAAAAAAGACTTATCAGAACTAGTAAAAAAATATAATAATTTAGATATAGAGGTATTAAAAGCTTTGTCTTTAGTAGGGAAGAGTAAAATGGATGAATTAAACCAAGAAGAAATAAAAAAGATTCGAAATAAACATTTTGTCGAATAAGCTATATATAGAAGCACCTTACAGGATTTGTAAGAAAAGAAGCGTCACTTACAATATTAAAATAAGGAATTATTGGGAAAAGCAAAAGGCGCTCCCAAACATAAAAAAAAGAGAACGCCTGATTGCAGTGAGACGACACAACTAAAGCCGTGAGGAGAATTAACTTTAAAAAAAGTATTGGGTTTTTCGCTTGCGCGTAAGTTATTCTCGGTCAGCTTTTTGATTGCGTAGTCTTCATATTAATTATCAACCGACACCAACAAAAAATGGAATGAACTGTAGACAATTTGCGGGGCACATCGCGCGTCATCTGATCTGTCCTTTATTCTATATGTCCTTAATAGATTGTAAAGGACACATTGTGGATAACTGTCTTTTATACAATTTTATTTGAATTTTCTCCTCGTAAAAGACATTACAATGTAATCTTAATATCGATCCCTAAAGGACAGTGATCTGAGCCATACACATCATTCCAAATAAATGCATCAGTCAATTTTTCTTTTAAATTATCGCTCACAAAAAAATAGTCGATTCTCCAACCAACATTTCTATCACGTGCAAATGTTTTCATATCCCAATATGTATATGCGTCTTTTAGAGTAGGGTATTTATCCCTAAATGTGTCGATAAATTTATTTTTTATTACGTCATCAAGCCATGCTCGTTCTTCAGGTAAGAATCCAGTATTTTTTTCGTTTTCTTTTGGACGAGCAAGATCGATCTCATTGTGAGCAGTGTTAATGTCTCCACAAAAAATAATTGAATAGCCTTTTTTACGATTCAAATTAATAAACTTTAAAAAAGCCTTGTAATAAGCCATTTTGAATTCAAGACGGATAGGACCTCCACCTCCATTTGGAAAGTATGTGTTTATAATAATTGTATCTTTATAAAATAAGGCTAGAAATCTGCCTTCTTGATCGAGTTCGGGAACTCCAAGAGCATCAACCACCTTTAAGGGTTTGTGTTTAGTTAAAATTCCAACTCCACTGTATCCTTTTCTTCCTTTTGAATGCTCAAAATATGAAAAATAGCCTTTAGAATTCTTAAATTCTTCGGGAATTTGATCGGGGTGTGCTTTTGTTTCCTGAATACAAAAAAAATCTGGACTTTGTTCATTAAACCATGTTGCACAATCTTTTTTAAGCCATGCACGGACACCATTTACGTTCCAAGATATAAGTTTCATTGAAAAATTGTATCATACCCGAAACTTTAGAGTTTCTTTATGGAAAATTTAAAAACTATCTATTGCCCCGCTTTCCATGAAATTTTTTATGGATCTCCTTTAGATGGATGTCTGTTACGTGGGTATAAATTTGAGTAGTAGTAATGTTTGCGTGGCCGAGTAAAACTTGAACGGAACGCAAATCAGCACCATTTGAAAGCAAATCGGTTGCAAAACTGTGACGGATGACGTGCGGCGTCACTTTTTTTATTATTCCAGCCTTAATTGCATACTTTTTAATGATTCGCTCAACCGATCGGGAAGTGAGTCGTCCTCTTTTACCCTTTAGTTGTATGGGGTCTTTAGTTATTTTTGTTGATTTCCCTTTTTTTGCAGCTGTTTCCCCCTTTTCAGCTTTAATTTGTGCAAACAATGCGTCTTCCAGGTCTTTTCTTATGTACAAATAATCTTTTAATGCTTTTTTTGCGTCTTCGGATATGAAAACAAGCCTTACTTTGTCGCCTTTACCACGAACACTAAGCTCGTCTTTGCTTAAATCAATATCGCGATTAAGTGCGCAAAGTTCTGAAACTCGAAGTCCGGTTGAAAAAAACATTTCGAGCATAGCCTTATCACGGAACTTTCGTTCTTGATTGCTTTCCGACATAGGAGCTTCGAGTAAACGTTGTAGTTCCTGACTTGAAATCAAATCAATCGTTCGTTCTGCTACTTTCGCTAATTCTATGCTTTCAGGAGCTAAACTTGGCACCTTTCGCTTTGCTAAATATTTCAAAAAAGCCCGAAGAGCAATCAAATAGTAGTTTTGAGTTCGCTTTTTAAGTGTTTCTCCTCTTTCGGCGCTTAAAATAGCCGATTTAGTTTGTGCTCCTATAAGCCTTTTTACTGGCTGACGATTAAGCCAAAGGCGGTATGTTCGAACTAATTCTTCTGTGATTTGTTTAGGGTCTTTAATTTGAGAATGCTCAATAAACCTATTAAGATAGCGCTCATAATTAATAACCGTCTTTAAGCTACGGCCTTTTTCAATTTCAATATGCTCTAAAAATTGACGTTTTAATGTATGAATGGGGGAAGATTCAGCCATCTTGCTAAAGTTAAGCTTTCGTGATATTGTCATCCTACCATGTTAACGAAAACGAAAAAAGCTAAAGTCATCAAAGATACCCGAGTTCACGACACTGATACGGGTTCAGCGGACGTTCAAATTAGCCTTCTTACTAAACGAATTGAGGAATTAACAAAGCATCTCAAGAAGAATCAGAAGGATAATAGTTCACGACGAGGATTACTACAATTAGTAGCCGACCGTCAAACTCACATGAAATACTTAAAGAAAAATGCTCCTGCGCGATATAAAAAGCTCATGGGGACACTTGATCTTAAAGTAAAGTAATATCCTTTTAAGGATTTCAGCTAATTTTCCCAGATTTCGACAGAGAAACGTTTTAAAATAACACTTTCTGCCTCCACATGGAGGCATTGTGTTTATATAAATAGACTTCATAATAGAAGGAGAACTGATTTACATACGATTTCAATACATAGATAAGACATAACAGGGTAATTATTTTAATATTAAACAAAAAACTTTATTTTCGAATTTATAGAAGATAAAAACACAATATATGACAGTTATTAAACACAAGGAGCAGCGAGTAGGTGTTTTCATCGATACTCAAAATCTCTATCACAGTGCTAAAAACCTATATCATGCACGAGTTAACTTTGGAGCAGTACTGGCAGAGGCACTAGGGGATCGAGCCTTAATTAGAGCAATCGCTTACGTAATTACAACCGAAAGTGGTGATGAGCAAAATTTTTTTGATGCATTAGGAAAACTTGGTATCGAAGCAAAAACAAAAAATCTTCAAATTTTTATGGGTGGCGCTAAAAAAGCTGATTGGGACGTGGGGCTTGCAGTTGATGCCATTACACTTGCTCCTAAACTCGATACGATAATTATTGCATCGGGAGACGGTGACTTTATTCCGCTTGTAGAATATTTAAAAATTAACGAAGGGTGCCAAGTTGAGGTAATTGCATTTGGAAAATCATCTTCAGGAAAACTTAAAGAGGTTGCCGACGATTTTATTGATATGTGCGATGATCCTGAAACTTTTTTAATGTTAAATAAAGCAAATGGAAAAGGAGACAATGGGGGAGCTCATACTGGACGAAGAGTAAAACGAAGAATGTCGAAAGCTGACAGCAAAGAAAATGATTTGGCTAAAAAAATTATTGAAGTAACAGAACAAAGTAAAATGAATGTAGGGGACGATGATGATATAGAATAAACATATGGATTTTTTGAAAGATGAAAAACAAAATAAGGGAGATGATTCAAATCAATTAGGATCGAATTCTTTTTTGGATGCACAATTATCTATTCCCCTTCCAAATATTAAAACCTATAAGAGCGACGTATCGGTTGCTGTTCAACGGGATAATATTTCTGCTGTTAAAATAGCGTTAGCAGAACAAGCCAGAGAAAATAGAATTGGAGATATTGAACAGCAAAACAGTGTTGCCACAACAAAAAGTATTATTCTTATATCCCTTACGGTTATCTGTATTTTGATCGCAGCTGGCGGAACTTGGTACTTTATACATCGTGCTAATAATCCAGTAACCGCACTTCCTCAAACTACTAAGCCCGTAATTGCAACTAATTCGGTTATCAATATTTTTGATGTAGATAAAAAAACTTCAACAGAAATATTAAGAGATATTGAAAACGCGAGAAAAGATTTTGATCTTCAAAGCTTAATTCAAATTAATAAGTTGTCGCTTCGAGGAGCATCTTCAACAGAAATTTCAGCACAGGCATTTTTAGGAAAAATTGGAGCCTCGGTTCCAAATAGTTTGTATCGAAGCATAACTCCCTCATATTTTGCAGGATTTACTAAAAATGGATTGTCTACGAGTAGCCCTTATATTGTTTTACAAACCGACTCTTATGAGCAAGCGTATGCTGGAATGTTTGAGTGGGAAAATAGCATTTTAAGAGATTTGGGTCCATATTTTGACACAAATTCATTTAGCCCATTTTTTAAAGATATTGTTATAAAAAATAGAGATGTTCGTGCGGTAATGAGCAATACTGATATTGTTCTTTTATATGTATTCTTAGACTCAAAAACTATTTTAATTACAAATAATAAAATCGCACTTCAAAATATAACTGATGCATACTTACTGTCTAAAAGGGTGCAATAAGTTACTCTAGACTAACTCTATTGTGTGCTAATATTCAGAAATGATTGAAACTAAAATATACAAAGAAAAATTAGAAATTGAAAAAAGTCGGATTGAAAAAGAGCTTAATAGTATGGCAGTTAAAGGTAATGGACAAGAACATGTTGAATGGGAAACTAAGGCAGATGTAAATGCTGAAGAAATGGTGGCAGATCCTAATGAAGCGGCCGATAAAATTGAAGAATTTGAAACAAATAGCGGCCTTGTTGGTAATCTTCAAATTCAATTAAATGAGGTAAATGATGCCTTAGGGAAAATAGAGGCTGGAACCTATGGAGTATGTGAGATAAGCGGACATGAAATTGAAAAAGATCGACTTGATGCAAACCCATCTGCAAGAACCTGTATTGAACACATGAACGACAAATAGAATTCGTTAGAACTTTATTTATTCTTAAGTAAAATTTAATACACTCGCACGTAAACTAATTGAATGTTTACAGAGATTTTAAGTGCACAGCCGGCAATTCCACATAGTAATATCGTAAAAGTTGAAGTAGATGTAAGTAGGGGATTTCATTCATTTACAATTGTTGGATTAACTGACAAGTCTGTTATCGAAGCGAGAGAACGAATATCTGGAGCTTTAAAAAATAGTGGTTTTATATCTCCTAAAACGCAAAATCAAAAAATAACATTTGCGTTGGCTCCGGCTCACTTAAAAAAAGAGGGGGTGTATTTTGATCTAGCCATGGCTGTTGGATATATGATTGCATCAAAACAAGTATATTTTGAGGCGCAAAATAAAATATTTATTGGCGAACTTTCAATGAATGGTGAGGTTCGTTCGGTAAAAGGTATTGTGACTATGTTAACAGAGGCAGTGAGAAACAAAATAAATGAAGCATACATTCCTTATGAAAATAAATTAGAAGCTGCATTAATTGAGGGAATTATTATTTTTCCAATAAAAAATATTAAAGAAATTGTTGATCATCTCAAAAAAATAAAACTGGTTAAAAATCTAAACGGGGAGATTTTTTTAACTAAGGTAGGAAAAAGCGGAGAAAAACTATTTAAACAGCATGGAAATGACACATATAAAATAGATACTATTACTGATAATAATTTCTCCAAGAGAGCTCTAGCAATAGCTCTTTCAGGAAAACATCATATTGTTTTTTGGGGGCCTGCGGGAAGCGGAAAGACGATGATTTCAAGCTGCGCTAAAGAATTGTTTGGTTCTTTAAATAAAAAAGAGGTGGTTGAGAAATGTCGTTTAAATTTCTTAAGTAATTCAATCAACACTTCTCAGAATCTTGAATCTTTAGTGGAAGTTCCAATAAGAACACCGCATCATACAGCTTCGTATGCAGGGATGGTTGGAGGATCAAAAAAAATAGGGGAGATAACAAATGCTCATCAAGGAATTTTACTATTAGATGAAATAGCCGAATTTGACTCAAGATCTCTAAACGCTCTAAGACAACCCCTTGAAGAAAAAAGAATTTGTATTGCTCGTGGAGAAGAGACAATAATACTTCCTTGTGATTTTTTGCTCATAGCCACAATGAATCCATGTCCTTGTGGCAATAATGGAAGCAGAGTTAAAAAATGTGAGTGTCATCCATTTTTAATTGCAAAATATCAAAAAAAAATTTCACAGCCGTTAATTGATCGAATACCAATTTGGGTACATCTTGATGGAGGGGATAGTAATGGGTTAAAAAATAATTTATTTCAAAAAAATGATTCTGTTTTATGTGGAACTGAATTAGAAGAGAATATTCGAAAAACTAAATTAAAAATACAAAACGAAATAGATGGAGTGTCATTGCAATTTAGTGATTCTGCAATACGTATATTGAATACTGCGTGCAAAAAAATGACCTTATCTAAAAGATCAAGAGAAAATGTTAAAAAAGTAGCCGAAACAATTGCGTATTACGATAATAAAGAAATGGTAGACGACAACTGTGTCTTAGAATCTTTGCAATATCGATCGCATATTTATAATGCCTAAAATTAATAGAAATTAATTAGAAAGGATTAACTCCTCCTCGAACCTCGAAGTGAATATGAACCCCTGTTGAATCTCCGGTACTTCCCATAAATCCAATTACTTGGCCTTGATTTACAACATCCCCTTGATTGGTGTTTACTCCATTTAAGTGGGCGTACATAGTTTGAGTTCCATTATTATGTGCAATAACGATATAAGTTCCATATCCACCATTCCATCCTCCATTTTTAACAATGATTACTTTTCCAGAAGCCGCAGCATAAATAGGGGAATTAAGTGAGCTAGCGAAGTCGATACCGTTGTGTCCGTGGAGGCCTTGAGTTTTAACTCCTTTTGTTGGTCGTATAAAATATCCAGTAACGTTATCTTTAGCTACCTTGCCTGTAATAAGAGATTTTGTGTCCTTTCCTATGTTAGAAAGCTTAGTATTTGATGTTTTTACACTCACTTGTTTTGTTATTTCTCCTTTTGGAATAATAATTTCGAGTCCAACTTGAATATCTGCTTCATTTGCAAGGTTGTTGTATGAAATAATTTCATCGACATCACCCTTAAACGTTTCGGCTACCTTTTTTAGACTGTCTCCTTTTTTAATAACGTATTTGACACCTGAAACTGGCAAAATAATAAGAGTTTGTCCTTTTTTAAGTGCTTTGTTCGAATCTAAGTCGTTTGCCCAAACAATTGTATTTGCTGTAATTCCATATTTTTGAGCAATTTCAGAAAGTGTGTCTCCCTCCTCAACATCATATGTAGCGATAAGATCAGTTAGTGACTGTGTAATTTCCTCACCATTATCTATCGATTGAGGTCTTGAGGAAAGAGAGTTGCCGTCTACCAAAATAGCTACTTCCTTCACTTTTGGCTTTAAAGAGGTTGAGTTCTCAGAAGAAGGAACAGAAATTCCCTGCAAAATAGGCATTGTTTGAATACTTTTTTTAACCACTGCGTCTTGGGCATAAGCGTAGTTAAAATTAGACAACATAACCACTGTAATAACAATAGAACTGAGCTTTATATAGGCTAAGTTTAGATGTATTTTTTGCTTCGTTTTTAGCGAAGAAAGGGTCAAAAAATCGGTCGATGAATCCTTTAAAAGTGGCTTACTTAAAGGGTTTAATTTAAATTTGTGTTGAGACATGATTCACTTGAGGAGGAGTGGTTGGAAATAGCCTCAGTGCATCAGTAATTGTACCGAGTAGGGAGCATTCGTCAAACCTTTAATTTGAGAAATTCTTTATATTTTCTCTACGGTTTCTTGATGAATTTTTAACCGAAAAACTAATTAAAAAAGCTTAGTTTGAAGTATGCTTTGTGCTATAACTAATTATATAAAATAATTTCAAAATATTTTGTACTTTTAGATTATTTTGACTAGCATTTCAATCAAACATCTCTTTTTTCATGAATACAGGACTTGTACAATTAAACTCTGAGCAACAAAAAGCGGTGAAGGCTACCGAGGGACCATTACTAATTATAGCTGGTGCAGGAGCTGGTAAAACTAAAACTGTTACAGAGCGAATTATCTCTTTAATTGAAGGGGGAGTAGGTGGCCAACATATTATTGGTATCACCTTTACCAATAAAGCAGCGAAAGAAATGCGAGAGCGGGTACAAGGACGACTTAAATTTGGAGTTTTACCTCTTCTTACTACTTTTCATGCACTCGGAGTAAAAATACTTCGAAATCATGCTGAGGTTTTCAATTTACCTCGTCATTTTTCGATTTTTGATAAAGCAGATTGCAAAAGAGCAATAAAATCTTCGATGGAACGAATCGGAGTAGATCCAAAAGCCAATGATCCTGGAGTAATTATGCATCGCATCGGTAAAGAAAAGAGTGAGGGAAGAACTCTTGCTCAATTTAAGGAAATAGCCAAGAGTAAGGATTATTCAGAAAGTATTGCACTTCGAGTATGGGAAGCATATGAAGATTGCTTAAAACGTGAGAAAGCTCTTGATTTTGATGACCTTCTTTTAAAAACTTTAGTTTTATTTGAGCGACGACCCGATATTTTGAAGTTGTATCAAGATCAATGGAAATATATTCATGTTGACGAATATCAAGATACAAACCGAGTTCAATATCTAATTACTAAACACTTAGCTGCAGCACATCGAAATTTATGCGTTGTGGGAGACGTAGATCAAAATATTTATAGTTGGCGAGGAGCAGACATTCGAAATATTTTAAATTTTGAAAAAGATTATCCGGAGGCAACAGTTGTTTTACTTGAAGAAAACTATCGTTCAACTCAAATTATTTTAGGAGCAGCAAATGATGTAATTAAAAAAAATAAACATCGTCGAGATAAAAACTTATTTACCAAAAAAGATGGGGGAGACAAAATTAATGTATATGGAGCAGTAGATGAAAATGACGAGGCTGACTACATTGCATCAACTTGTTTTAATTTAATTAGAGAGGGAATCGAACCAAAACAAATTGCAGTACTATTTCGAGCAAACTTTCAATCGCGCGTAATTGAAGATGCATTTATTAAACACGGAATTACATATGACATTTTTGGAACAAGATACTTCGAACGAAAAGAGGTGAAAGATACTCTCTCGTATATTCGTGCAGCACTTTTAGGAGGAGAAGGAGATGTTCGAAGAATTATTAATGTGCCAGCACGAGGAATCGGAACACAGACCGAAGAAAAAATAATTGAAAGCGGAATTATTGCCGCTTTTGAAAAAGAAAATATTGAAGAATGCTTAGCGCTTACAAAACAAATTATTGAAGAGAAGTTAACAGGAGGACCCAAACAAAAAGCTGAAACTTTTTTTGGAATGTTATTAAATATTAAATTGGCGCTCGCACAAAAAAAACCATCGGATGCATTAAAATATGTTTTAGATATTACTGGATTACAGACCATGTATGAACAAGGGAAAGACGAGGACGAAGACAAATTAGGGAACATTAGAGAATTAGTAACAATTGCTACGAAGTATGATTTACTCGAGGGAGGAGAGGGGATTTTAGGATTATTAGAAGAAGCAGCACTTGCTAGTGATTTAGATATAATGGACAGAAAAGAGGGAGTGAAATTAATGACAATTCACGGCTCAAAAGGACTTGAATTTGATACTGTTTTTATTACAGGGCTCGAAGCCGATTTATTTCCACATCGCCGAACATTTCAAACAAATATCACGCCCGAAGAAGGGGAGGAGGAGAGAAGATTATTCTATGTGGCCCTTACTCGAGCAGAGCAAAAACTATGGCTAACCCATTCATCTTTACGAACAATTTATGGAGAAAGGAGAGTTAACATACCGTCGGAATTCATTTTTGATATTGAAGAAGATAGATTAAAATTTATTCGAGATGAACGGGGAAGAACTTCAAATATTAAATCAATCTTTATTGATTTTTAAATGATAAGGAAAATTTAAATAAAAAACATATCTATATGGAACACGTTGATGACAATAAAAAAGAAAAACAATATCCAGTAAAACACGTACCAAAAAAATCTTTGGGGCAAAATTTTTTGACGTCTTCAACTGCTAAAAAATTAATTGTTTCAAGTGGAAATATTCAATATGGAGATATTATTCTCGAGATTGGACCAGGAAAAGGGGCCATTACCGAAGGGATTATTGAAAAAATTCGAAGTGAAAATGCAATTAATAAAAATACTACGGCGGAAAATAAAAAAAGTGATGGTTTTTATATTGGAGTAGAAAAAGATGATAATTTATTTTTGTTTTTACAAGAAAAATTTGCACAAGCAATCAAAGATGGAATTTTTATTTTAATTCACGGTGATATTTTGGAAGAAAAAATAACAGATGAAATTTTTGAAAAGATTGGATCAAGAACATATAAAATTATTGCAAATATCCCTTACTATATTACTGGCGAAATTATTCGAAAGTTTTTAACAACAAAACACCAACCTAAAGAAATAACTCTGCTCGTACAAAAAGAGGTTGCGGAAAGAATTGTTGCAAGATCAAGAGGTAAAAAAATAGGGGAGAGTCTTCTTTCAATATCCATTAAAATATTTGGAATACCTAAGTATGTTGAAACGGTAAAGGCGAAATATTTTTCACCTGCTCCCAAAGTTGATTCCGCAATCATTCATATTTTTGATATTTCAAATCCTTTTGCGAACAAAAACGAGGAAGAGGAATTTTTCAAATTTGTAAAAAGTGCCTTTAAATATAAGCGAAAAATGCTTTTAAATAATTTGGTGCAGGCTGGCAATAATAAATTAGAATTGGAAAAAGCTTTTAGCGAACTTTCTATAAATTTAAAAAGTCGAGCTGAAGATATGAATATTGAAAATTGGAAAAAACTTTTTGAAGGAATGGAAATTAGAAATTAAATTAACCCCTGATCTGGTAAAGTGGTTCCCATCATTAAAACATAAGAAGCAACTGTGTCTTTTTTAGGTTGTTCACATTCAGAATCAATAGTAATACATATACCGATCAAAGGAATTTCATTTAGAAGTGTTATGGTTTTCTTACTTGTTGAATATTCAGATTTAAGTCCGGACCCTTCAGCTTGATTAACCATCTGAATAGTATCAAATAACTTTTTGTCCTCCGAGAAGTTGGCGATACTATTTTCACTTATCTTTTCTTCTTCAAAAAGAATTCCGTTACAACAAACTTCGGGATTTTCACTTGTAATTGTTCCTCCATAGGGTTGAATGATAATTGTTTGAGCAGTTGCAGTTGTTGCAATACTTTGTGCCCAGAAAATTATTCCCAAAGAAACAGATGTAATTAATCCTCTAAAAAATTGTTTGGTTATTTTTGACATATATTAATTATCTAAGTTGAAATATACCTCTAAAGGTATTGCTTGTTCCATTTCCATTACTAACCATAAGGAAAAAAGGAAATGGGCGATTTGCGGTATATCTTTCGAACGCCGCCCTTACTTCAGATTGTCTTCTTGAATTACCTGATGCTGCGATTTGCCGGTTCGTATCAGTCTGCAATCTACTTCTAAACACAAAGGTAATTGTTCTACCGTCTGTTGATGGAACATCATCAAAATGATCGAATCCGGTAGTTATTTTATTTAAATCCAAAAAACCAGTGCCTGTAATTGTTACAGTGTCTCCGTCATGAACAGTTGTAGGGGTAACAGTTGTAATTGTGGGTCCATTAAGACTAGAGGGGTAGTTTGAAAAATAATTACTGAATACACTTTGGGGTGCATTTGCAGCTTGACCAATCAGTGTCGCCGCGGTACTTGTTGCATTAGTATCTACCCCACTTAATAGAAGGTTTATTTTATTAAATGTTGCCAAATCTACATATCCTGTTTGAAATAAGGCGTATTTTCGTTGAAATTTCAATAAAGCAAGTCTGGTTTTTGAGCCAAACGATGTGGTTTCGAAGCCGGCTGACCCAGCTCCACGCGCTCCAACCTGTGTATCAGAGTCATTATTTAATATTACCTGTAGCGATCTCACTGGATTTCCCGTATTTCCTAAACGTAAACCCAAAGTAACGGGGTAAAGATAGGGGTATTCTGAATAATCATTGCCTTCCGCTGGTTCAATAATACGAATAGGCTGCCCAGGGCGAGAGTTAGACAAATTTTGTGTAACGGCCGGATTTGTATATACATTTGTTATTGTGGTTTCTCCAATTACACGTGATGCATAGAAAAAAGCACCGATTATGCATAATCCAACAAATAAACCTAAAAAGTACGAACGATTCATGACGAAAGTATATCATAATCGTGAATACGAAATAAGAACAAAGATATTTAATTTTTGATTTAATTTTGTGATAAAGTATAGACATGGTTTCGCTCCCATCAAAAAAAGTTTTATATGGAATGATTTCGGTTTTAACTGCTTTTTTTCTTTTCTTTGGAGCTCAGTTTGTGCTCGCAAATAAAGAGAGGTTTTTTTCAAAAAAAACCGATACAGCGCATATCACTGTGGATAATAGAACGAATAATCCGAGTCAGAACAGTGCTTCATTAAGTAATTTACCTTCGGGCTTGTGGGCGGGTGCATCAACTACCGATGACACACTTTCTCCAGCTCAAGCCGCATTACTTGATCCTAATAATTTAACTACGAGAATCGCACAAGGATTAAGTACGGAAATTTTAGCTAAAGGTCAATCTGGAAGTCTTGAATCAAGTGATGACACAGAAATTATTAATAAGGCGCTTGAAAACTTAAATGTAAATATAGATGTTGTTCAATATAACCAATCGAATATTTCCATATTTAGCCCTAAGAATAAAGATGAAATTAAGGATTATGCGAATAAGACGGCAGAAATTTACGTTAATGAAGGAAAAAGTTTAACTAATCGAAATTCATTTCCAACGAATGAAGAGGGAATTTTATTTTATAATACATTGGCAAAAAAATTATTATCGGTTCCTGTTCCCACCGAAATTGCTCAGGCTCATCTTGATTTAATTAATAATTTTTCAGCATCTTATGGTGCACTTATTGTTGTGAATCAATATAAAAAAGATCCTGCAAAAGGAGTGCTGGCGATTAAAAGTTTTAGTGATCTTGAATCAAACAGAGCTTCAATTACTGACAAAATTGTAAATTATTTTAAAATAAATGGTATAATTTTTAATACTAATGATGCTGGTGCGCTTTGGTATAAAACAGTTGGACAATAATAAAGTTGATAAACAACATTGCAATGATTTTTTCAAATTTTTACAGAATGATTAAAAAAAATGCTCGAATTCACGGAGTAAGAATTATTTCTTCGATTTTGGTGATAGGAGTGCTCGTTTTTTCAGTACCTTTTCAAATAAATAGAGTTGATGCGCAAAGTACCCCCGGCAGTCCGGGTCAAAATGCACCTGGATCACGAGAATTAGCTCCAGGCATCATCAAAAACCCAGATGGAACTTTTCGTTATGTTCAACCACCTTCATACGGGGTACAGAATGGTGGTGTAGCTTCTACTTCACAATCAAGCAGTGTTGCTGGGTCGTGTATCGGAGGAATCTTGGGACAAGCAGTTTCACGGGCTATCACAGGAGCAATCGGATCAATTGCTGAAAGTGCCGTAAAGGTAGGGATTACAAGTACTGAGTCTCAGGCGCAAGCCGGAATTTCTTTTTTTGGAGTACCCGTTGGAATTAGTTGGGATTCAGTTGGGTATTGTTTCATTAATGCAATCATTGCATATATAGCTGACTCAACAATTGCCTGGATTAATGGTGGTTTTAACGGAAATCCTGCATTTTTAAGAAATCCAACAGCATTCTTTAAAAATTTAGCAGATCGAGAGGCTGGTGCTTTCATTGGAAGCTTAGTTAATGGCACTTTGGGAGTAAATGCATGTCAACCTATTAAAATAGAGGTGGCAATAGGATTGGCCAATCAATACGGAGGAGGAGGTAGTAAAGGAAGTGGCACTCAGTGTACGCTCTCCCAAATTATGAAAACTCAACAAGGATTTCAAGCTTTTGTTAAAGGAGCGCCTGCTGCTGCAAATTGGTCTAATTTCTATTCAGTTAGTCAAAATCTTCAAAATAATAAGCAGGGGCTTTATATATTATCTGTTGATTCAATTGATTTATCAGTAAAACAAAAACAAAACACGATTCAGGTTGGAATTGGTCAAAACAACGGCTTCTTATCATATGAGAAATGTGGAGATTGGAAGGAAGATAAAGATGCGAGTGGAAAAGTAATCGGCGAAAGCAAAGATTGTGAAGTTGTTACTCCTGGAAAAACAATTGCTGATGCTGCATCAAAGATAACTGGAATTGGTTTAGATAGAACAATACTTGCAACAAAATTTGATCAAGTAATTAGTGCTTTGGTAAATCAATTGGTTAAAACAGCACTAAGTAAAGCATTTTCAAAATAATACAGAGTAACTTGAAATAGTTTATTTAAAAAATATTTTAATAATTTATTTAAATAAAAACTGTGGATTTACCACAGTTTTTATTTTTAAGCATGATACAATATTGTAAATGAATAGGGCACAAAGATACGCTTTAACGGTTTTATTTACTGTATGTGTATTTTTTGGTACGTATCAAATTTCAAACGCATCAAACGTGATTCCAACAGGATCAAATCTATTTATATCAAACCCGAGAAGTTTACCGAACGGACTAGATTCACAAAACGCAATACTCATTAGTTCAACAGGTCAACTAATCCTAACTCCCACTAACGGACAACGTGAGATTTTAACCGCTTCAAACTCAGGCACTGCAGGAGTGTTTAGCCCTGGAACAGAGACCTTATATGACACTGGAAATGGCGGTCTCAAATATCATTTTTTTACCTATGCAAATGGGGTAACAGAACTTAGAAGTATTGAGAATCCTCAAGGCGCGAGTGATGCCGAATCGGGACAATTTTCTTCAACATATCCGTATACAGGAACACCTGGGGCTCCACTTTCAGCACTTCAAAGTAATGACCCTCACTATGTAATTGTACCGGTAGATAACCCAAATACCCCGGGAGGAAAAGATTACTATATTAACTCAGAGAAACTTCCCTCAGATTGCTCGAGAGGGGTAGGAACATTGGGAGTTGCAACAGTTGGAATTGATTGCACCACAGAACAGGGTAATAAATACACATTTGACCAATCAGGGACATTTCAAAAACTTAACGGAAGTTTTTCAAACACAGCCTATGCATTAGGGATAAACATTGTGGCTTTACCCTCAACCGTAACAAGGGCTGGTACTGCTGCCATACAGGCTTACTTAGCCAATAGGCACTTAGGAACGGTCGCGGCGCTTGCTGCTGCTGCAAACGCTGGAGCAGCTCAAGTAAATCCAGGTAATAGAATCGCAAATGGATTAACTGGAACGGTAGATGCCGCACAAACAGATGTAAATAAATGTCAGGAGGCTCCTGGTAGTCCAATTTTTACGGCTGCATGCGCAGTTCGAGTATTGGCTATTTTTAGTAACTATTTGATGCGAGGGATTAGTTGGTTGTTATGGTTATCTGGAGTCTTATTCGACAAACTAATTACATATACAGTTGTTAATTTAAGCCAACAAATTAAATCATTCACTGGAATTGGAACAATTTGGACTTTATTTAGAGATATAGCAAATATTGGTTTTATTTTCATTATGATTGCCATTTCGATTGGAACAATTCTTCAATCCTCGGCATATAATGTAAAGCAACTTTTAGTTAAAGTAATTATTGCCGCCGTTGTAATGAATTTTAGTTTGTTTTATACAAAAGCCTTAATTGATTTTTCAAATGTATTTGCTTTGGCTTTTTATAATAGAATTACGGTAAGTAATCCTGTTCAGACAGGTAGACAAACTGCAGACATACCTCTTGACAAAGGAATTTCTCAGGGATTTTTAAATACTTTAGGAGTAAATGGACTTTACAGTCCCAAAGCTGGTTCAGTGGCTCAAAATGTTGATGGTGGATTGGGTACAACAGCAAACCAAGTGGTTGGGGGTACAAACGGAAATACTCCAGCATCACAACAACCCGGAAACAATACCCCCGCAACACCAGGTACAGTTCCGTGGAATTTACAGGCAGGTGCATATTGGAATATCACCATTATTTCAATTTTTGGGTCAATATTATTAATTATTGCCGCTATAGCATTTTTCTCTGCGGCATTAATGCTGCTGTATCGTTTTATTTCTCTACTGTTATTGTTGGCATCAAGCGTACTTCCGGTTGTTGCCATTATTCTTCCGGCAACACAATCATTTGCAAATGAATGGTGGAGTCGTTTACAAAAAGAATTATTAGCACTTCCTGTGTTCATGGTTCTTATCTACATTGCTTTCATTTTTATGCAGAATATCCAAAAAGCAAATGTATTGACTCTTGGAGATGGTTTAGCTGGAATAGGAACAGGAGATACATCCATCACAAACGTATTGGTTAGTTATGCATTTACTGTTGCCCTTATTTTTGGAGCGGTGCTTGGAGCTCAAGCTGTTGGTGGGGCAGGAGCAAAAACAACTGGTGCGGTATTTACGAACTTAACCAATCGTTTTAGAGGAGCCGTTGGAAGAAATACTGTTGGAAGATTGAGCAAGGGTGCTGGAAGTATATATGGAAACGTTGCAGCAAGAGTGGTACCTGGAGCAATAAAAGGTCTTGATGCATTTAGTAATAGCAAGTTTGGAAAGAGTAAGCTTGCAGCTCTTGGTACTCTTGGCCTAACTAAAGCAATACCTGGGGGCTTAAAAGCGGCCATTGTAAATGCTGACTTGGGAACTCGAAATGTATTGAAGATGGGTGAAGATGGTAAATATGGAGGATACCAAACAAATAAAGAGGTTGATAAAGAGGAACGAGAACGACTCACCGAGCTTAAGGGAACTGCGTCTATACAGAAACTTAAGGAAAACCATAAGAAGTATGACGGAAGAAGAAAAGAAATTGAAGGCATAATTTCAAATGCAGAACAAGCGGCTAAAGAAAATATTAAACTTGAAGATTGGCAAGTGAAAGAGCTTGAGGAGGCAGTTAAAGTTAAGGATGCTTATATGAAATCATTGAAGGAATTGAATCCTAAGCAGCTAGCTGAACTTGATATGAAAACGTTGGAAGGAGTACAAGAAGATTTAACAACTTCTCAGCATGAAGGATTATTTAAGGAGGAAAAGCTTAAAGATAGTGATGAGCTACAAAAGAAATTAAGGACAGCTCGTTTCGCATCATTCAATGCGCTTGTTAACACAATGGGGTCTAACTCTGAGGAAATTGCGAAAGAGTTTGAAGCAATTTCGAAAGGTGATAAGAAAATTAGTCCTGAACTTGCGGCACTAATTAAGAAACGATTTACAGAAGATAATGTAAACCAATATGACTTCGATCCGGCTAACCCATTAAGCCAAGTAATTATGAGAAATCTATCTAAGGGTGTTTCTGAAAAAGCAGCTAAAGCATCAAACTTTACAGAACCTACAAAGGCAGCCTTTAAAGCTGAAAGGAAGAAAAGATTTGGAGAAAATATAATTAAAAATTATAGTCAAAAACAAATTTCGGATATGATGGATGAATACGAAGGTGGTGATTTGGCTGACATTATTATCGATGAAACAAAGAAGGGAAACAACCTAACAGAGAACGACGGCTTCATTCGCGGAATTAAGAGATCGCAGCTTGAGAAAATTGGAGAGAAGCTTTCTGTGAGAACGGATGGGCCTCCAGGCCCACCACCATTTCCTGGTACTACACCAGAAGCAATGAAAGCAAGGGCGGAATACGATAATGTTGTTATGAAGGCTGAATATGAGAACGGTGTGAGGGACAATGCTCGAGTAAATATAAAAAATAAAATATCGGCGATGGAAAGCCATCCGGCATATCTCCAAATGCAAAACAATAACATTAAAACCTTCATCACTGACAGGGAAAGAGATGACGATAGTATTAAAGCAGCAAATAAATCAAGGGGTGATGCGGTGAACTATGCTGCGGATGCGCACAATGTATCAACTAACGACATGGCCGCAATTGCAACACTGGCAACAAGAAAAGAGGCTGACGAAGCTCATCGAAAGGCGGTTGAGGCGGTTGACAGAGCTCATGAAGGCGCCGTTGCTGCTGCAAAGTTAGCTGCTGAACACGCAGCAAAAGTAAAAGATAATGGTGTAAAAAAAGCAGAAGCAGAAAAGCATGCAAAAGAGGCAGATGATTTTGCAAAATTAGCAAAACTGCACGCAGATAGTGTAAAAGATTTAACAAAAATAACTCCATTAATTAGAGCGGTTGAAGCAAATGAAGTAAGAAACAAAGCAGATACCGCCGCTAAGCAAGCAAAGGCATCTCAAGAACAAGCAGATCGAGATGCGGTCCAAGCAGATATTGCGGCTGCATTAAGAAAATTAAGTGGGGGTGGTAAGCCGTAAAATAAGATTGACGACAGAACAAAAAACATATGCCAACAGATTTCCAAACACCAACAAGTTCCTTACCTGAAAATATCAAGAGCTTAATTAATTCTCCTGAGTTTTTTCAAAGTATCGAAGACATTGGAGCGAAATTTAAATTACACATCGACCAAACAGGGGATTTGAGTTCTGAAATTATCACTCTAATAACTGGGGCAACACCTTCAAACAAATTTCAGAAAAATATTGCAAATCGATTGGGTATTGATGATGCTGTGGCCAGAGACATTACACACGAAGTGAATGAGGGAATAATTAAAAATATTAAGCATATATTAGTACAAAGAGCAGAGGAATTAGAAGTTGAGAGATCAAAAAATACAGAAAATGATATTTTTTCAGGTGGGGTGTTGGCTTTAAATCCTAATGATTCCTATAGAGAAATGTCGAGAAGTGATTTATTGAGCGAAATAGAAAATCCTATTAGTTCATCCGAGCATCGGCGAATTGTTAAACGCAAACTTAGTCCAGATACTCCTGAAAATACTGCCGCTGAAATTATAGAGGAAGCTTTAGTTGAAGCAGCTGCTCATAATTTTAAGGGTAAAGAGATAGTTAAAGAAAATGCAGGCAATATCACTGATCTTAAACATCGAATTCCATCTCACGAAAATAATATTTTCTTTTTGCCTCAAGACCACACAACTATTAAGCCTGAAGATGTGTTCGAGGAGGGAGAGTTAGAGGTAAATAAAACAACACCTGCTGTTGAGCAAAAAGAGGTGGGCGGGGCTAATCAACCAGTGCGGCCTATTACAAAAAAGCGTCCGCTTGCCGATATTATTCCTCAAAACATTCCAAGAAAATATAATATCGATCCGTACAGAGAGTTGGTTGAATAAATTACAAAGCAAGCAAAATAAGTCTGCTATACTACACACATGAGATACCAAGTTCCTCAATTTATTGAAGTTGAAGATAAAATTTTTGGTCCACTTTCTTTTAGGCAATTCGTATACATTGCCGGTTCAGCCGGTTTAGCTTTCATTGTATTTAAATTTATTCCTTTCTATCTTTGGATTCCACTTGTTCCGGCTATTATTGGTTTCGGTTTGGCACTCGCATTCTACAAAGTTAATAATAAACCTTTTATTGACGTGGTTGAATCGGCTTTTACGTACTATATAAATACTCGACTTTATATATGGAGAAAAATTGATAAGAAGCCAGAAGAAACGAATACAGTTTTGGGAAAAGTTCCCCAAATTAATATTCCGAAACTAAATCAAAGTAGATTAAAAGAATTAGCTTGGAGTTTAGACATTAAAGAAGGAGCGTACAATGACGAAACAAAACAACTTCAGGAAAATGCACGGAAAAGAATGGAGGAGGATAAGAAAAATCCATTTCACTTACAATTCTAAGATCAGTTTTTGTAAACAAAATTTTTTGTTGTTTTAATCTGCTCATAATTTGATACAATATTTTCATGGCAGGACCTCTTAACACCAGTACAACACCCGCACAAGAATTTGTTCCTATAAAAGAAATTCGAGATAATGTTGTAATTCTTAAGGATGGTTCTTATCGGTCTGTTCTGCTGTGCTCTTCACTTAACTTTGCACTTAAGTCGCAGGACGAACAAACTTCTATTATTCTTCAATTTCAAAATTTCTTAAACTCACTTAACTTCTCGGTTCAAATTGTAATGCAGTCAAGAAAGCTTGATATTCGGCCATATATTTCACTTTTAGAAGATCGACTAAAGGCTCAAACAATTGACCTTATGAAAATTCAAACTAGAGAATATATTGAATTCATTAAGGGTTTTACGGAAGCGGTGAATATTATGACAAAAAACTTTTATGTTGTGGTTCCTTATTCTCCCGCGCTTCTTCAAAATAAAAAGGGAATTATGAGTAAATTTAATTTTTTAGGAAATTCTTCGAACCAAAGAAAGGAGTCTGGAAATAAAGCACAAGATGAGTTTGATGAACACCGAACACAGTTGGCACAGCGAGTTGGAGTTGTAGAATCAGGCCTCACACGTTGCGGAATTAGAATTGCAGAACTCGGAACTGAAGAAGTGGTTGAATTATTTTATAAAGTATTTAACCCTGGAGATATTGAGAAACCAATACAACCCGGGGGATTGGCTGGTAACATTGGACAGTAGTTAAGTTAATATTAAAACATAATGGCAAACTTTAATTTCTTTAAACCAAAACCGAAACCAGCTGTGGTTACTTCAATTTTACCGCAGGAAATTTTTAGTTCAGCTCAACTTGAGCTTCACGACATTATTGCACCACCTGCACTTAAAATTAGCCCTCGAGAATTGAACTTGGGGGACAAACTTGTTCGAACTTTCTTTATTATTCAATATCCCAGGTTTTTAGGAGACTCATGGTTCTCTCCAATCATTAACCTCGACAAAGTATTTGATGTTTCAATTTTTGTTCATCCAATTGAAACAGCCGACATGCTTAAAACCCTCACAAAAAAAGTAGCGGAGGTGCAGAGTCAAATTCACATGAGAGAGCAAAAAGGGTTAGTGCGTGATCCTTTACTCGACACCGCCTTTCAAGATATTGAAGCGCTTCGAGATAATCTTCAACAAGCTCAGGAACGTTTATTTGATGTTGGAATTTATATTTCAATGTACGCCGACAACGAAGAGGAGCTTGATAAATTAGAGTCTGAAATTAAATCAATGCTTGAATCGAACTTGGTGTATGTAAAACCAGCTCTCTTTCAGCAGGAGCAGGGCTTCAAAAGCGTTATTCCAATTGCCGACGACCAACTTTCAGTTCACACAAAACTTAATTCATCGCCGCTTTCAAGTGTATTTCCATTTACATCATTCGACCTTACATCCGATAAAGGAATTTTATATGGAATAAATCGACACAATTCATCTCTTGTGCTTTTCGACAGATTTTCTTTGGAAAACTACAACTCAGTAACATTTGCCAAAGCTGGGTCAGGAAAATCGTATTCAACAAAGCTCGAGATTCTTCGAACTCTCATGTTTGATGCTGACGTAATTGTAATCGACCCTGAACGAGAATATGAATACATGGCAGAAGCAACTGGAGGGCGATATTTTAATATTTCACTTACATCAGAGCACCATATTAACCCCTTCGATTTACCAACCCCTCGCCCTGACGAAAGTTCAGCTGATGTACTCCGCTCAAATATTGTAAACCTTGTAGGATTGTTTCGAATTATGATGGGAGGAATTTCTCCTGAAGAAGATGCAATTATCGACAGAGCTATTACTGAAACATATGCCCTTAAAGACATTACTGCCGACGCCAACTTTACCGACCTTGAACCACCACTTCTTAGTGATTTCGAATTGGTGCTTGCTGGTATGGAAGGAGCTGAAAACCTAGTTCAAAAACTTTCAAAATACACAAAAGGAACTTGGTCTGGTTTCATTAATAGGCCTACAAATATAGATATTAATAAGAAATTTATTGTGTTTTCAGTACGAGATATGGAAGATGAACTTAAGCCGGTAGCTATGTATATTGTGACTCATTATATTTGGAATGCCATTAGAAAAGAGCTGAAAAAGCGATTATTGGTTATTGACGAGGCGTGGTGGATGATGAAATCAGAAGACACGGCATCATTTTTACTTTCACTTGCTAAACGAGGGCGAAAATACTTTTTAGGACTTGCGACAATTACTCAAGACGTTGAAGACTTTCTTAAATCTCCTTATGGATTGCCAATTATTACCAACTCTTCAATCCAAATTCTATTAAAACAATCGCCGTCATCAGTTGATATGGTTCAAAAAACATTTAATCTTACTGATGAAGAAAAATTTTTATTGCTTGAATCAAGTGTGGGGGAGGGAATCTTTTTTGCCGGACTTAAGCACGTTGCTATTAAAGTTATTGCATCGTACACCGAAGATCAAATTATTACTTCAAATCCATCGCAGATTTTGGCTATCCAAAAAGCGAAAAGAGATTTAAGTGATGCAAACGAAAATAAAATAAACACAAATGAGGCAAAAACAGAGTAAGTCTGTTTGAATTTATAGTATACTTTTTAAGTGAATGAAGACGCAAAGACTGATTACACAAAACTTGTAGACACTGAGCTTGTTCATCGTAATCGTATATCGAAAAATCAAGAATACGTTGTAATTGGGCTTGCTTGGTGTGTGGAGGCTTTTAAAGAGTTTTTGATTTTTTTGGGATATGTTGCAAGTCCTTTTTTTATTGCACTTGTATACGGTTGCTATATAGTTTGGTTTTATAAAAACGGGGTTAAACTTTTTAAAATAAGTTTTGGGAAAATTTTATGGCGTTTTATTTCAAGATTGCTTTTAGACTTAATCCCTTTTGCAGATGCGGTTTTTCTTATTGTTAGTACTGGAACGGGGAATGGGGTCAAGACCCCGATTGTTTCATTTATATCTAGAAATATTGCCGAGGCTAGACAGAGCGATGAGGTGCATAACCAAAAGGTAGATGACGAAATTGCAAGGAGGAAAATTTTAATGAGGGATGAGGAAGAACAAGGGGTAATTGATGAACAAGATAGATTGGCTTTAGAAAACAATACTGTTGGTGGAGAAATTAAACCCATAAATAGTACTGGTCGCATTCAACAAAATACGAATAGTTGATATACTATATTTATGTTTTATCGGGCTCTTAATAATATAAATAGGTTGGGAAAGGAAATTACTTTTTTTTCTTTATTTACAGTAATTGTTATGTTAATTGTTTTAGTCTCTCTCAAATCAGATGTATTATTTGCCCAAACAACTGAGCCGACCAACCCCACACCCGAACAAATTAAAAAAAGTATCGATAATCTTCCGATTTCAACAGACAGAGGAGTTCCTGAAATTGATGAGCAAGTTGCCGTGACAATCTCGCCCCAAAACCCAGCTCCTGGCCAAAATGTTTCAATTACATTAGAGGCTTACGGAATAAATATAAACGCTTCAAATATAGAGTGGCGTGTGAACGGGGTTTCAGTTCAAAAAGGTACGGGACTTACGAGGTTTTCAATAAAAGCGGGGGCAGCTGGTTCAAACACAGTTGTTCGTTTCATCCTAACTTCTCCAGAAGGAAAAGTGACTACGAAAGATATTAGTATTCGACCCCAAACCGTTAGCCTAATTTACGAATCACGTTCTTATATCCCTCCTTTTTACAAAGGACGATCTTTATATTCTCTCCAGGGAAATTTAGTTTTTCTTGCGGTTCCCAATTTAATTAATAAAAGTGGTCAACAGATTGATCCAAATACCCTTATATATAAGTGGATTGTGGACGGGGAAGTGTACGGAAGTGATTCAGGATATGGAAAAAGTACTTTTATATTTTCAGGACCAACATTAGTTAAAAACACTGTTGTTGGGGTAGAAGTTAGTTCAAAAGATGGGGTTTCAAGTGGAGATGCACAAATAACAGTTATTCCTCAAAATCCAACGGTTCGCTTATATGAAAAAAGGCCGCTTCTTGGAATTTTATTTAATCAGGCTTTAAATAATCAGGTTGGATTAAACCTTAGTGAAATTACAGTTGAAGCATTTCCATATTTTTTTGATGCGGAATCAAAAAACTCAAACAACATAGAGTACTCGTGGAGTTTAAATGATGAGGGAGTTTCATTACCACCAAACCAAAACAGAATTGTACTTAGAAATGCAGGAGGAACGACAGGCCAATCAAATATTAGTGTAATTATCAACAACACTTCACAGTTTTTACAAAAAGCAGATCAAGGAATTAATGTTTTATTTGGAAAAAGCTCAAATGCAGCAGTTTTTTAAAAAAGTCTTAAAAGGTTTTTTTGGAATTTTTACTTTTTTGCTATTCCCGTTTATTTCTTTCGCACAATCCGGGCCAACAGGTCCAGCAGCATACACCCCCCTCGCTCCCATCGGTACCATCGTTAACGAACAAACAATAAGTGCAGCAACTCAGTCTCTTTCTGCATACATCAATAGTTTGTTCACTTTAGGTATTGCAGCTGCGGGGTTTTTAGCAGTAATCATGATCATC